>JBPCSL010000126.1:0-7556 GCA_051007175.1 Candidatus Nanopelagicales bacterium
ATGCGGACCTCGCGGAACTCCATCTCCAGGGCGTCGTACACCTTGAGACGGCCGACCATGGGATCGCCGATCCCGGTGAGGAGCTTGATCGCCTCGGTCACCTGGATCGAGCCGATGGTCGCGCAGAGCACGCCGAGCACGCCGCCCTCCGCGCAGGACGGCACCATGCCGGGCGGCGGGGGCTCGGGATAGAGGCAGCGGTAGCACGGACCGTGCTCGGACCAGAAGACACTGGCCTGCCCGTCAAAGCGGTAGATGGAGCCCCAGACGTACGGCTTGCCGAGCAGCACGCAGGCATCGTTGACGAGGTAGCGCGTGGCGAAGTTGTCGGTGCCGTCGACGATGAGGTCGTACTGCGAGAAGAGCGACATGACATTGCTGGAGTCGAGTCGCTCCTCGTGCAGGATGACGTTGACGTAGGGGTTGATCTCCTTGACCGAGTCACGAGCGCTCTCGGCCTTGGACCGGCCGACGTCGCTTTGGCCGTGAATGATCTGGCGCTGGAGGTTGGACTCGTCGACCGTGTCGAACTCCACGATCCCCAGCGTGCCCACGCCCGCCGCCGCCAGGTACATGAGCGTCGGACTGCCCAGGCCGCCCGCGCCCACGCAGAGCACCCGGGCATTCTTCAGCCGCTTCTGCCCTGCCATGCCCACGTCGGGGATGATGAGGTGGCGGCTGTAGCGGCGGACCTCGTCGGAGGTCAGGTCCTCGGCAGGATCGACCAGCGGCGGCAGGGACATCGGGACTCCTCGGGCGACGGGCTGGCCTTCCATGATGACCTCCGAGTCTCCGTGCCGCACATCCGGGTCCTCCCGTTGAGTAGCAGATCGCGCCGCGATTCGTTGAGTGGCGGGTTGTGCCGCGATTTCGAGGCGTTGGGACGCCGTTGGGACGCCACAAGTCGCCACTCAACGCGGGTGAGTGCGCCAGACTGGCCACATGAGCCGCCCCGTCATCGGCCTGTCGACGTACGTCGAGCCCGCCCGCTGGGGGGCCTGGGAGGTCCCGGCCGCCCTTCTGCACGAGTGGTATGTCGATGCCGTCCGCGAGGCCGGCGGCCGCCCGGTCCTCCTGCCTCCCGACACCGAGGACGACGAGGTGCTCGACCGTATCGACGGGCTCATCCTCATCGGGGGCGCCGACATCGGCCCCGCGAACTACGGCGCGGAGCCGCATCCCACCGTCGACGTCCCCCGCGTCGCGCGCGATGCCTCCGAGCTGCTGCTCTTCCGTGGTGCCGTCGCCCGTGACCTGCCCGTGCTCGGCATCTGCCGCGGCCTGCAGGTGATGGCAGTGGGATCAGGCGGGCGCCTCATCCAGGATCTCCCCGACGCGGGCTACGGGCTGGCCCACCGGGAGGTGCCCGGCACCTTCACCGAGCACGAGGTGAACTTTGCCGAGGGATCGCGCATCGCCGGCATCTACGGGTCGTTGTCACTGACCACGAACTCCTCGCACCACCAGGGCATCGCGGACCCGGGCTCGCTGGTGCCCACCGGCTGGTCGACCGACGGCCTCATCGAGGTGTGCGAGGTGCCCGACGCGCGCTTCGCCCTCGGGGTCCAGTGGCATCCGGAGCACCCGGACCGCCGTGCCACCGAGTTGCCGCTCTTCCGCGCCCTCGTCGACGTGGCCAGCCCCTGACAATCAAAGGAGAGCACCATGCAGGTCGATGTCCGACACGGTCCGTCCTTCGCCCTTGCCCGCTGCACCCTCGCCAACGGCGAGCACGTCAAGGTCGAGTCGGGCGCCATGGCCGCGATGAGCGATGGGGTCACCCTCGACGCCAAGATGGAGGGCGGCTTCCTCAAGTCCCTGGGCCGCAGCGCCCTCGGCGGCAACTCCTTCTTCGTGACGTCGTACACCAGCTCCGCCGACGGCGCGTGGGTCGATGTCGCTGCCATCCTGCCCGGCGACATCACGGTCATCGAGTCCTCGCCCGAGAGGCCGCTCGCCGTCACCCGAGGCGCGTGGCTCGCCAATGAGCAGAGCCTCACCATGGACACCAAGTGGGGCGGTGCCAACAATCTCTTCGGCGGCGAGGGCGGCTTCGTCTCGATGTTCCAGGGCGCTGGCACAGTGGTCGTGGCCTCCTACGGCGCACTCGACATGCACGCGCTCCAGCCCGGCGAGCGCCTCGTCATCGACTCGGGCCATGTCGTGGCCTACGACGCCTACATCGCGATGACGGCGCGCACCACCGGTGGCGTCATGAAGTCGCTGAAGTCCGGCGAGGGGATCGTGCTGGAGATCACCGGCCCCGGCCTGGTGTGGACGCAGTCGCGCAACCCCAACGGCCTCATCACCTGGCTGACGAACGTGCTGCCCTTCAGCCGGAGCTAGACACCTCTGCTCCCCGAACCACAACGGGAGACTTAGCCAACGAGATAAGTGTCCCGTACTGGTGTGGGTGACGCGGAGCCCCGATACCGGGGGGTGACGCGGAGCCCCGCTACAGCGGGGTGACGCGGAGCCCCGCTACAGCGGGGTGACGTAGGCGCCGGAGATGCCACCGTCCACCAGGAAGTTCGACGCCGTGATGAACGACGAGTCGTCGGAGGCGAGGAACGCGACCGCCGCGGCGATCTCCTCGGGCTCGCCGAAGCGGCCGAAGGGGATGTGCACGTAGCGGCGCGCTGCCCGCTCCGGGTCCTTGGCGAAGAGCTCCATGAGGAGAGGCGTCTTCACCGGCCCAGGCGAGATCGCGTTGACGCGCACGCCCTGACGGGCGAACTGCACGCCGAGCTCTCGCGACATCGACAGCACGCCACCCTTCGACGCCGTGTAGGAGATCTGCGACGTGGCCGCTCCCATGGTCGCGACGAACGACGCCACGTTGATGATGGATCCGCGCCCCTGCTCGAGCATGTAGGGCAGCACCGCCTTGCAGCCGAGATAGACGGAGGTGAGGTTGACGTCCTGCACGCGCTTCCAGGCCTCGAGCCCGGTGTCGAGAATGGAGTCGTCGTCGGGCGGCGAGATGCCGGCGTTGTGGAAGGCGACATCGATCGATCCATAGGTGTCGACGGCCACCTTGTACATGCGGTCGTTGTCCTCCGGCGACGTCACGTTGACCTTGACGAAGGTGCCCCCCACCTGGGCGGCCGCAGCCTCGCCGGCCTTCTCGTCCATGTCGGCGATGACGACGTTGGCCCCCTCGCTGGCCAGGCGCTGGGCCGAGGCGAAGCCGATGCCGCTCGCCCCTCCGGTGATGAGGGCGGTGCGGCCGACCAGGCGACGGCAGACGGCGTCGGACATGGGATTCCTCTCAGTCGGTGGAGATGAAGACGTTCTTGGTCTCGGTGAAGGCATCCGGTGCGTCGGGGCCGAGCTCGCGGCCGAGGCCGGAGCGCTTGAATCCGCCGAACGGCGTCCAGTAGCGCACCGACGAGTGGGAGTTGACCGACAGGTTGCCCGCGTCGACTCCGCGCGAGACGCGCAGTGCGCGGCCGACGTCTCGGGTCCAAATGGATCCCGACAGCCCGTAGTCGGAGTCGTTAGCCATGCGGATCGCGTCGGCCTCATCCTCGAAGGGCACGACGACGACCACGGGTCCGAAGATCTCCTCGCGGTACGCGCGGTCCGACGCCGACACCGGCGCGAGCACGGTCGGGGGGTACCAGAATCCCGGGCCGTCGGGGCAGCTGCCGCGGAAGGCAACGGGCGCGTCGTCGGGCACGTAGGCCGCCACGGTCTCCCGGTGCGCCGCGGTGATGAGCGGGCCCATCTCTGCGGTATCCAAGGAGGGATCTTCGACACGCACGCCCTTGACGGCAGGCTCGAGGAGCTCCATGAACCGGTCGAAGGCCGAGCGCTGCACCAGGAAGCGCGAGCGCGCGCAGCAATCCTGCCCGGCGTTGTCGAAGACCGAGTAGGGCGCGGTCGCGGCCGCCTTCTCGATGTCGGCATCGGCGAAGACGACGTTGGCGCTCTTGCCGCCGAGCTCCAGCGTGAGCCGCTTGATCTGCGCGGCGCAGCCGGCCATGATCCGCTCGCCCACCTCGGTGGAGCCGGTGAAGACGACCTTGCGCACGAGCGGATGCGTGACGAACCGCTCGCCCACGACCGATCCCCGGCCGGGGATGACCGTGAAGACGCCCTCGGGGATCCCGGCCTCCAGGGCCAGCTCGCCCAGGCGGATCGCGGTGAGCGGAGTGACCTCGGCAGGCTTGAGGACGACGGTGCACCCCGCCGCGAGAGCGGGCGCGAAGCCCCATCCGGCGATCGGCATCGGGAAGTTCCAGGGCACGATGACCCCGACGACACCGAGGGGCTCGTGGAACGTCACGTCGACCCCGCCCGCCACCGGGATCTGCCGGCCGAAGAGACGCTCCGGGGCGCCGGAGTAATAGGCGAGCACGTCGCGGACGTTGCCCGCCTCCCAGCGCGCGTTGCCGATGGTGTGGCCCGCATTGGCGACCTCGAGCCGGGCCAGCTCCTCATTGTGCTCACCGACGAGGTCGCTGAAGCGGCGCAGCAGTCGGGCCCGGTCCCCGGGTGACACAGCCCGCCAGGAATCGAAGGCGGCATGCGCGCGCTCGATAGCGCGGTCGGTGTCCTCGAGGCTCGTCGCGGGCACATCGACGATGGACTCCCCGGTGACGGGGCTGATGACGGCGGTCACAGGCGCTCGAACCCCCGGTACCTCTCCCAGTCGGTCACGGCGCGACCGAACGATTCCAGCTCCACGCGGCCCATCCTGGCGTAGTGGGCCTGGACTTCCTCGCCGAAGGTCTGCCGCACCCAGTCGGAGCCCTCCCACAGGTCCACCGCCTTGGCCAGCGAGTCCGGGACGCGGGCGGCATCCGCGACGTACGCATTGCCCTCGAACGCCGACTCGAGCGGCAGATTGCGCTCGATCCCGTCGAGTCCGGCGGCGACGATCCCGGCGACGGCGAGGTAGGGATTGACATCGCCGCCGGGGACGCGGTTCTCCAGGCGCAGCGACGGGCCGTGCCCCACGAGGCGGAAGGCGCAAGTGCGATTGTCGCGCCCCCACTTGATCGCGGTCGGCGCGAACGAGCCCTCGACGTACCTCTTGTAGGAGTTGATCGTCGGGGCGAAGAGGAGGGTGAGCTCCTCCATGTGCGCCAGTTGTCCCGCGATGAACGCGCGGCCGAGGTCGCTCATCCCGTCCGGCGAGTCGTGGTCGGCCATGACGAGCGATCCGTCGAGACCGCGGAAGGACAGGTGGATGTGGCAGGAGTTGCCCTCGCGCTCGTTGAACTTGGCCATGAACGTGAGGGACATGCCCTCCTGGGCGGCGATCTCCTTAGAGCCGGTCTTGTAGACGGAGTGGCGATCGCAGGTGACCAGCGCCTCGTTGTACTTGAAGGCGATCTCGTGCTGACCGAGGTTGCACTCGCCCTTGGCGCTCTCGACCTCCAGTCCCGCGCCCGCCATGCCCAGGCGGATGCGGCGCAGCAGCGGCTCGACCCGTGCGCCGCCGAGGATGGAGTAGTCGACGTTGTAGAGATTCGCCGGAGTGAGATCGCGGTAGCCCGACTCCCACGCTTCCTCGTAGCTGTCGAGAAAGACGATGAACTCGAGCTCGGTGCCCACCAGCGCCGTCATGCCCTGGTCGGCAAGCCGCGCGAGCTGCCGGCGCAGGACCTGGCGCGGCGAGGCGACGACATCGCTGCCGTCCTCCCACAGCACATCGCACAGCACGCCGACCGCGCCCTCCTGCCAGGGGATCCGGTGGAGGGTGGACAGGTCAGGCTTCATCACCATGTCGCCGTAGCCGGAGTCCCATGACGACATGGCGTAGCCGGACACGGTGTTCATGTCGATGTCGACGGCGAGCAGGTAGTTGCAGCCCTCCGTGCCGTGGCCGAGGACCTCACGGACGAAGTGCTCGCCGTGGATGCGCTTGCCCTGCAACCGGCCCTGCATGTCGGTGATCGCCACGACCACGGTGTCGACCTCGCCGGACTCGACGTCCCGGATCAGGGTTTCCGCGTCCACTCGAGCCGCCATGGGGCCTCCCTCGTCGTCATCGCCGGAGGCGACAACGGCGAGTCTAGGGGCCGGCGACGGCGCGCGTGGCGGGGTTGCGGGCGAGGAAGGACCGCCGCCACATCTCGGCCACCAGCTCCGGATGCTCCATCTGCGCGACATGGCCGCAGTCCGACAGGAGCGCGACCTCGACCTGCGGGAAGGATCGCGCGGCACGGCGCGCTCCCCGGGGGTCGACGAGCACATCGCCCTCCCCGTAGATGGCCAGGACCGGGCGGCGGATGCGGCGGGCCAGGCTCCAGGGCCGCTGGGGCGAGGGATCGAGGAACGTGCCGAGAAGGCCGCGCAACGAGGACAGCAGGGCGTCCTTCGGATAGGGCAGTAGATCGCGCTCGGCCACCTCGGCGATGAGGGCATCGCGGGTGGTGGGCGAGATGCTCGACGGATCGGCAAAGCACGCGTCGATCGTCGCCTGCACGCGCTGCTCCGGCGGCACGGCGCGATAGCGCTCGGCAAGCGATTCGCCCAGCCCCGGCACCGCGACCACCGGCAGGTGGACATTGCCTCGGCCCACGCGCACCGTCGGGAGGGCCGGCGAGATGAGGGTGAGGGAGGCGACAAGATCGGGTCGGCGACCCGCGAGCTGCACCGACACCGCACCCCCCAGGGAGTTGCCGACGACATGCACCGGCGCGGCCGTGCCGCGCTCTTCCTGCCAGGATTCGATGAGGGCAGCCACGGTGCGCGCGTGACCCGCGGGCGAGTAGTCGCCGTCGCGCGGCGGCGGCGAGGCCCCGAATCCCGGCAGGTCGACGGCGACGAGGTCGACCTCGTCCTCGAGCAGGGGCATGAGGTCGAGCCAGTTCAGCGACGACCCGCCCAAGCCGTGGATCAGCACCGCGGCCGGCCGGCCCGCATCTCCGCGGCCCGAACGGCGGACGTGGACCTGGCCGTGGGGCAGGTCCCAGCGCTGCGAGGGCACGAGACTCATGGCCCCATCTCACCACGGCCGCGACTACGATGCCTCTGTGACCGCGGCCGAGGATGCACGCAAGCCCTCGCGCGGCGGCAGCGAATCCTCCACCCGCCTCCCCCGCGAGGAGCGCCGCGCCCAGGTCCTCGCTGCCGCTCGCGAGGTGTTCGTCGCCCAGGGCTACCACACGGCGGGGATGGACGACATCGCCGATCGCGCCGGTGTGAGCAAGCCGGTCCTCTACCAACACTTCCCCGGCAAGCTCGATTTGTACCTGGCGCTGCTCGACGACGGGATCGCCTCGCTGCTGGACTCCCTCACCCCGTCCATGCAAGCGACACATGACAACAAGGAGCGCGTGAACAGCGCCGTCGCCACGTACTTCGCCTTCGTCGACGACCCCGACGGCGCCTATCGCCTCGTCTTCGAAAGTGATCTGACCAATGAGCCCGCAGTGCGCGACCGTGTCGAAGCGCTCGACACGCAGTGCGCGGCTGTCTTCAGCAAGATCATCGCGGAGGACACGGGCCTGTCGGATGCGGAGGCCGAACTGCTCGCGGCCGGACTGCTCGGCATGTCCCAAATCGCCGCTCGTCGCTGGCTGCGCGATCCCGGCGGTGTC
>JBPCSL010000127.1:0-5252 GCA_051007175.1 Candidatus Nanopelagicales bacterium
CGTCGGCGTGCAGGTGCCGGTCGAGTCCGCGCTCCCGCTGGTCCCCGGCCGGGGGCTGCCTGACTCCCTTCGCGATGCCGCGCTGTCGCGCCAGGCGGACTACCTCGCGGGTCGGCTTGCGGCCGAGGAGGCGGTCCGGCTCCTGACGGGTCAGGCCGCTCCTGTCGGACGCACCGAGGAGGGGGCGCCCGCATGGCCGGACGGCCTCGAGGGGTCGATCTCCCACCACGAAGGCCTGGCCTGCGCAGTGGCGCGGCCGGTGTCCTGCGGCATCGGCATCGACATGGCTCCGCTCCTCGACGGGCCGGCACTGCGCGCCGTGGTGCGGCGATGCCTCGCGGAGGACGAGCGCGCGCAGTGGTGCGATGCCGGGCGTGCGACGCTCGCCTTCGCGGCCAAGGAGTGCATCTTCAAGGCCGCGCACGCCCGCGTGCAGCGCTTCATCGGCTTCGACGAGGCCGCGCTCGTCGACGATTCCGACGACACCTGGACCGCCGTGCTCGGGGATCGACTTTCCGCCGATCTCGGTATCGACGCCGTGACCGGCACCTATGCCTGGGAAGGCCGTCGGCTCTTCGCGGTCGTCGCGCTCTCGGCATGAGAGGGCGACGGTAGGCTTCGGGGATGCCCGACTCCTCGATCCGCGTGCGCTTCTGCCCGTCTCCCACGGGCAACCCGCACGTCGGCATGGTGCGCACGGCCCTCTTCAACTGGGCCTTCGCGCGCCATCACGGCGGCACCTTCGTCTTCCGCATCGAGGACACCGACGCCGCGCGCGACTCCGAGGAGTCGTACCGCATGCTGCTGGACTCCCTGCGCTGGCTCGGCCTGGACTGGGACGAGGGCCCCGAGGTCGGCGGTCCCTACGGCCCCTACCGGCAGTCCGAGCGCATGGACATCTACGCCGATGTCGCCCGACGGCTCGTCGAGGGCGGCTTCGCCTATCCCTGCTACTGCACCGCGGAGGAGCTCGAGGCTCGCCGGGAGCAGGCCCGCAAGGAGGGGCGCACGCCTGGCTACGACGGCCACTGCCGCGACCTGACCGCCGACCAGCACGATGCGCTCGCCGCCGAGGGGCGGGAAGCGGCCATCCGGCTGCGCATGCCCGACCAGGACTGGACCTGGGATGACCTCGTGCGCGGGGAGGTGACCTTCGGCCGCGAGCACGTGCCCGACTACGTCATCGTTCGCGCGAACGGCGACCCGCTCTACACGCTCGTCAACCCGGTCGACGACGCCCTCATGCGCATCACCCATGTCCTGCGCGGCGAGGACCTCCTCTCCTCGACGCCGCGGCAGCTGGCGATGTACCAGGCGCTCGCGGCCATCGGGGTCGGCGATGGCGCGAACCCGCGCTTCGGCCACCTTCCCTATGTCATGGGCGAGGGCAATAAGAAGCTCTCGAAGCGGGATCCCGAGTCCTCCCTCCTCATGTACCGCGAGGAGGGCTACCTCCCGGAGGCGCTGCTCAACTACCTGGCGCTGCTCGGGTGGTCGATGGGGGAGGACCGCGAGTTCTTCTCGTTGGCCGAGATGGCCGAGGCCTTCGACGTCGCGCGGGTGAGCCCCAACCCTGCCCGCTTCGATCTCAAGAAGTGCACGGCCATCAACGGTGACTGGATCCGCGCGCTGACCCCCGAGGCCCTCGCCCAGCGCATCGTGCCCTTCCTCCAGCAGGCTGGCCTGGTCGAGACTCCGATCTCCGGGGAGGAGTGGGCCGTCCTCATGGAGGCCGTGCCGCTCGTCCAGGAGCGCATGGAGACGCTCGGTCAGGCGGTGGGCATGCTCGGCTTCCTCTTCGTCGCCGAGTCGGCGTTCGCGATCGATGCCGACCAGGACGTGAGCGACGACCAGTCGCAGCAGGTCATCGCCGCCTCCCTCGACGCCTTGACCGGACTGCAGGACTGGGCGGCCGAGGCCATCGAGGCGTCGCTGCGCGCTGCACTCATCGACGGGCTGGGGCTGAAGCCGAAGGTGGCCTTCGGGGCGGTGCGCATCGCCGTGACGGGCCGTCGGGTGTCTCCGCCGCTCTTCGAGAGCATGGCCATCCTCGGTCGCGAGCGGACCCTGGGGCGCATGACCGCTGCGCGACTGGACTAGGGGGCCCGGGTACACTCCTCTGGCCGATCGGCTCCTGCCGTGAGGTCCCATGGGGTATGGGGTAATTGGCAGCCCGGCGGATTCTGGCTCCGCTAGTCTAGGTTCGAGTCCTGGTACCCCAGCGAGTGCACGTTCGCGTGCGCGCGGCCCCGTTGTGTAGCGGCCTAGCACGCCGCCCTCTCAAGGCGGTAGCGCGGGTTCGAATCCCGTCGGGGCTACGTGTGCGAAGGGTGGACCTCTCCGGGGGTCCACCCTTCGCCATGAGGCCCCTGGGACTGGGCCGGCCCCGCGTGGCTACCCTTTCCCCACCGCACGAAGGAGAGCACATGGGCACCACGCTGGCCGAGAAAGTCTGGGATGCGCACGTCGTACGCCGTGCCGAGGGAGAGCCGGATCTCCTCTACATCGACCTTCATCTCATCCACGAGGTGACCAGCCCGCAGGCCTTCGATGCCCTGCGCGACACGGGCCGCACCGTGCGCCGCCCCGATCTCACCCTCGCGACCGAGGACCACAACGTCCCCACCCTCGACATCGACAAGCCGATCGCCGATCCCATCTCCCGGGCCCAGGTCGAGGCCCTGCGCAAGAACTGCGCCGAGTTCGACGTCCCGCTCTTCCCGCTCGGCAGCGCCGACCAGGGCATCGTGCACGTCGTGGGCCCCCAACTAGGCCTCACGCAGCCGGGCATGACCGTGGTCTGCGGCGACTCCCACACCTCGACCCACGGGGCGTTCGGTGCCCTCGCCTTCGGCATCGGGACCAGCGAGGTGGAGCACGTGCTCGCCACGCAGACCCTGCCGCTGAAGCCGTTCAAGACAATGGCCGTGACCGTCAACGGCCCGCTCCCGGAGGGTGTGACCGCGAAGGACCTCATCCTCGCCGTCATCGCGCAGATCGGCACCGGCGGCGGCCAGGGCTACGTCATCGAGTACCGCGGCGAGGGCGTGCGCGGCCTCTCGATGGAAGGCCGCATGACCCTGTGCAATATGTCGATCGAGGCCGGTGCCCGCGCCGGCATGGTCGCGCCCGACGAGACGACGTTCGCCTATGTCCATGGCCGTGAGCACGCTCCCTCGGGCGATGACTGGGATGCCGCGGTCACCTACTGGAAGACCCTCGTCACCGATCCGGATGCGACCTTCGACAAGGAGGTCATCATCGAGGCCTCCGAGCTGGCCCCCTTCGTCACCTGGGGGACCAACCCCGGCCAGGGCGTGCCGCTGTCGGACACGGTGCCGTCACCCGATGACGCCTCCGACGCGGTGGAGCGGGCCTCGATTGAGCGCGCCCTGGAGTACATGGGCCTGGAGGCCGGCACTCCCATGCGCGATATCCCCGTCGACACGGTCTTTGTCGGCTCCTGCACCAATGGGCGCATCGAGGACCTGCGCGCAGCCGCATCCGTCCTCCAGGGGCGCAAGGTGGCCGACGGCGTGCGGATGCTCGTCGTCCCCGGCTCGGTGAAGGTGCGCCTGCAGGCTATGTCCGAGGGACTGGACGCTGTCTTCGTCGACGCGGGAGCCGAGTGGCGCGAGGCGGGCTGCTCCATGTGCCTCGCCATGAACCCCGACAAGCTGACGCCGGGGGAGCGCAGCGCGTCGACGTCCAATCGCAACTTCGAGGGCCGGCAGGGCCCGGGCGGGCGCACGCACCTGGTGTCCCCGCAGGTTGCCGCGGCCACGGCAGTCGTCGGCCGCTTCGCCTCACCCGCAGACCTGTCCTGACCGAGGAGCGACATGGAAGCCTTCACCGTCCACACCGGCACCGCGGCACCGCTGCGCCGCAGCAATGTCGACACCGACCAGATCATCCCCGCGGAGTACCTCAAGCGGATCACCCGTCATGGGTTCGAGGACGGCCTCTTCAAGGCCTGGCGCGACGATCCGTCCTTCGTGCTCAACCAGCCCGAGTACCAGGGCGTGACCGTCCTCGTCGCGGGGCCGGACTTCGGCACGGGGTCCTCGCGCGAGCACGCGGTATGGGCGCTGCAGGACTACGGCTTTGCCGTCGTCATCTCGTCCCGCTTCGCCGACATATTCCGGGGCAACTCCGGCAAGGCGGGCCTGCTGACCGCGCTCGTGGACCAGGAGGTCGTCGAGGCACTGTGGGCGCTCATTGAGGCCGACCCGACGACCCGCGTGACCGTCGACCTGGAGGCGCAGACGATCACGGCGGGCGACCTGGTGGCGGCCTTCGACGTGGACCCCTATGTGCGCTGGCGACTCCTCCAGGGCCTGGACGACATCGGGATCACCCTGCAGAACGAGGCGGACATCGCGCGCTTCGAAACCTCGCGTCCCGCCTTCGCGCCCACCACCCGCTGACCGTTCTCTGACAGGTTCTTAACCGGCGGGAAACCGTTGCGGCCCAAGGATTGTCGGGTGCGTCACTCCGGCCTGTCCAGCGTGCGGATCCCGGTCGCGAGGCACTAGGGTTACCTGGGTGCCGGTCATGGGACCGGCCGTGATCCCTCCGGAGGGGAACTCAGTGAACAAGCAGGATCTCATCGATTCCGTCGCCACTCAGCTCGGCCAGAGCAAGCGCGACGTCACCAATGTTGTCGAGGCAGCCCTCGAGGAGCTCAAGCGTGCGGTCGCCCGTGGCGAGAAGGTCGCCCTTGCCGGCTTCGGCGTCTTCCACCGCCAGGAGCGCGCAGCTCGCACCGGTCGCAACCCGCAGACGGGCGAGGCCGTGAAGATCAAGGCCACCAAGCTTCCGAAGTTCCGCCCCGGTGCGGAGTTCAAGGCGGTCGTGTCCGGTGCCAAGAAGCCGGCCCCGGCCAAGAAGGCCCCGGCCAAGAAGGCCCCGGCTAAGAAGGCCCCGGCTAAGAAGGCCCCGGCCAAGAATGCCCCGGCCAAGAAGGCCCCGGCCAAGAAGGCCCCGGCCAAGAAGGCTCCGGCCAAGAAGGCCCCGGCCAAGAAGGCTGCGAAGAAGAAGTAGTCAACACGCACTCACAGGAGGGACCGGGCGATGCCCGGTCCCTCCTGCGTTATCCCAGTGCGGCGCGCGTGGCAGTCCCGACGCCGAGGCGCACGGCATCCCACAGCGCGACCTCGTCGTCGACGTCGCGACGCAGCCCCGCGAGATCGTCTTCGACGATCTCGACAGCGCCGCTGGCGGCATGGGCCGCCCGGGAGCGCTCGCCGAAC
>JBPCSL010000128.1:0-3056 GCA_051007175.1 Candidatus Nanopelagicales bacterium
TCCACCGCGATCGGACATGTACTGCAGGTAGAGGGATCGCACCGCCTCGACATCGCGCGGATCGACATCGGGGGGAGCCTTGAGGGCTGCCGCGATCTCGGGGTCGAGCTGCACCCCTTCAGTGTCGGGTATCCCCAGTGGAGGCTTCGCGAGGAATCGCCGTGGTCAACTCCACGGTGACGCCGGACTTCCCTCGGGGACTTCTCTCGCGGACTTCTCTCGCCGTTGAGCCAGAACGGGAGACTTACGCGGACGATTAACTCTCCCGTTGTGGCGAAAACGTCTTCGAGGCGGGAGACATCCCCCAGCCGCCAGGCCACGGGCCGGCCGCCAGGCGACGAGCCAAGGGTCAGGCGACGAGCCAAGGGTCAGGCGACGAGCCAAGGGTCAGGCAGCGAGCCCGTGGCTCTCGCGCACCACGCCGGAGACGGCGCAGGTGACGAGACTGAAGGCCCGCTCGCGGGCCACGACCGGCTCGGCCGGGTCGACGAGGACCTCGACGAGGACAGGCGATACGCCCACGGCCTCCGCCGTCTCGGCCAGTGCCTCGAGGGTCTCGGGGGAGGTCGCCGCGATGCCAGACACGGCGACGCTGTGGGCAAGGCCCTCGAGCGACTCACGCGTGAGGGTGGTGGTCATGGCTACTCCTTCGTTCGGGTCGGGGGGAAGGTCCGACATCCGGGTCGGGGGGAAGGTCCGACATCCCTCACGGTACGAGGAAAGAATCATCACGTAAAGCGATGAAATTTCATCGTGTCGATAGTTATTGCTTATGCTTATCCCATGTCCTTCTCCCCCACGCGCTACGAGGTCCGCCACCTCGAGGCCCTCGTGGCCGTCGCCGAGGAGGGCACCTTCCGCGGTGCGGCGGACCTCCTGGGCTACTCCCAGGCGGCCATCAGCCAGCAGATCGCGGCCCTCGAGGCCGACGTCGGCTCCCCGGTCTTCGATCGACCCGGCGGTCCCCGCGCCGTGACGCTCACCCCCGTGGGCCGGGCCCTCCTGCGCCATGCGCGCGCGATCCTCGATCGCCTCGACCAGGCCCGCGAGGAGGTGCACGACGTCCTCGCCGGCACGGGCGGGCGCCTCATCGTCGGCACCTTCCAGAGCGTGTCGGTCGAGCTCGTCCCGCAGATCGTCGGGCGCATGCGCGCCACGCATCCGGATCTCCTCATGCGCGCCGTCGAGCGCGATGACAACGAGGACCTGCTCACCCTGCTGCGCGACGGCGAGATCGACGTGACCTTCCTCGCCGGACCTGTCTACGACCCCAGCGTCGATGTCATCGAGCTCGGCACCGACCCCTTCCGGGCCGTCCTGCCACGCACCTTCGCTGGGCGGACCTCAGCCTCCCTCGGTGAGGTCGTCGGGCTCGGCCTCATCGGCGAGCAGGGGGGCAGCTCACAGGCCCACATCGAGGAGGGCATGCGCGCGCACGGGGTGAGTCCTCGCTACGTCTTCCGCACCAACGACAACGGCGCCATGCAGGCCATGGTCCGCAACGGTCTCGGCGCGGCGATCATGCCCCAGCTCGCCATCCAGCTCAGCGATCCCGAGGTCCTCGTGCTGCCGACGGATCCACCCATCCCGCGCCGGTCGATCGTCTTGGCGATGCCGAAGCCGGGCATGCGGGCCCCCGCCGTGGAGGCCTTCGCCGAGATCGTCCAGAAGGTCTGCTCGCAGCGACTCGATCCGCCCGAAGGGGTTACTGTCGGAGCGGCCCGGCGGGACGGCAGAGCCGCCCCTGTCGGGCACACGCGCTGAAGGGGGAGTCATGCGCCGACCCCGCTGGTACGCCGCCGCACTCGCGACGGCCCTCGCTCTCTCGGTTGCCGGCCCGGTCGCCGCAGCACAGGCCGAACGCAAGCCCGTGCTCGCCTTGCTCAGGGCCCTCACGGTCGCGCCGGAGAACGGAAGCGGATACGACCGCGAGCTCTTCCCCACCTGGGCCTACGTCGGCAATCGGTGCGACGTACGCGACCTCGTCCTCATCGATGAGGCACGCGAGGGCCCATCGACCGGATCCTCCTGCCCGGTCGGCACCGGGATCTGGGTGTCGGCATACGACGGCATCACCGTGCGCACACCATCCGAGCTCGATATCGACCACATGGTCCCCCTCGCCGAGGCCTGGGGCTCGGGGGCGCGGCGCTGGTCCGCCGCGGTGCGCGAGGAGTACGCCATCGACCTCGGCTACAGCCGATCGCTCATCGCGGTCACGGCCTCGAGCAACAGGTCCAAGGGGGATCAGGATCCCGCCGAGTGGCTGCCGCCGCGCACGAGCTACCGCTGCACCTACGTCGCCTCGTGGATCGGCGTGAAGTTCCGCTGGGGGCTCAGCGTCGACGCGCAGGAGGAGGCCGCGCTGCGCGTGCTCGCCACCGGATGCGGCAACCCGCGGATGGTGGTGCCACCAAAGGCCCGCTGACGTCTAGTGGTGATCGCGGAAGAAGTGCCACACGTTGCGGTCGCGGTAGTGCATGTTGACGCCCCGGGCCATGAGGAGGGTGGCGTACTCGCGCACGGACCCATAGGCCTCCCCGGCAGCGGCGAGCCCCTGCTGCGAGAAGAGCCACAGTGATCGGCCACATTTCTCGAGCCTGATCGGCCAGTCCTGCCAGTCCTGGTCAGGCGCAGGATCGTCGACGAGGCGACGACTCGCCACCTCCCAACCCCACGAGAGCAGCAGGATGCGCGCACCGTCGAGATAGTCGTCGAGGAAGCCCGCCGTCGCCGCGAGATCGTCGATCTCATCCGGATAGACAGTCCACGCGTAGCCGTGGCTGCTCGGCTGGTCGATGGGGAACATCCACCAGTCGTAGTGGCCGTCGTGAATGCTCGCCCAGTCCTGCGCGCCCGCGGCGGCACGGAAGAGCGCCAGGGTCTCGGCCTGCCGTCGCACGATCTCCGGGCAGCCGACGAAGTCGGCGTGGTCATTGCGCCGTGGAGTCTCAGCCACGCTCGCACGCTACTCGCTCGTGCCTGGCGTGGGAATCAGAAGGGGATGTCCTCGTCATCGGTGGCGAGGGCCTCCGAGTAGGCGAGGAGCGCCACCC
>JBPCSL010000129.1:0-5935 GCA_051007175.1 Candidatus Nanopelagicales bacterium
GCCCTACGTCGTCGTGCACATGCGGATCATGTCCCGCATGGGCGCCGCCGCGCTGGAGGTGCTGGGCGCGAACGGCTCGTTCGTCCCGTGCGTGCACTCGGTCGGGGCGCCGCTCGAGGACGGCGCCGCCGACGTGCCGTGGCCGTGCAACGCCGACAACAAGTACATCGTCCACTTCCCCGAGACGCGCGAGATCTGGTCCTACGGCTCGGGCTACGGCGGCAACGCGCTGCTGGGCAAGAAGTGCTTCGCGCTGCGGATCGCCTCGGCGATGGCGCGCGACGAGGGCTGGATGGCCGAGCACATGCTCGTCCTCAAGCTCACCGCTCCGTCCGGCGACGTCCGCTACATCACCGCGGCGTTCCCCTCGGCCTGCGGCAAGACCAACCTCGCGATGCTGGAGCCGGCCGTTCCCGGCTGGAAGGTCGAGACCGTCGGCGACGACATCGCCTGGATGCGCTTCGGCACCGACGGCCGCCTCTATGCCATCAACCCCGAGGCGGGCTTCTTCGGCGTGGCACCCGGCACCGGCATGCATACCAATGCCAACGCCGTGAAGACCCTCTACGCCAACTGCATCTACACCAACGTCGCACTCACCGACGACGGCGACGTGTGGTGGGAAGGCCTTACCGAGGAGCCCCCCGCCCACCTCATCGACTGGAAGGGCAATGACTGGACGCCCGAGTCGGGCCGGCCATCAGCGCATCCCAATGCCCGCTTCACGGCCCCCGCGGGGCAGTGCCCCTCCATCGCGCCGAATTGGGAGGACCCCTCGGGCGTGCCGATCGACGCGATTCTCTTCGGCGGGCGTCGCGCCACCAACGTGCCGCTCGTCACCGAGTCCTTCGACTGGGAGCACGGCGTCTTCCTCGGCTCGACGGTCTCCTCCGAGCAGACCGCGGCGGCCGAGGGCAGCGTCGGCGCTCTCCGGCGCGATCCCTTCGCCATGCTGCCCTTCTGCGGCTACAACATGGCCGACTACTGGGCGCACTGGCTGAAGATCGGCCAGTTCACGTCACCGGAGAAGCTTCCCCGCATCTATCAGGTCAACTGGTTCCGCAAGGATAAGGACGGCCACTACATGTGGCCCGGATTCGGCGACAACTCGCGCGTGCTTGAGTGGATCGTGCGCCGCGTTGAGGGCGAGGCCGAGGCGGTCGACACTCCCGTGGGCCGCATCCCGGCCGAGGGCGAGATCGACGTGACCGGTCTCGATGTCTCGGCCGAGCACCTGGCGGAGCTCTTCGCCATCAACGCGCAGTCCTGGCTCGCGGAGGCGGACCTCACCGAGGAGTACTTCGAGCAGTTTGGCGACCGGGTGCCCTCGGCTCTCCACGACCAGCTCGACGCCCTGCGCTACCGCCTCCAGCAGGCCTAGCAACACCCCTTGCCCGCCTGAGTTCCCTGACTGGTTGGATTTCGCGCCTCTTTCCAACCGTTCACGGAACTAGGACGATGTGGCGCTAGGTCAGGGTGGCGACGAGCACGGCCTTGATCGTGTGCATGCGGTTCTCGGCCTGGTCGAAGACGATGCTGGCGGGGGACTCGAAGACCTCATTGCTCACCTCGACGCCGTCGCGCAGGCCGAACTCCTCCGCCACGTGCCTGCCCACCACGGTTGTCTCGTCATGGAACGCCGGGAGGCAGTGCATGAACTTCGCGTCCGCACGGCCCGTGAGCGCCAGGGTGGCCGCGTCCACGCGATAGGGGCGCAGCAGCGCCACCCTCTGCGCCCACACGTCGGCGGGCTCGCCCATGGACACCCACACATCGGTGTGCACGAACTGCGCGCCGGGCACCCCCTCAGCGGGGTCCTCCGTCAGGGTGAGCCGGGCCCCGGTCTCGGCGGCGCGCGCCTCCGCGGCGCGGCGTACCTCGGGGGAGGGCCACAGGGCCTCCGGCGCCACGATCCGCACATCCGCGCCTGTCATCGCGCCCGTCACCAGCAGCGAATTGCCCATGTTGCTGCGGGCGTCGCCGAGGTAGGCGTAGGAAAGCGGGCCGCCGCCCGAGTGCTCCCGCATCGTGAGGACATCGGCCAGCATCTGCGTGGGGTGCCACGTGTCGGTGAGGCCGTTGTAGACGGGGACGTCGGCGTGGCGGGCCAGCTCCTCCACGGTCTCCTGCGCGTCGCCGCGGTACTCGATGGCGTCGAACATCCGGGAGAGGACCCGGGCGGTGTCGGCCATCGACTCCTTGTGCCCGATCTGCGAGGACTGGGCATCGAGGACGGTGACCTGCGCGCCCTGCTCGTACGCCGCCACTTCGAAGGCGACGCGCGTGCGCGTGGAGGTCTTGCCGAAGATGAGGGCGATGACCTTGCCCTCAAGGCGCCGGGTCTCACGGCCGGCCTTCCGCGCCGCCTTCAGCTCGGCCGCCAGCGAGACCAGCCCGTCGAACTCGGCCGTGGTGAGGTCGAGCTCCTTGAGGAGGTCCCGCCCGGTGAGGTTCACCGGTAGAGGCTAGCGGCAGGGCTCAGGCGGTGACGGGGAGCGGAAGGCGCGGAGCGACGGGGCTGACGGCGGCCTCGATCTCGTCGGCGGCCATCCGGGCACCCTCGCCGCGTCGGCGGGGGTATTCGGCGAGGTCGATGCGGGCGTAGATCGCCTCGCGCTCCTCCTCGGTCAGGCCGCCCCAGACGCCGTAGGGCTCGCGGGCACGGACGGCGTAGTCAGCGCACTCGATGCGCACCGGGCAACTGGCGCAGATGGCCTTGGCCGCCCTGTCGCGATTGCGGCGCGCGGAGCCGCGCTCGTTCTGTGGGTGGAAGAAGAGGGTGGGATCAGCGGACCGGCAGGAACCGTGTTCCTGCCAATCCCAAATGGCGTCGACGGGGACCTGGGCGAGGGGCTGCTGGGGCATGCATCCACGGTAAATGCGTTGCAACGCAGGGGTGGTCGGCCAACACGGCTGACCTCTATCAACCGAACGGATGAGGTCAATCACTGGACCAAGGCCCTGATGGTGTGCGCCGCTAATTGCAGGACGGGTCCTGCGGGCAGTGCACCCACCAGGCGAGCGTGCCGCCCTGGCGTGCGAGGACCGCCTCCCAGAGGCCTTCGCGATCGGAGAGGAAGGCATCCAGGACCGGATCGGCGACCTCGACGACGGCCCAGGAGCCCTCCTCGATTTCGCCCTCGAGCTGGCCCGGCGACCAGCCGGCGTAGCCCGCGAAAATGCGGAGCGCGTGCAGTCGGGGCACGAGGTCATCGGGAGGGGTGTCCAGATCGATGATGCCGAGCGGCCCACTCACCCTCCGGAAGCCCGGCGGCTCGTCACTGCCCTCCGCGGCGGCGAGCCCCAGGGCGCTGTCGAGCGCGACGGGGCCACCCTGGAAGACGATCGGCGTGCCCGTGAGGTGGTCGCGCCAGAGGGGGAGGACCTGCCCGACGTCGAGGGATGTCGGCTGATTGAGGACGACGCCGAGGGTCCCGGACTCGTCGTGCTCCAAGACCAGGATCACCGCGTGGCGGAAGGGCTCCCCGAGAGTGGGGGCCGCGACGAGCAAGCGGCCAGTGGCCGGCTCGCCGGCGACGTCACCCACGATCGGAGTGTCGTTCGGATCCACGCGGCCATCGTCGCATCACCCTCGAACTCCCGGTCGCGGAGCGCCCCTACACTCGCCCCATGACGACGCCGCTGGACTCCCCGACGCTCGAGGGCGACACCCTCACCGAGGAGCGCCTCGCCACCACGGACGACGGCGACCACGAGCGCTTCGCGCACTACGTCCAGAAGGACAAGATCGTCGAGAGCGCGGTCACCGGCACTCCGGTGAAGGCCCTGTGCGGGAAGAAGTGGGTGCCGGGCCGGGACCCGTCGAAGTTCCCGGTGTGCCCGGAGTGCGAGGAGATTTACAACGGCCTGCGTCCGGGCAAGCCCCGCGAACCGGATGGCGCGTCCTGAGCCTCTTCTCGCCGCAGTACCGATCGGCGACCATCGGCGTCGTCGCTGCCATGACCCTCTTCGCCTTCGAGGGCATCGCGGTCGCCACGGTGATGCCGGCGGTCGCCATCGAATTCGACGGCCTCGCGGTCTACGCCTGGGCCTTCAATGCCTACGTCGCGAGTTCGCTGGTCGGCATGGTGGTCGCCGGGACGTGGTGCGATCGTGACGGCCCGCGGCGCACCATGTGGTCGGGCCTCATCGTCTTCTGCATCGGGGCCATCGCCGCGGGGCTGGCCCCGAGCATGGGCGTCCTCATCGTCGCGCGCGGCGTCCAGGGGCTCGGCGGCGGTGCGCTCATCGTGGCGGCGTACGTGCTCATCGCCCGCGCCTATCCGGAGGACCTGCGACCGAAGGCCTTCTCGCTCCTCGCGGCGTCGTGGGTGGTGCCGGCGCTCGTGGGTCCCCTCATCGCCGGGTGGCTCACGGAGAACCTCACCTGGCGGCTGGCCTTCCTGCTCGTGCCCGTCGTCCTCATCCTCCCGGCACTGCTCCTGCGTCGGATCCTGCGCGAGCACGACGGGGGCACCGGGGAGCCCGCCCCGCCCGGTCGCATCGCCTCCGCCCTCGCCACGGCCCTGGGCCTGTCGCTGGCGATGCTCGCCCTCTTCCGGCCCGGCGGGCTGCCGGCGTGGGCCGATGCGCTGATGCTTCTCGTCGGCCTCGTCGTCATCGTCCTGGGCGTACGCCGGCTCTTGCCCGTCGGCGCGCTGACCCTGCGGCGCGGCCTGCCGACCACCGTGCTCATGCGCGGCGTCCTGGCGGGCGGCTTCTTCGGCGCCGAGGCCTTCATCCCCCTGGCGCTGGTCGAGCAGCGCGGGATGACCGTGACGATGGCCGGGCTCACGCTGAGCGTGTCGGCGTTCGGCTGGTGGGGTGGCTCCTATGCGCAGAGCCGCATCCCTGAGTCGGCAGATCGCAGCCGCACCGTGCGCGTCGGCGCGCTCATCGTCGCGCTGGGGCTGGCAACGCTGCCGCTGTGCCTAGTGCCGTTGCTGCCACCCATGATCTGCGTGGCTTCCTACTTTGTAGCCTCGATCGGCATGGGCCTGTGCTTTCCGTCGATCGCGGTGCAGACGCTGCGCCTGTCACCGGTCGACCAGCAGGGCGCCAACTCGGCGGCGCTGCAGATCTCCGATGCGATCCTCAGCTCACTGGCCCTCGGCTTTCTCGGTGCCATCCACGCGAGCGCGGTGCAGAGCGGGGGAGCGACGGTGAGCACCTACGACACCATCTGGTGGCTTGCCGCTGTTATCGCGATCGCGGCCGCGGGCATTGCCGCCCGCATGAGGCCGGTTACCCAACCGGCTGTCGTTGCGCCCGCGTGACGAGGTGGCAGGATGGAAGTCCCAGCCCTGACCTAGGAGGACCCATGCACCGCCGAGCCCTCGCCCTCACTGCCGTAGCCGCTGCCGCGCTCATGCTTGCGGCCTGCGCCCAGGAGACTTCGGGCGGCTCGTCCTCCTCGGCGCCCGCGCCTGCCCCCTCGTCGTCGGCCGCGCCGGACTCCTCGTCGGCCGCGCCGTCGCCCACGCCCGACGCGTGCGCGAAGGAGAGCCTCGCGACGATCAACCCGGGCACGCTCACGATCGGCACCGACAGCCCCGCCTACCCGCCGTACTTCGTCGATGACGATCCCAGCAACGGCCAGGGATTCGAGTCGGCGGTCGCGTACGCCGTGGCCCAGGGCCTGGGCTTCACCCCCGACGAGGTCACCTGGACCGTGGTGCCCTTCAACAAGTCCTACGCGCCGGGCGCGAAGGACTTCGACTTCGACGTCAATCAGATCTCCATCACGCCCAAGCGTGCCGAGGTCGTCACCTTCTCCGACGGCTACTACACGGTCAACCAGGCCGTCGTGGCGCTCACTGACTCGCCCATCGCCAATGCCACGTCGCTGGCGGAGCTGAAGAACGCCCGCCTGGGCGCCCAGGTCGGCACGACGAGCCTGCAGTACATCCAGGACTTCATCCAGCCGGCAGCCGAT
>JBPCSL010000130.1:0-13772 GCA_051007175.1 Candidatus Nanopelagicales bacterium
CTCGTGAGCGGGATCGACGAGGAGGCGATCGAGGACGCGATGGCGCACCGCCCGGTGCCCGAGGTGGCCCTGGCCCTGGCCCGGGCCAAGGCCGAGGCGGTGCTGGGAGACGCCCCCGCGGGAGCGCTGGTTCTGGGCTGCGACTCGATCTTCGAGGTCGATGGCGTGCGACTGGGCAAGCCGCCGACGCCGGAGGAGGCGCTGCGTCGATGGCAGCGCATGCGCGGCCGAACCGGCGTCCTGCACACCGGGCACTGGCTGATCGACACCGCGACCGGGGAATGCGCGGGCGAGGCCGTGTCGACGGAGGTCGACATGGTGGACGCGGACGACGACGAGATCGCGGCCTACATCGCCACGGGCGAGCCACTGCAGGTGGCGGGAGGCTTCACCCTCGACGGCCTGGGCGCGCCTTATGTCGCCGGGGTGAGGGGCGACTACGGGAGCGTCATCGGGGTCTCTCTCCCTGCTGTACGCCGTCTGGCGATGGCATGTGGCCGGAATTGGCCCGAGGTACGCGGGTCCTAGCGGCCTGTCACCTGTCTGAGGGACCTGCGTGCGCGCCCTGGGGTGCGTCACCCGGCGGGCATCTAGGCTCCGCGCATGCGCCGCCACTTCCTCATCGCCCTGCCCCTGCTCCTCGTCGCCGCCCTCATCCCACCGGCCCTGCTGGCCTCGTCGGTGCAGGCGGTCGGGGGCACAGGGGTGTACGCGGTGTGGACGCGTGCGGGCACGTCGGGGACCGTCGATATCGCGTCGGATGGCTTCGCGTCCCCCTCGGCGACCTGGACGACGACGGGCACGTCGCTGGACGTGCCCTCGGGTGCCTCCACGTGGCTTGGTCCGTCCACGCCGTTCGGGGCCCACTTCGGCTCATCGCAGGGGAAGCCCTACCTCAACGTGGGCACCGGAGGAGCGGCCAGCGTCGCGACGACGTACACCTTCGCGGATCCCACGCCCATCGGCACCTGGGGCTTCACCCTGGGCGACATCGACGCCGATCGGGTGACGATTGCGGCAACGGATGCCGCGGGCAATCCCGTGACCGTGGCGTCGTGGTATCAGGGTGTCTTCAACTACTGCAACGTGTCGCCCAAGCCCAGTGGCTGCCCGGCGGGGACCCACACCGATGTCCCGACATGGAATGGCGTGGACACGCTGACCGGCAACGGCGCCGACACCTCGGGTGCGTCCGGCTGGTTCATCCCCGCGCAGCCCATCAAGACCCTCACGTTCACCTTCGCGAAGCTGAGCGGCTTCCCGGTGTTCCAGACCTGGTTCGCGGCGGATCTGCCGGCGCCGTCGCCGACGAGTTCGTCAGCGTCTCCCACGTCTTCGTCAGCGTCTCCCACGTCTTCGTCCTCGTCCGCGTCCCCGACCCCGACTTCCGCGTCCCCGACCCCGACTTCGGCGTCCCCGACCCCGACTTCGGCCTCACCGTCCCCCACGGAGACATCGGCCTCACCGTCCCCCACGGAGACATCGGCCTTACCGTCGCCCACCGAGACCTCGGTGTCCCCGACGCCGACGCCAACGCCAACTCCGACGCCGACTCCGACGCCAACGCCAACTCCGATTCCGACTCCCACGCCGACGCCAACGCCGGCTCCGGAGCCTCAGCAGCCTACGGAGCCGGTGGACCTGCCGAGCGCGATCGTGAACCCGGGGACGACGACGATCGTCGACCACGCCCTTCAGACCAATGCCGGTAACACGGTCACCGTGTCCGTCTCATGCGTCCCGCTGGCCTACGGACGAGGAGCTCTACAGCCGCGGGGCGACTACGACCTGTGCACGGTGCGCAAGTACCGCAAGACGGGCATGGTGACCCTCACGACTTACGGGCAGCCAACGACGGTGACCGTGAAGCTCCGGGCGTCCGCCATTGACGGCTACGCGGCCTACAAGAAGACGAAGGTCTATAGCTCGCGCTAGCGCGGCAGCGACGAGGCGCGCCACGCCCCGGGGCCAGCCGACAGGGGCGGCCGCGTCTGGCGCGAGGGCAGGGACCACAGGCTTCTCGGCGTGCGCGCGGGCTTCTCGAGGCCTGCGCGCAGGGTCGCGATGGCCGCGACAACTGCCGCGACCTCCGCGGGTGTCGCGGAGCCGCGGATGACGAGGGGCTCGTCGCTCACAGCGGGATGTTCCCGTGCTTCTTGGGCGGCCGGCTGGCGCGCTTGGTGCGGAGTGCCCGCAGCGCGCGGACCACCATGGGACGGGTCTCGTGGGGGAAGATCACGCGGTCGACGTAGCCCCGCTCGGCGGCGACGTACGGATTGGCGAGGGTCGCCTCGTACTCCTCGATGAGTCGGGCTCGCTCAGCCTCGGGATCGGCGGCATTGGCGATCTCATTGCGGTAGAGGATGTTGACGGCGCCCTGCGCGCCCATGACGGCAATCTGCGCGGTGGGCCACGCGAGGTTGATGTCAGCGCCGAGGTGCTTGGACCCCATGACGTCGTAGGCGCCGCCGTAGGCCTTGCGCGTGATGACGGTGACGAGCGGCACCGTGGCCTCGGCGTAGGCATAGATGAGCTTGGCGCCGCGGCGGATGATGCCGTCCCACTCCTGGTCGGTGCCGGGCAGGAAGCCGGGCACGTCGACGAAGGTGAGGACGGGGATGTTGAAGGCATCGCACGTGCGCACGAATCGGGCGGCCTTTTCGGACGCGTCGATGTCGAGGGTGCCGGCGAACTGCATGGGCTGGTTCCCCACCACACCGACGGGTCGTCCCTCGACTCGGCCGTAGCCGCAAATGATGTTGGGGGCGAAGAGCGGCTGCACCTCGAGGAACTCGTCGTCGTCGAGCACGTGCTCGATGACGCGGTGCATGTCGTAGGGCTGATTGGGGGAGTCCGGGATCAGAGAGTCGAGCTCGCGGTCGTGGTCGCTGATCTCGAGGTCGGCCTCGGAGTCGTAGACGGGGGGCTCGTCCAGGTTGTTGCTGGGCAGATAAGAGAGCAGGGCGCGGACGTAGTCGAACGCATCGGACTCGTCGGCGGCCATGTAGTGGGCCACGCCCGACTTGGAGTTGTGGGTGCGCGCCCCTCCGAGCTCCTCGAATTCGACGTCCTCGCCGGTGACCGTCTTGATGACGTCAGGGCCGGTGATGAACATGTGGGATGTCTTGTCGACCATGACGATGAAGTCGGTGATGGCGGGGGAGTAGACCGCGCCGCCGGCGCAGGGGCCCATGATGAGCGAGATCTGCGGGATCACTCCCGACGCCTGCACGTTGCGGTAGAAGATCTCGCCGTACAGGCCGAGCGACACCACGCCCTCCTGGATGCGCGCGCCACCCGAGTCGTTGATGCCGATGACGGGGCATCCGGTCTTGAGGGCCAGGTCCATGACCTTGACGATCTTCTCTCCGAACACCTCTCCGAGAGAGCCGCCGAAGACGGTGAAGTCCTGGGCGAATACGCACACGGGACGCCCGTCAATCGTGCCGTAGCCGGTGACGACGCCGTCGCCGTAAGGCCGGTTCTTCTCGAGGCCGAAGGCAGAGGATCGGTGGCGCGCGAGTCCATCCATCTGCTGGAAGGAGCCGGGATCGAGCAGTGCCTCGATCCGCTCCATCGCCGTGAGCTTGCCCTTGGCGTGCTGCTTGTCGACTGCGGCCTGACGTCGGCCGACGGCCTCGGCACGACGCCGCGCGAGGTCCCCGGCCTTCTCGCTCGTGGTGTGCGGGACGGCCGACTCGCTGGCGGTATCGGTCACGGTCGTACCTTAGCCGGGTGAGCCAGGGACCGGACCCGGAGAATGGGCGTCGCCCGCTGGCCGATGTGGGCCCGCTCCTCGCCGCGGATGCGCGCTGGGCTGGGTGGCCAACGCCGATCCACGTCGACTCGACTCCGTCGACGATGGCGGAGGTGGAGGCTCGGGCGGCACAGGGGGGCCTGGAGGGCACGTGCATCGTGGCCGAGGAGCAGACGCAGGGTCGGGGACGCAGCGGTCGAAGCTGGGAGTCCGCCGCGCAGGCGGGCCTGTGGCTCAGCGTCCTCCTGCGCCCCACGTGCGCGCCGTCGCAACTGGGCTGGCTGCCCCTCGTCATCGGCACCGCGGTCGCGAGAGCACTGCGCGATGTCGCGGGAGTCGACGCTGTCCTGAAGTGGCCGAATGACGTGGTGGCGGTACGCCCGGGCGGAATCGTCAAGCTGGGCGGGATCCTCGCCGAACGACTGTCAGACGGCTCGGTGGTCGTCGGGGTCGGCATCAACGTCGACCATGGTGAAGCGGAGCTGCCCGATGGCGGGGCATCCCTCCGCACGCTGGGCTCGTCGATCCCTCGCGAGGACGTGCTCGTCGCCGTGCTCGGCGGCATCGCGGAGGCATACCGGCGATGGTGCACGGGGGGCGATCCGGCGCCGGCCTATCGGGATCTGTGCATCACGCTGGGGCGTCGCATCCGAGCCCAGCGCCCCACCGGGACCCTCGTCGGCCAGGCGACGGGCCTGGGGCCGGGTGGCGAGCTCATCGTCGTCGACGATGACGGGGCGGAGCATGTCATCTCGGCGGGGGACATCTCCCTGGTGCGCCCGGAGCCGGACGCCGACATGGCGGGGTAGAGACCGCCATCAGCGGGTCCGCGTGCCACGATCTCCCCATGGGATACCCGACGAAGTTGCTGGGCGAGGGCGAGATCATCGAGTTCGAGATGAAGCCGCACTGGCGGGGACTGATCCTGCCCGTGATCTGGCTCCTGCTCACGGTCTTCATTGGCGTGTGGCTCTTCACGCTCATGGGCTCGTGGGACAACATCGTGGAGACCATCGGCAGGCCCGCGATCATCATCATCGGGCTCATCATCCTGATCGTGTGGGTCGTGCGGCCCTTCCTCCAGTGGGTGTCCACCCAGTACGTCTTCACCAACCGTCGCATCATCACCAGGGCAGGCGTGATCTCGAAGAAGGGTCGCGACATGCCACTGGCGAAGGTCAACAACGTGTCCTTCGAGGTGGGCGTTCTCGGCCGCATCCTCAACTACGGCCGGCTTGAGGTCACCTCGGCGAGCGACGAGAACCTCGTCATCGACGACGTGCCCAACGTGGAGGTCATCCAGAGGGACGTCTACCGCCTGCACGAGCAGGACGACGAGCGCCGTAGGCGGCGCAGTGTGGAACAGGGTGGCGACACGGTGCCGCCGGGTGATGGGACCTGAGGGGCCTGGGGCCTCGCAAGCGGATGCTGTCGTTCCATGCCGGTGGGCGGCCCATCAGGACACGTGAAGCTCACTGAGGAAGTGACGCGTAACGGTATCCATTGCGTTCGGTGCCGAACCACGAATTGATCGTCCGGTCGTACCACGGCCACATGGTGTCGGGAGCGTTCCATCCGTAGTCCGCGCCGCTCTGAGGCTTGTAATGCGAACCTCCCTCCGCCTCCCAGGCAGCCCAGATGCGATCCACATTGGCGTGATGCAGGAAGAAGACCGGATCGTTGGGCGACGTGTTGTAGGCCATGGTCCCCTCCGAACTCTTGTCGCCAGCGGACCACACCCCACCCACGTAAAGGTGGACGACGTTGTGCATCACATGTGGCGATCCATCCCGCTGGGACTGGTCGATCCAGCCTGAGGTGCACGTTGCCTGCTTTGCGTCGCGCCACCCCTCGAGGCTGTTGCGGAAGGATTCATCGACCGGGGACTGCCCGTTGTAGGGCGAGTGGTCATAGAGGTGCCCCTGCAGTGTCATGGAGACGTCCGCGGCCGTGGGGAGATGAGTGGGGCCAGGGGGGAAGGCGCCAAAATTGCGGACCAGGTAGGGCTTGGGGGCGGTGTTGTCCTTGAGGAGGACCGCTGGGTCCTGGATCGTGATGCCCCACTGTCCCTTGCGGAATGGCCCTGAGGTCACGGCCCAGTTCTGGCTGCTCTTCCCATTTCCCCCCATGAAGTCGTCGGAGAAGACGGCAGCGGTCGAGGCGGGATCGGTCCAGTCCCAGTAGGGGACCGTCATCGTGGGGTCGCCGCTCATCTGCTGGATCATCTGGTCGAACAGATGCAGGAACTCCCGGTGCCACGGCAGGAAGGTCGGCGAATTGTGCGCCGCGCCGGCCCAGTTGTGGCTCTGCTTCCACCCCACGTCGCACTGGAAGGCCATCTTGTGCCACCAGACGAATTGGTCGTAGTAGCTGATGGACGGGTCCCACGGGGACGGAGTCCTCTTGGCCTTCTTGACGGCAGCGACGAAGGCGGCCTTTTGCGCGGGCGTGAGGTCCTTGACGTTCTGACGCACGAGCATGGTGACGTCGCCACGGGGCACGCCGCCGCGCAGGGCGGATAGGGCCGGGGTCGCAATCATCGTGACGGTGAGAACCACAGCGCTGACGGCGGCGATAGCCGCCACCAGAGGTCCGGTGGGAGGCCTGGTCATGGCGAAATGCTAGCCGCGCGCGACAGGAGAGAGGACGGTTCCTCGAAAGTCAGCGGGACCTAGATCGGCGTGATCGCGTCGCGCTCGGCGAGCGCGAGCTCGTCGGGATCATCGGCCGGGATCTCCGGGAAGACCCACTTGCGGTAGGACCAGAAGCGGAAAAGCGTGCCGAGTCCGAGGCCGATGACATTGGCGCTGATGTTATTGGCCAGAGCGCTGTCGAGCCCGAGCGCGTAATGACTGAACCACAGGCAGGCCAGGGCGATCATCATCGCGATGCCGTTGAGCACGAAGAAAAGCACGTATTCGCGACCCATGTTGGTGCGCGCACGATGCCGGAAGGTCCAGAAGCGATTGCCGAAGTAGGCGAACGTCGTGGCCGCGATGACGGAGATCGCCTTGGCGGTGAGGGGCTTGTCGTTGAGGGGCCCGGATCCGCCGGCGTACATCAGGAGATTGAAGAGGCCCACGTCGACCACGAAAGCCATGAGGCCGACCGCCCCGAACTTCGCGATCTCGCGGGCCAGGGTGCCGACCGAGTCATGGATGCGAGCGACGAGAGCTGAGCCGCTCGCCTTCGACATGGGGCGATCGTACCGAGGGCGCCCCGGGCAGGTCGGCCGGGAACGGTCAGATCAGTAGGGTCATCCTGTGAGACCGGTCACGGGCGCCCCTCGTGTGGGCATGGCGGGCGGGGGTCAACTGTCGCGCATGACCGCCGCGCCGGCGGCCGCCCTGGGTATCGGATTCCGGGTGCTGGCCACGTCGCCGGAGGAGTCGGCCGCCCAGGTCGTGGCCGACGTGACCCTCGGCCATCATGACGACCTCGACGCCTTGACGCGGCTCGCCGCCCACTGCGACGTCATCACCTTCGACCACGAGCACGTCCCGCCGGCTCACCTGCGCGCGCTGGAGGGCATGGGAGTGGCCGTGCGGCCGGGCCCGCAGGCCCTGGTGCACGCGCAGGACAAGATCGCCATGCGGTCCGCGCTGACCGAGGCAGGGCTGCCGTCCCCGCGCTGGGCGCCGGTGAAGTACGCATCCGACCTGAGCTCCGTCGGCGGCACGCTCGGCTGGCCGATGGTGCTCAAGGTGTCGCGTGGCGGCTACGACGGCCGTGGTGTGTGGGTGGTGTCGTCGGCCGACGAGGCGGCGCGCGTGATGGCCGAGACGACCCTGGTGCCGGGCGCGGCATGGCTCGCGGAGGAGTTCGTGCCGTTCACGCGCGAGCTCGCGGCGCAGGTGGCGCGCTCGCCGAGCGGCCAGGCGGTGGCCTACCCGGTCGTGCGCACGGTGCAGGTGGACGGGATGTGCTCCGAGGTCGTGGCGCCGTGCCCGGATCTTCCGGAGGACAGGGCCGTCGAGGCCCAGGAGCTCGCACTCCAGGTGGCCCGGCGGCTCGATGTCACCGGGATGCTGGCGGTGGAGCTCTTCGACACGGGAGATCGCCTTCTCGTCAACGAGCTCGCGATGCGCCCGCACAACTCGGGGCACTGGAGCATCGACGGCGCGGTGACCAGTCAGTTCGAGAACCACCTGAGGGCGGTGCTGGACCTGCCCCTCGGCGATCCGCGCCCCATCGCGCGCTGGACGGTGATGGTGAATGTCGTCGGCCCACGCGATGCCGATTCACTGCCTCCGCTGTACGACGCCTATCGGCATCTCATGGCCCGTGATCCGGGCCTCAAGATCCACCTCTACGGCAAGGAGGTGCGTCCCGGGCGCAAACTGGGCCATGTGACGGTCGTGAGCGATGACCTCGAGTCCGCGTTGATGCGAGCCCATCACGCCGCCGACTACCTGATGGGAGCGATCGATGAATGAGGCACAGGTCGGCATCATCATGGGCAGCGACTCCGACTGGCCGGTGATGGAGCAGGCGGCGGTGGCACTGCAGGAGTTCGGGGTGCCCTACGAGGCCGATGTCGTCTCCGCCCATCGCATGCCGAAGGAGATGGTCGCGTACGCCGAGTCGGCGGCGGGGCGTGGACTGCGCGTGATCATCGCCGGGGCCGGAGGCGCGGCCCACCTGCCCGGCATGGTGGCGTCCCTGACGCCGCTGCCCGTCATCGGCGTGCCGATCCCCCTCACTCACCTCGACGGCCTGGACTCGCTGCTGTCGATCGCGCAGATGCCCGCGGGCGTGCCGGTGGCGACCGTGGCGGTGGGCAATGCCCGCAACGCCGGGCTGCTCGCCGTGCGCATCCTGTCGGTGGCCGACGATGACCTGCGCGCGGCCATGCGGGAATTCCAGGCCGGGCTGCGCGAGACCGCGATGGAGAAGGGCGCTCGGGTCCGCGACCATGGCTGAGCGCGACCCCCTGCTCTTCGGCACTCCCGAGGTCGCCGATCGCATCCTCGACGGCACGGAGACATGGTTCGTCGTCGGCCTGGGCAATAACCCCGACCGCGATGCCTACGGGATCGCCCGGCTCCTGCAGTCGCATGGCAAGCGCATCGTGCCCATCTATCCGCGTGCCGAGGTCGTGCACGGCGAGCAGGGCTACGCCACGATCGCCGAGGCGGTGGCGGCCGTCGGGCCGCCGGATGTCGTGGACCTCTTCGTGAGGTCCGATCGGGTGAGTGCCTTCGTGGACGAGGCCATCGCGGTGGGTGCGCGCGCGGTCTGGATGCAACTCGGCGTCGTCGACGGGGGCGCCGCGCGCCGGGCCGTCGACGCCGGCCTCGACGTCGTCATGGACAACTGCCCGGCGATCGTGTGGGCGAGCCGTCGCTAGAGGCTCGGTCGTCCCAGGGCACGGTAGGTCCATCCCGCCGACTGCCACCGTCGAGCGTCGAGGGCATTGCGCGCGTCGATGACGTGCGGCGAGCGCACGATGCCGACGAGGGCTGAGGGATCCAGCTCGGTGTAGTCGCGCCACTCCGTAAGCAGCAGCACGACGTCGGCGCCCTCGGCGGCCTGCGCGGCAGTATCGGCGTACGACAGGTCGGGGTACATCCGTCGGGCATTGCCCATCGCGCGCGGATCATGGACCACGACCTCGGCGCCGCGGGATCGCAGCGCGGTCGCGACATGGAGTGCGGGCGAGTCGCGCACGTCGTCGCTATCGGGCTTGAACGCCGCTCCCCAGGCCGCGATGCGCGCCCCTTCGGCGCTGCCGCCGAGCGCTGCGAGAGCGAGGTCGACGGTGTGCTGCCTCCGTCGGATGTTGATGTCGTCGATGTCGCGCAGGAACATGAGCGCCTCATCGACGCCGAGCTCCTCCGCCCGGGCCATGAAGGCGCGAATGTCCTTGGGGAGGCAGCCGCCGCCGAAGCCAAGGCCCGCGCGCAGGAACTGCGGGCCGATGCGCGGGTCAAGGCCGAGGGCTGTGGAGAGCGTGGCGATATCGCCGCCGGTGGCCTCGCACACCTCGGCCATGGCATTGATGAAGGAGATCTTGGTCGCGAGGAAGGCGTTGGCGGCGACCTTGACCAACTCGGCCGTGGCGAAGTCGGTGACGAGCACGGGAACGCCGTCTGCGAGCAGCGGTGTGTAGACATGCCTCAGGGTTGCCTCGTCCTCGGGTCGACGTACGCCGAAGACGAGACGATCCGGGCGCAGGGTGTCGTCGACGGCGTGGCCCTCGCGCAGGAACTCCGGGTTCCACGCCACGTGCGCGCCGGTGGGCGCAACGCGCTCGGCGACGCGCGCGGCCGTGCCGACGGGAACGGTCGACTTGCCGACCACGAGCGACCCGGGGGCGATGTGGGGGGTCAGGGCCGACACGGCGGCGTCGAGCTGTGCAAGGTCCGCGGCGGGCGAGTCGGGGCGCTGGGGGGTGCCGACGCAGACGAAGTGCACGGCGGAGTCGGCTACGGCCGCAGGGTCTGTCGTGAAGCGGAGGCGCCCGGAGTCGAGGGCGTGTCGCAGGACCTCGTCGAGGCCCGGCTCCCAGAAGGGGACCGTGCCCGCCGAGAGAGCGGCGACCTTGGCGGCATCGGAATCCAGGCCGATGACGTCATGGCCGAGCTCGGCCATGCAGGCGGCATGGGTCGCGCCCAGGTAGCCGGTCCCCACCACGCTCAGCCGCACACGGTGAGCCTAGACCGCGGCGGGCGTAGGCTCTGGGGTGCCACTGGAAGGAGTACGCCGCCGTGCCCGTGAATCACGATCCCGGATTCGCTGTCTTCGAGATTCCCCAGGAGCACCGCGAGCTCAGGGCCGCCGTGAGGGCCCTGGCCGACGACAAGATCGCCCCGCGCGCGTCAGAGATCGACGAGACGGGTGACTTCCCTCGCGACGTCTACGACGCGCTGGTGTCCTCGGGGTTCCATGCCATCCACATCCCCGAGGCCTATGGAGGCCAGGGCGGCGATGCTCTGGCTGCCTGCATCGTCATCGAGGAGCTCGCCCGCGTCTGTGCCTCGACCTCGCTCATCCCCGCGGTCAATAAGCTCGGGACGTTCCCGCTCACGGTGGCCGCCGACGAGGCGATGCTCCAGCGGTATCTCCCCTCCGTCGCACGGGGCGACGCGATGTTCTCCTACTGCCTGTCGGAGCGCGAGTCGGGGAGCGATTCCGCGGCCATGAAGACGCGGGCCGTCGCCGATGGCGATGGCTGGCTCCTCCAGGGGCAGAAGAGCTGGATCACCAACGCCGGCGTCTCCGACTACTACACCGTGCTGGCCGTCACCGACCCCGATGCAGGCCCCAAGGGGATCTCAGCTTTCGTCGTGCATCGCGATGACGAGGGAGTGGCCTTCGGGGCCCCTGAGCGCAAGCTGGGCATCCATGGCTCGCCGACGCGCGAGGTCCTCTTCGACCAGGTACGCCTGCCCGGAGACCGGATCATCGGCGAGCCCGGCACGGGCTTCCGCACGGCCATGACCACGCTGGATCACACGCGCATCACCATCGGGGCTCAGGCCGTCGGCATCGCGCAGGGCGCGCTCGATGCCGCCGTGGCCTACGCCCAGGAGCGGGAGCAGTTCGGCAAGCCGATCGGCTCCTTCCAGGGCATTCAGTTCATGCTCGCGGACATGGCGATGAAATTGGCCGCGGCCCGCGCCCTCGTCTACCAGGCAGCGGCCAAGAGCGAGCGCGGCGATGCCGACCTCACGTTCTTTGGGGCGGCGGCGAAGTGCTTCGCCTCGGACGTGGCCATGGAGATCACCACGGATGCCGTGCAGGTCTTCGGAGGCAATGGCTACACGCGGGATTACCCCGTGGAGCGGTTCATGCGCGACGCGAAGATCACCCAGATCTACGAGGGCACCAATCAGGTCCAGCGCCTCGTCATGGCGCGTCAGCTGATGCAGGGCTGAGATGCCGCTCGATCCGGTGCTGAGCGACTCCAGCGGAGAGCCGGTTCCCACGGAGCAGTCACGGGTCACGCTCGCCCGCGTCATGGGCGTCATGGATGCCAACAACTACGGAGACGTGCACGGCGGCGTCATCATGCGTGCGGTGGACGAAGCCGGTGCTGTCGCGGCGGTCCGCCACTCCAGCGGCCCTGCGGTGACGGCGTTCATGGACCAGATGGCCTTCCTCGAGCCGGTGAAGATCGGCGACCTGCTTACCACCCGCGCCCAGGTCAACTGGACCGGGCGCACCAGCATGGAGGTCGGCGTGCGCGTCACTGCTCAGCGGCTGGAGGTCGAGGGCGAGATCCATGTGGCAAGCGCGCACCTGGTGTTCGTCGCCATCGACGCCGACGGGCAGCCCAGGAAGGTTCCGCCCCTGCGCCCGGACACGGAGCGGGATCGGCTGCGCTTCCGAGAGGCCGAGATCCGCCGTGCCTCGCGCCTGGAGCGACGCGAAGCCATCAGGCGCCTGCGCGAGGAAGGGATCGACGACTGATCGTCAGCGGGCCCCGCGCAGGAAGCCGGCGCCCCACGCGGCGTGCATGGTGGCGAACACCGCGGGCAGCCTGATCGCCACCTGTGGCGGGAGGGACGTGCCGGCGCGCACGCTGGCCGCCAGATTGGCGGCCGCGTAGCCCGCGGGCATCGCGAAGCCGAGGACGGCAGTGGCGCGCGAGCCCGTGGCGAGCCCCACGATGCCCAGTGCCGTGCCACCGGCTACCGCGATGAGCGTCAGGGGCGGGGCAAGGTAGCGCGCCGACACGGTCTCGGGATGGCGGCGAGCGACCTCGCGGCGCCACCTCCCGTACTCGAAGTACTGCCTCGCGAGCGCGCGCAGGCTGTGTCGCGGTCGATAGGTCACGTGGAGGTCGGGGGTGAACCACACGAGGCCGCCGGTCTGCCGAATGCGGTGATTGAGCTCCCAGTCCTGGGCTCGGACCATGGACTCGTCGAAGCCGCCCACCCGGTCCAGGGCGCTTCGCCGGAAGCAGCCGAGATAGACCGTGAGCGCAGGCCCGGCCTCGCCGCCGATATGGAACGCCGCCCCGCCGACACCAAACCACGAGGTCATGGCGGCGGCCACCGCCTGCTCGACGTCACTCACCCCCTCAGCGCCCATGATCCCGCCGACATTGTCGGCACCGGTGGCCTCAAGAGTCGCGACAGCGACGGCGACATAGTCGTCGGGGATCAGCGCATGGCCGTCGACGCGCACGATGATGTCGTGTGCCGCCGCGGCGATGGCGGCATTGAGGCCGGCGGCCGTCCGGCCCGAGGGATTCGGGACCGAGATCACCCGGCCGTCCTCGGCGGCCAGCGACGCGGCGACCGCATCGGTCGCGTCGGTGGACGGGCCGAGGGCGAGAACCACCTGCAGCGGCCCGTCGTACCGCGAATCGAGGATGCGGTGCACCGCACTCGCGAGGTGACGCTCCTCATTGAGCACCGGCATGATCACGGACACGCCCGGGGAGGGGGCCTCGCGGGCGTCGGCGATCACGCGGGAAGGGTAGCCTCGGCCCCGTGCGCGCCCGGATTCCCCTCGTCGTCGGAGCCGTGTTCTTCGGCGGGGGACTCGCCCTCCTCGGGATTGTGGCCGGGTGGCCCTGGGCGGTCACGGGCATCGCCGCGATCCTCGGCCTCGGGCTGGGCGCGGCCCTGGGCCAGACGCTCGGATGGACGCGCAACACGGCCGGTCGCGTCGCGCGGCTTGAGAAATTCGCGCAGCACCGACTGGACGCGCTGGTGCGCGACACGTCCCGGCGCGATGATGCGATGGGCAAGAACCTCGCCGAGGTGAGGAGGAAGGTCGGAAAGATCGACACCGAGCTCACCTTCCCCCGATCGACGTACCGACTCGCCCTGCGGGAGATGGCACAGCACCAGTCGGCCGAGCGTCGCGACGCCCGGGTGAGCTACCAGCAGAAGCTCGACGACCAGGTCGCCCTGCTGGAGTCCTTCCTGCAGTTGCAGCGCCTCGTGCCGGTGTCCCTGCCGATGCCCCGCCCCGGCACCTGGGCGGCCTCCGAGGACCTGCTCCTCTGGCTCGCCGGCTATGTGCTCGAGCACCGCCCCTCGCTCGTGGTGGATCTCGG
>JBPCSL010000131.1:0-4273 GCA_051007175.1 Candidatus Nanopelagicales bacterium
CGCCGGCACCCATCAGCCACAGATCGCCGCCATCGAGTCGGGCGCCCACGACACGACGACCAGCGCACTGGAGCGGCACCTCCAGGCCCTCCTCTACCGGCTGACGATCCTGCCGACTCGGCGGAGGCCCGCTTGGGAGGCCGCCCTCGACGTGGCCGAGCACCTGGCGGCCGCCGACGAGGCGTCGGCCTTCCGCGAGGTCCTGCAGTTGTCCGACGACCTCGCGGCGTCTTCGCCCGATATTCGTGTCGCGCTGGCCGTCGCTCCCCCTCCCACGACGAAGGACGCGCGCTACGACGCGCTGCTCGCCGGGGTCGTCGACTACTGGCTGGAGCAATGCTCCGCGCCACGCCCCTCATGGCTGGAGGAGCCCACCAGGCGCGTCGACCTGCGGTGGGTCGTGGAGCCGCTCCCCGAGCTTCACGATGCCGCACTCCAGGCGACGCCCCCGGCCCTGCTGCGGCATGGCGTCGTCTTGGCCGAATCCGAGCTGCGGAGTGCCTGATGCGCACTCTGGATCCAGCCCTCATTCGGCGGCTACTCGAAGACCTGGCGTCCCGTGCCCAGGAGGCGGGCCACCATTCGGCGTCTGGTGTGTATGGATCCAGCGCTGTGTCTTTCATTCCGTGAGGACCATCTGGCGCCCGGTGTCCACGGCGTCGCCTTGGCGTACGGAACTACATTCCGTTGCGGGAATGTGGGCAGGACCCTCTTGCCCTGTGGGGGCCCGCTCGGTACAATGGATAGGGACGAAAGGAATGAAGTCATGGGAGCATCCCGACTTGTTACGGCCGACCCTCGCGGACGAATGACTGTCGGTCAGGCGGACAGGTCGTACCTCGTCCATGAAGAGCCGGACGGCACAGTCGTCCTGGAGCCTGCGGTTGTCATCTCAGAGCTCGAGCGCAGGTTCCTCGAGAATGCTTCACTTCAGGCCAGCATCGAGTACGCCCGGCAGCACCCTGAGCAGCGCGTAGGCCGCAGGCCGCGCCCGTGAAAGTTGAGCTCGATCCGGCCGCCGCAGCGCAGTTGGACGAGTTGTACGACCGTGATCCAGATGCCGCTGCACGTCTTGATGAGTGCCTGGACTGGATTGAAGCTGACCCCATGGACCCCCGTGCCTACCGACGCATGTTCAGCGGCGGCGTACGCGCCATCTCGTGTGTTATTCGCGACGAGGAATGGCTCGTCCTGTGGGAGCCTGACGGCGATGTAGCAGCGATCAGGGCGATCCTGCCCGCCGATCAGCTCTGACCGCAGAATCGGAGGCGGACCAGAGGAGTCTCCCACGCTTGTCGGTGGCGAACGCCGAATGGTTCGTGAGGCACAAGGCCACCATGTCATCCGGACCGCCCCACGATTGGCTGGTGAGCCTCTCGTTACCAACGGGCTGTCACACCTTGGCGCCGACACTTGCCCTGCACCGCTACTACGCTTGCTGCTACATCTCCGCCGGCGGCCTGCTGGAGGCCTCGGCGGGTCATGATCCCCAGGCGGTGGAGCGGCATCCACAGCGCGCGGCCACGGCGTACCGAGGGATGCTTCCCGCGCCTAACGTCCGGCGCATGCCCGCCGACCGCCTGCCCACCTCGGCCACCACGCTCGCCGACTACCTGCGCGAGGAGTGGCTGCCCCGCCACGAGCCCACCTGGGCCTCGGGCAGCCGTCGCCATCGACGCTGGGCCGTCGCGATCCTCTGCGACTCCTCCCTCGCCGCGCGACCGATCGGCGAGCTCGGCGTGCTCGAGATCGAGCGCTACTTCGCCGAGCGCGCCGGCCAGCCCTTCCCGCTCACCGGCCAGCTCCCCGCGCGCGGGAGCCTCAAGGCGATCTTTGCCACCCTGAAGTCCTGCCTCAGCGATGCGGCGCGCTACGGCCTCATCGCCGACAACCCCTGCACCCGCGTGCGACTGCCACTGGAGCCCAGCGAGGAGATCGACATCTGGTCAGCGGAGGAGGTCCGCCGTTTCCTCGCCGCCACCGCGACTTCTCGCTACGCGACCCTGTGGCGCCTGCTGCTCGCGACCGGGATGCGCCGCGGCGAGGCCCTCGGCCTGCAGTGGAGCGATATCGACCTCGACAAGGGCACCTTGCGCATCGTGCGGGCGATGCTCGCCGACTCCCGGCGCGACAACCTCGTCTATGGAGCGCCGAAGAACCGGAAGTCGCGGCGCACCATCTCCCTCGATGCCGGCACGGTGGCAGCGCTGCGCGCCTGGCGCGAGCGGCGTCTCGCGGAGGCCGGGACGCTGGGCCCGATGGATCCGGTGTTCACGCTCGCCGACGGATCGCCCATGCTCCCGGCCGGAGTGTCGGACACCTGGCGGCGCGCGGTGCGCATGGCGGGCCTGCGCGCGATTCCGCTCCACGGCACTCGCCACACCCACATCTCCCACCTGCTGTCCGCCGGCGAGCCGGTCGCGCACGTGTCCGCGCGGGTGGGGCATGCGACATCGGCGATGACCCTGCGGACCTACGCCCATGTCATCGCCGGCGACGACGCCCGGACCGCCGAGCGAGCCGGTGAGCTCTTTGCGAGCTGAGGGTTGTGGCGCCATGTGCTACATTGACGCACATGAACGAGGCCATCGGGATTCGTGCCCTTCAGCAGAACGCCTCCGAGGTGGTTCAGCGGGCTGCCCAGGGGGAGACGATCATCGTCACCGATCGTGGACGGCCCGTGGCTCGACTCGTGCCCCTCACCCCGAGTCCCCTGGAGCGCCTCCTGGCGGACGGGCTCGCGCGCCCGGCGCGCCGTCAGCCCTGCGAACTCCCGGAGCCCCTCGCAGCGTCAACCGGACCCTCCCTGGGCCAGATCCTCGCCGACGCTCGAGCGCAGGAGCGATGACGGCGTACTACCTCGACGCCTCCGCGGCCCTCAAGCTCGTCGTCCACGAGGAAGGCTCGGCTGCCCTGCGCGCCTGGACGCAGGCGCACACTCCACGCTTCGTCGCGAGCGAATTGATGCGCGTCGAGGTCCTGCGCGCGTGCCGACGGCATTCATCCAAGGCCCTCGCCCGGGCGCGCGATGTCGTGGACTCTGTCACCCTCGCCTCGCTCACCACCGACGTGTGCATCGATGCCGCGGGCATCGACCCCGCGATCATCCGCACCCTTGATGCCCTCCACATCGCGACCGCCCTTGCATTCGGCGACGATCTCGAGGGCGTCGTCACCTACGACTCGCGCATGGCCGACGCGTGTCGCGTCTATGGATTGCGCGTGATCGCTCCGCAATGACCGATGCCTCGCCGTGACGCTGCCGAGTCCGGCACGAAGAGGCCGGTGAGCGGGGCGCCTGTCACGACGGTGGGGCCGGGTGCGCACACACCCGGCCCCACCGTGACCTCATCAAACCTACTTCACGGGGCGGAAGTTCACCGTGTTGGAGAAGTTCCCGCCGATCTCGAACTTGATCGCGATCGCCTTGGAATTCTGCCCCTGGGCGAACTTTCGGCTCCAGGTGAACCGCGACGCGGCATCTACCGCCAGGCTCGACGTCGGCGCGGGCGACCATGCCGCGTCACCGATCTTCGTCCACGGCACGATCTTCGTCCCCGGCGTGAAGCCCGGCGCAACTCCCGAAGCGCGCACCTCCGTGCCCGCATTGAAGAACAGCACCTTGACCTGCTTGCGGTCAGCGGCAACGATCCGCAGGTTCCGCGGCGCCACCACGTTCGACGGCTCCGACGGCGTCCCCCAGCCACCGCCATTCAAGGCCTGCACCGTGAACCTGTAGGGCGTTCCAGGGGACAGGTCCCGATACGTGCACTGCGTCAGCTTCACGTCCGACAGGCTCGAGATGCACACCCGGTTGCCCGGAGACGACGTCACCAAGTAGTTCGTGATCGGATAGGAGCCGACATAAGTCGGGGCCTTCCAATCCACCGTCACGGTGTTCCAGCCCGCCGTCGCCACCACATTCGTGGTCGGACCGGGCGGATAGACCGGGTCATACGGGCTCGGCTCCGCACCCGGGATGAACGTCGCCACCCGGCCCGCCGTAACAGCGCCCGCTTGCGAGAAGTTCCCACCGAACATCACCGACCCATCCGGCAGGGCCAGCGCCGCCCGCACCGCCATCTGATTGGGCTGCGTTGGCGTTGCCGGGCCACTCACACCCACGACGCCCGAGGACTTTAAGTAGTCCCACGCGCCGCTCACGGTAGTCGCCGCGGGGTCCGACAGCCTCGTGCTCGTCAGACGCATGACGTGGTTGGCATTGATGCCATCGACGAAGCCGCCCCAGGTGCCCATGTACATGGTGTTGCCA
>JBPCSL010000132.1:0-12221 GCA_051007175.1 Candidatus Nanopelagicales bacterium
GGCGCCGGCGGTGTACTCCATCACCGCAGCCCCCGAGAGCCTCACGCAGGAGCAGGGTCCGCGGACCCGGCGTTACCTCGTGTCGATGACCATTCGCACCGCGTGCGTCCTGCTGGCCATCATCGTCCCGGGATGGCCCCGCTGGGTCTTCCTCGCCGGAGCCGTGGCGCTTCCCTACCTCGCGGTCGTGGCGGCGAATGCGAGCCGGAGTCGCAAGGTCGCGGCGCCGCCCGCACCCCTCATGCCGATTCTCCCGGCCCTGCCTCCGGGCTCGGCTCAGGACCGCACCTAGTCTCAGAGCGTGTGGACGCTGCTGAGGACGCGACGCTGGCTGTCCTTCACCGCACTGGTCGTGGTCGCCATCGTGGCGTTCGGCTTCCTCAGCCACTGGCAGTGGTCCCGTGCGGAGGAACGCCGTGCGCAGCGGCTCGCGGTGGCTGCGGAGTCCGGCGGTCCGCCCGTGCCCGTCGCCCAGGCACTGGAAGACCCCTCTGACTGGGAGGCGGTGACGGCGACCGGCACCTACGCCGGCAACCGCACGGTCCTGGTGCGGCAGCGTCCTCTCAACGGCTCCAACGGATTCTGGGTCGCCACTCCTCTCCGCACGGCCGACGGCCTGGAGGTCTGGGTCAACCGAGGCTGGGTGGCGGCCACGGGAGCTGCCACGCAGTCGCAGGACGCCCCGGTCGCCCCGGCAGGACTGGTGACGATCACCGGAAGGCTGCGCGAGGCCGAGGTCACCCCGCAGCCAGCGCCGACTGACCTTCCCGCAGGGCAGGTGCCGGCCCTCGACCCCGCTGCCCTCAGCGCATCGATTATCGGTTTCTACGTCGAGTCGGTTTCCTCGGACCCGGCGGATCCCGGCGTCACGCCCATCCCGCTGCCGGAGATCGATGAGGGCCGCAATATCTCGTACGCCGTGCAGTGGATTCTCTTCGCCGTAGTCGCTGTCGCCGGCTGGCTCTTCTTCCTGCGCCGCGAGGCGCGCGAGGATGCGGGCAACAAGGAACCGGTGAAGGCCTCGGGCTAGCCGGCGGGATCCTGCCTTCCCCGTGACCCGCCTCAGGCGGTGTCGTCGGCGAACTGGGTGGCGTGCAGGGTGGCGTAGAGCCCACCGGCCCGCAGCAGGTCCTCGTGGGTCCCACGCTCGACAATCCGGCCCTGGTCGATCACGAGGATCAGGTCGGCCTGACGGACGGTCGACAGGCGATGGGCGATCACCAGCGAGGTGCGGCCCTGCAGGGCTGTCGCCAGGGCGTCCTGGACGGCCGCCTCGCTCTCTGAGTCCAGATGGGCGGTGGCCTCGTCGAGCACCACGACGCGCGGCGCCTTGAGGAGCAAGCGCGCGATGGCAATGCGCTGCTTCTCACCGCCGGAGAGTCGATAGCCGCGATCACCCACGACGGTGTCGAGCCCACTCGGCAGCGAGTCGATGAGGTCCAGGATGTGCGCCCCACGCAGGGCATCCCGGATTTCCTCGTCGGTCGCGTCGGGGCGCGCGTAGCGCAGGTTCGCCCCGATCGTGTCGTGGAAGAGGTGGGCATCCTGGGTCACCACGCCGACGGCCCCTCTCAGGGAGTCCAGGCGCAGGTCGCGCACGTCCACCCCGCCGACGCGCACGCATCCGCCTGTCACGTCGTACAGCCGAGGCACCAGCGCGGTCATCGTGGTCTTGCCCGCCCCCGAGGGGCCTACGAGTGCGACGAGCTGCCCGGGCTCCGCATGGAAGCTCACGCCCCGCAGCACAGGTCCCTCGGTGCGCGGCTCCTCGGGGCGAGCCACGGACTCCAGGGACGCCAGCGACACCTCGTCGGCCGTCGGGTAGCGGAAGAACACGTCATCGAAGGTGATGGACAGCGGACCCGGGGGCACGGCGGCCGCCTCGGGCGCCTCGCGCACCAGGGGCGGCAGGTCGAGGATCTCGAAGACTCGCTCGAAGCTCACGAGTGCTGTCATGACGTCAACGCGCACGTTCGAGAGCGCCGTCAGCGGGCCGTAGAGCTGTGCAAGCAGGGCGACGAGCGCGAGCAGGGTGCCGAGGGTGATCGCCCCCGTGATGACGAGATTGCCTCCCACGCCGTAGGCGATGGCAGTGGCCAGCGATCCCACGAGGAGCAGGGCCGTGAAGAACCACCGGTTCGCCATCGCGATGGAGATTCCCGCATCGCGCACCTGGGCAGCGCGGCCGGAGAACTCCGCGTGCTCTTCCCGGGGGCGACCGAACAGCTTCACGAGGAGCGCGCCGGCGACATTGAAGCGCTCGGTCATCTGCGTGCTCATCTGCGCATTGACCTGCATCTGCTCCCTCGTCATGGACTGGAGCCGGCGGCCCATCCAGCGCGCGGGCAGGAGGAAGATCGGGACGAGGAGTAGGGAGAGGACCGTGACCTGCCAGGAGAGGAGGAACATGGTCACGAGCACGATGGATACCGTGATCACGTTGCCCACGACTCCGCCGAGCGTCGAGGTGAAGGCCTGCTGCGCGCCAATGACGTCGGAGTTCAGGCGCGACACGAGCGCCCCCGTCTGGGCCCGCGTGAAGAAGGCCACCGACTGCTCCTGAACGTGGTCGTACACCTGCGTGCGGAGGTCGTAGATAAGGCCCTCCCCGATGCGCGCGGAGAACCAGCGGCTCACGACACCCACGAGCGCATCGATGATCGCCAGAGCGGCGATGCATAGCGCGAGGATGGTGACGAGTCGCGCATTCCCCTGGGAGATGCCGTTGTCGACGATCTGCCGGAAGAGGAGCGGCTGCGCCACCGTGAGCAGCGACGCGAAGACCAGGGTGGCGAGGAAGGCGTAGACAAGGCCCCGATAGGGCCTGGCGTAGCCGAGGATTCGCCGCAGGACACCCGTGCTGACCTTCTTCACCTGCTTCGGATCCCGGGTCAGCGACTGATAGATCTGCCACGGGTTTACCTGGGACATTCAGCCGCCCCACGCCGCGAGAAGTGCACGCAGTCGGTCGTACTGCGCCGCACGCTCCGCGGCGCGCTGTGCCTCGGGGGTGCGGGTCGGCGCATCGCGCAGGAGGGGCTTGAGTGCCCGCACGGCTCCGGGCGGTGCAGCGCCCGCGGCATCGACAAGCGCGCCGACCGCGACCTCGAGGTCGTCAACGACACGCGTCACGAATCCCAGCCGGTAGCCCTCGTCGGCATCCACCATGCGCCCTGTCATGCATATCTCGAGAGCCCGGGGATAGCCGACCGCCTGCACGAGCGGCGACGTCCCCGCGAGATCCGGGACGAGCCCGTACGACGTCTCACGCATGGCAAAGAGCGCATCGCGCTCCGCCACCAGGAGATCGCAGGCCAGCGCCAATTGGAAACCCGCACCGATTGCGTGTCCGCGCACGGCCGCGATCGTGATGGGAGGCACCTCGCGCCACCAGGTGAACGCCGATTGCGCCGCGGCGATCCACTCATCGGCCTGACGCGCATCCAGTCCGGCGAGCTGGGCCAGCGACGCCTCGCCGGGGACTCCCTCGGGGGTGAACATCCGACGATCCAGACCGGCGGAGAAGGACGGCCCTTCCCCCGTCACGACGACGACCGCGACGTCGTCGGCAGCGTCGTGCACCGCGCGCCCGATTGCCGCCAGGGCCTGCCAGGTCGAGGGAGTCTGGGCGTTGCGCGACTCGGGACGGTCCAGGGCCACGCGCACGAGGGAGCCGTCGCGCGAGACGCGCACGCGACCCTGCTCCAGCATGGCGGTGTCGACCTCGAGGCCGCTCATGGGATCTCCCGTCCTCACGCCAGTGAAACCAAGTCAGCGTAGTCGTCATTCCACAGGTCCTCGTCGCCCTCGGGGAGGATGACGACGCGCTCGGGTCCGAGCGCGAGGACGGCGCCCTCATCGTGGGTCACGAGCACGACCGCTCCGCGGAACCCGTGAAGGGCCTTCAGGATCTCCTCGCGGCTGGCCGGGTCGAGGTTGTTGGTGGGCTCATCGAGGAGCAGCACGTTGGCACTCGACACCACCAGCAGGGCGAGGGCCAAGCGAGTCTTCTCCCCGCCGGAGAGCACCCGTGTGGGTTTGTCGACGTCATCACCCGTGAAGAGGAACGAGCCCAGGATGCGCCGGCACTCCGTCTCCGGGATATCCGGCGCTGCACCCGCCAAGCTGCCCAGCACGCTGCGCTCGGGATCCAGGGTCTCGTGCTCCTGTGCGTAGTATCCGATGCGCGCCCCGTGGCCGTGCACGACCTCGCCGGTGTCCGGGCTGTCGATCCCGGCGAGGATGCGCAGCAACGTGGTCTTGCCCGCCCCGTTGAGCCCGAGGATGACCACCCGGGAACCTCGGTCGACGGCGAGGTCCACATCGGTGAAGACCTCCTGGGAGCCGTAGGACCTCGACAAGCCCGAGGCCGTGAGGGGCGTCTTCCCGCAGGGAGCCGGATCCGGGAAGCGAATGCGTGCCACACGGTCTGACGCGCGCTGGGCCTCGAGATTCGATGTGAGGCGATCGGCACGCTTGAGCATAGACTGCGCCGCCTTGGCCTTGGTGGCCTTGGCCCTCATCTTCTCTGCCTGCTCGCGGAGGGCGCTGGCCTGCCGCTCGGCGTTGGCCCGCTCCCTGCGGCGCCGGCGCTCGTCGGTCTCGCGTTGCTGAAGGTAGGCCTTCCACCCCATGGAGTAGGTATCGAGCTCTGCCCTCTGGGCGTCGAGGTGCAGGACCGAGTTCACCGTCGCCTCGAGAAGCGCGGCATCGTGACTGATGACGATGAAGCCGCCGGGGTATCCCGCCAGGAATCGCTTGAGCCACCCGATGGAGTCCGCGTCCAGGTGATTCGTCGGCTCATCCAGCAGGAGGACGTCGAATCCGCCAAAGAGGATGCGCGCCAGCTCAACGCGGCGGCGCTGCCCGCCCGACAGAGTGCCGAGGGGCTGACCGAGGACCCGGTCGGGCAGTCCGAGGCTTGCGGAGATGCTCGCCGCCTCGGACTCGGCGGCGTAGCCGCCCCGCGCCTCGAAGTCGAGGAGCGCGGCGTCGTAGGCGCGCATGGCCTTCTCGCGGGAGTCCTCGCTCGCCATCCGCTCGCTCGCCGCACGCATGCGGCCTGCCGCCTCGGCGAGGCCGCGCGCGCCCAGGATCCGGTCGCGGGCCAGGACTTCCAGGTCGCCCGTGCGCGGGTCCTGCGGCAGGTAGCCGACGGTGCCCGATCGCTGCACCGTCCCGGCGGCTGGAAGTGCCTCGCCCGCCAGGACCTTCGTGAGGGTGGTCTTGCCGGCGCCATTGCGCCCGACCAGGCCGATGCGGTCTCCCGGGCCAACGCGCAAAGTCGCTCCCTCGAGGAGCAATCGAGGACCCGCGCGCAGCTCCAGTCCACTCCCCGTGATCACAGCGGGGGAAGCCTACGTCACACGTTGAAGCCGAGGGCGCGCAGCATGTCGCGCCCGTCGTCGGTGATCTTGTCCGGTCCCCAGGGCGGCATCCACACCCAGTTGATCGCGAAGTCCGACACGACGCCGTCGAGGGCTGCGCGCGTCTGGTCCTCAATCACATCGGTGAGCGGGCATGCGGCCGAGGTGAGGGTCATGTCCAAGGTCGCGACATTGTGTTCGTCGAGGTGAATGTCGTACACGAGGCCAAGGTCGACGATGTTGATCCCCAGCTCGGGATCCACGACGTCCTTGAGGGCCTCCCACACATCCTCGGAGGCAAGGGTCTCGCTCATGAGTCTCCTTCATCAGTCGCACGCACAACGGCGTCCTTCCAGGCCATCCAGGGCAGGAGGGCGCATTTCACCCGGGCGGGATATTTCGCGACACCGGCGAAGGCCACCGCGTCGCCCATCGTCTCCTCGTCGCCGGTGATCTCCCCCTTGGACTGCACCATCTCCTGGAAGCGGGCCATGGCTTCGAGAGCCTGTGGCAGCGGCTGGCCCACGACACTGTCGTAGAGGACGCTGGCCGACGCCTGCGAGATCGAGCAGCCCTGACTCTCATAGGAGACATCGGCCACCACCGACACTCCGTCGCGCTCGTCCAGGTGCACTCTCAGGTCGATCTCGTCGCCGCACGTCGGGTTGACGTGATGCACCTGGGCCTCGAACGGATCGCGGAGGCCACGCCCCTGGGGATTGCGGTAGTGATCGAGGATGATCTCCTGGTAGAGGTCCTGCATCAGCCCACCCCGAACGTCGATCGGACGGCGGAGAGCGCGTCGAGGAACGCGTCGATGTCGGCGGCGTCGTTGTAGAGATAGGGCGAGATCCGCGTGGTCGCCGGGACGCCGAGGCGCCGACAGGCCGGCCACGCGCAGTGGTGTCCTACTCGCACGGCGATGCCCCGGTCGTCCAGGACCTGGCCGACGTCGTGGGGGTGGACCCCGTCGACGGTGAAGGAGATGGCGCTGCCGCGCATGTCCATGCTCGTCGGTCCGATGACGGTCACCCCCGGCACCTCGGCCATGCCGGCCAGGGCGTAGGCGGTGATGGCGTGCTCGTGATCGGCCACGGCAGCCATCCCGATCTCGTCGAGCATGTCGCACGCGGCGGCCAGGCCCACGGCCTGCGCGACCATGGGCACGCCGGCCTCGAAGCGCTTGGGCGGCTCCGCGAAGGTTGAGCGCTCCATCGTGACGAGCTCGATCATCGAGCCACCGGAGATGAAGGGTGGCATCGCCCGGAGGACCTCCGATCGGCCCCAGAGGCACCCGATGCCGGTCGGTCCGAGCATCTTGTGGCCGCTCCACGCCATCGCATCGACATCGAGGGAGGCCACGTCGACCGGCATGTGGGGCACTGACTGGCAGGCGTCGAGGAAGACCAGCGCGCCGACCGAGCGCGCTGCCTCCACCAGCGGACGCACCGGATTGATGGTGCCGAGCAGATTGGACTGGTGCACGAAGGAAACGACGCGCGTGCGCGGCGTCACCAGGTCCTCGAGGTCGGACAGGTCGAGCCTGCCCTCATCCGTGAGCCCGATCCATCGGAGGACCGCTCCGGTCTTCGCGCACACCTCCTGCCAGGGCACGAGATTGGCGTGATGCTCCATCTCCGTGATGAGGATCTCGTCGCCGGGCTCCAGGATGAAGCGCTCGGCCCCATCGGGGAGCTCCGCCCCGGTGCGCCGCTTGTCCGTGGCATTGCTGAAGGCGTACGCCAGCAGATTGAGGGACTCGGTGGCATTGCGCGTGAAGACGAGCTCCTCCGCCGGAGCCCCGACGAACGCCGCCATCCGGGCGCGGCCTCCCTCGTAGGCCTCCGTGGCCTCCTCCGCGAGCTGATGAGCCCCGCGGTGCACCGCCGCATTGCTCGTGAGGTAGTACGCGCGCTCCGCGTCCAGCACCCGGACGGGCTTCTGCGACGTCGCCCCCGAGTCGAGGTAGACCAGCCGCCGATTGTCACGGACCGTGCGGTGCAGGATCGGGAATTGCTCGCGCAGGCGCGCCACATCGAGGCCAGCGCCTGCGCGCGGCCCAGGGGCACGGTCCACGATGCTCACGCGCCAGCGCCCGCCTTCACGAAGCGCTCGTATCCCTCGTCCTCCAGCTGGGTTGCCAGCTCGGGGCCGCCGCTCTCCACGATGCGTCCGTCGACGAACACGTGGACGAAGTCGGGATGGATATAGCGCAGGATTCGCGTGTAGTGGGTGATGAGGAGCGTGCCCGTGGTGCCATCGGCCTGGAAGCGATTGACGCCCTCGGCCACGATCTTGAGCGCGTCCACATCGAGGCCCGAGTCCGTCTCGTCCAGGACGGCGATCTTGGGCTTGAGAAGCTCAAGCTGCAAGATCTCGTGGCGCTTCTTCTCGCCTCCCGAGAATCCCTCATTGACACTGCGCTCCGCGAACGCCGGATCGATCTGGAGCGCCTCCATGGCCCCCTTCATCTCCTTCACCCACAGTCGCAGCTTGGGTGCCTCACCGCGAACCGCGGTCACCGACGTTCGCAGGAAGTTGGACACCGAGACTCCGGGGACCTCCACGGGGTACTGCATGGCAAGGAAGAGGCCCGCCCGCGCGCGCTCATCGACGCTCATGTCGAGAACGTTCTCGCCGTCCAAGGTGATGGATCCCTCGGTCACGGTGTACTTGGGGTGCCCCGCGACGACATAGGCGAGGGTCGACTTGCCCGACCCATTAGGGCCCATGACCGCGTGCGTCTCGCCGCCCTTCACCGTGAGGTTGACGCCGCGCAGGATCTGCCGTGCGCCGTCCTCGGTCTCAACCGAGGCATGGAGGTCGGAAATCTGGAGGATGGACATCTACCTAACTTTCTTGTCGGCGATCAGGGGACGGTGACGGCGGCATCGGCCACGAGGACCCGGGCGGCATCGCCCTCGCCCTCGACGACCACGGCGAAAACGGGGACGGGGACGGTCGCCGGCAGGGACAGCGGCACTCCCGTGCGCAGGTCGAAGCGTGATCCGTGGAGCCAGCACTCGATGGAGCAGTCCTCCACGTCACCCTCGGAGAGCGGAACATCGGCATGCGAGCAGATGTCGAGAATCGCGTAGACCTCGCCCTCGCAACGCACGAGGGCAACAGGTCGCTCCCCGACCAGGACGCGCAGTGCGCCGTCCTCGGGCAGGTCGCCAAGTGCGCAGACATCCACCATGCTCATACGGAGTCCTCGTCGAGCCCAGTGCCGGATAGGTCGATGCCAAGGCGTGCATCCACGCTCGCCATGACAGAGCGCTCCACATCGGTCACGCCGAGGCGGCCGAGCACGTCGGCGAAGAAGCCTCTCACGACCAGAACGCGCGCGAGTCGCTCCGGAATCCCGCGTGCCTGCAGATAGAAGAGCTGCTCGTCGTCGAAGCGCCCGGTGGCACTCGCATGGCCGGCGCCCACGATCTCCCCCGTCTCCAACTCGAGGTTGGGCACCGAGTCGGCCCGCGCGCCATCGCTCAGGAGCAGGTTGCGATTCACCTCGTAGGTGTCGACCCCCTTGGCCTCGGCGCGCACCAGGACATCGCCGATCCAGACGGTATGGGCGCCGTCTCCCTGAAGGGCGCCCTTGTAGAGGACGGAGCTGCGGCAGTGCGGCACCCCGTGGTCCACGAAGACCCGGTGCTCGAGAAATTGACCCGCCTCGGCGAAGTAGAGGCCCAGGAGCTCCGCATCACCACCGGGTGCGGAGTACTCGACCGTCGGCACGAGACGCACGACATCGCCGCCCAGGGTGATGTGCCCCATGCGCAGTCGCGCGTCCCGGCCGAGCACGGACTGGTGCGAGCCCACATGGACGGCGTCGCGATCCCAGTCCTGCACGGAGACGAACGTGAGGGTGGCGCCGTCGCCGACCCTCAGCGCGACATTGCCGGAGAAGATGGCCGAGCCCTCATGCTCCAGGATGACCGTGCCCTCGCTGAACGGGGCCGCATCGATGACGACCTGCAGCGCAGCCTCTCCTCCCTCGCCGCGCACGACGACGCGCACCTGGCCCGCGGCCTCCCGAGGGATCCTCACGAGAAGGACACGCGCTGCGCCCGCGAGCGCTCGGGCCGCGACGATGTCGGTGGGCGCGAATGCGGATGCGACATCCTCGGACATGGGCACGAAGTCGGCCGTGGCTCCCCCGGAGATCTCGGTCGATACCGCCGGGGACCCCGAGAGTGGCGCGACACTGGAGTGGAGGCCCTTGAGCCGGTCTAGTGGGCAGAACCGCCACTCCTCCTCGCGGCCGGTCGGGACCGCGTGGTCAGCGACCTCTCGGGACCGTACGCGCGGTGCGTGATCGACGGCGATGGACATCAGCCCACGGCCCCTTCCATCTGCAGCTCGATGAGGCGATTGAGCTCCAGCGCGTACTCCATGGGGAGCTCGCGGGCGATCGGCTCAACGAAGCCCCGCACGATCATCGCCATCGCCTCGTCCTCCGAGAGGCCGCGGGACATGAGGTAGAAGAGTTGGTCCTCGCTGATCTTCGAGACGGTGGCCTCGTGACCCATCGACACGTCGTCCTCGCGCACATCGACATACGGATAGGTGTCGCTGCGGGAGATGTCGTCGACGAGCAGGGCGTCGCACTTGACGGTGCTCCTCGAGCCGTGGGAGCCCTCGAGCACCTGGACGAGTCCGCGATAGGACGTGCGGCCACCCCCGCGCGCCACCGACTTCGACACGATGGTCGATGAGGTGTGCGGAGCGGCGTGGACCATCTTCGCGCCGGCGTCCTGGTGCTGGCCCTCTCCGGCGAAGGCCACCGAGAGCGTCTCCCCCTTGGCGTGCTCGCCGAGCATCCAGACCGCGGGGTACTTCATCGTCACCTTGGACCCGATGTTGCCATCGATCCACTCCATGGTGGCCCCGCCATGGGCGGCCGCTCGCTTCGTCACGAGGTTGTAGACGTTGTTGGACCAGTTCTGAATCGTCGTGTAGCGGCAGCGAGCGTCCTTCTTCACGACGATCTCGACCACGGCCGAGTGCAGCGAGTCCGACGAGTAGATCGGGGCCGTGCAGCCCTCGACGTAATGCACGTAGGCGCCCTCGTCGACGATGATGAGTGTCCGCTCGAACTGGCCCATGTTCTCCGTGTTGATCCGGAAGTACGCCTGCAAGGGGATGTCCACGTGCACGCCAGGCGGCACGTAGATAAACGATCCGCCGGACCACACGGCGGTGTTGAGAGCGGCGAACTTGTTGTCGCCGACCGGGATGATCGAGGTGAAGTACTCCTTGAAAAGCTCCTCGTGCTCCTTCAGGCCGGTATCGGTGTCGAGGAAGATGACACCCTGCTCCTCGAGGTCTTCGCGGATCTTGTGGTAAACAACCTCGGACTCGTACTGGGCGGCGACGCCCGCGATCAGGCGCTGCTTCTCCGCCTCCGGGATGCCCAGTCGGTCGTACGTCGAGCGGATGTCCTCGGGCAGCTCATCCCAGCTCGCGGCCTGCTTCTCCGTCGAGCGTACGAAGTACTTGATCGTGTCGAAGTCGATCCCGCCGAGCTCGGACCCCCAGGTGGGCATCGGCTTCTTCTCGAAGAGACGCAGGCCCTTGAGTCGCAGGTCGAGCATCCACTGCGGCTCGTTCTTCAGGGCGCTGATTTCGCGCACGACGTCCTCATTGAGCCCGCGCTTGGCCAGTGCACCGGCCGCATCCGAGTCGCGCCAGCCGTACTCGTAGCGTCCGAGACCCTCGAGCTCGGGGTGAGCGGATGTCGTCATGCCGATGTCCTCCGGTTCATGAGAGCGGGAACGAGCGTGGTGCAGACCCCATTGCCACGTGCGATGGTGGCCAGGCGCAGAACATGCGTGCCGAGCAATCGTTCGAAGGCCTCGGTCTCGGCCTCGCAGATCTGCGGGAACTCCGAGGCGGCGTGGCTCACCGGGCAGTGGTGCTGGCACAACTGCGGACCGGCGTCCGCGACGCCTGCCGTCGCGGCATAGCCGGACTCCGTCAGACATCGTGCCAACTCGTCGAGTCGCGCGGCATCGTCGGCCACGGACTCGACGGCACTGCGGAATCGCAGCACCATCTCGTCGGCCCGCTCGCGTGCGAAGGCGAGCACCGCCTCATCGCCTCCCTGGGCGCGGACGAAGCGAAGGGCGCCTACCGCGAGGTCGTCATAGGCCACGTCGAAGACGTGACGGCCCTCGTCAGTGAGGACGAACACGCGCGCCGGCCTTCCGCGACCTCGCACAGGCGAGGGACCGAAGGGACGGCGTTCGGTCCAGGACACCAGGCCCTCGGCACCCAACGCATCGAGGTGACGGCGCACCACCGTGGGGTGGGAGTCCAGCCGGGTGGCGAGCTCGGCAGCGGTCGCCGGTCCCTCCGTGAGGAGAGCCCGCGCGACGCGCTCGGCACCAGGGCTGGGGAATTTCACACGCTTAGTGTGTCCTAATTCCGCGCACGCGCAAACCGGGGGTCTCCCTAGACTGCCTCGGTGCCTGCCGGACGGCTCGACGATGTCCGCCTCTCCTACCCGGGGCGGCCTCCACGGCGCGCCCTGGACGGCCTCAGCCTGGACATCGAGGCCGGCGAGGTCACCGGCCTCCTCGGCCCCAATGGTGCCGGCAAGTCCTCCGCGATCGCCGTGCTCACGGGGCTCAGGAAGGCCTCCGGAGGGCGCGCGACCGTCCTCGGCGGGACGCCCGGACGACTCGCCGCCCGGGAGCGCGTGCACGTCATGCTGCAGGAAGACGGGCTGCCCTCGGGGGCGCGCGGTCCCGAGCTTGTGCGCCATGTCGCGCGCCTCCGCGGCGCGCCGGAGACCGCCGACGCCGTGATCGAGCGGCTGGGGGTCGCGGCTCTCGGCCGCACCACGGT
>JBPCSL010000133.1:0-5146 GCA_051007175.1 Candidatus Nanopelagicales bacterium
CTGAAGTCGCGCGGCATGAGCGAGGTCTATCGGCTGTACGACGCGGCGGATGCGCGGGACTCCGTGGAGCATGTGGCACAGCGCCTTCAGGCACGCGCCGTGTGGTCAGCGCATCACATCGGGACGTAGGCCGAGCGGCTCGCCTTGCGGCCGGTGATGCGCTTCTCTGCGCGCGATCGAACCAGCGTCGTCCCGGGATGACTACTCGATTCGAGACGCCAGCGTCGACGCTGTTCTTTGGGCTGATCTGCATGATGAGCCCGCGAATCAGCCCGAAGAACGCGTGGGTTTACCGCGGAAGATGCATGCTTTCGGGGCGCGGGACCGCAGCACCCGAGAGCCTCAGGCGGAGGCGGTGACCCGGGCGATGGCGCGGTCGACCAGCGCTGCCATCTGCTGGCCCATGTCGATCCCCGCGGCCACGAGGGCCTGCGGGACCAGTGAGGTCTCCGTCATCCCTGGAGCGACGTTCACCTCGAGGAAGTTCACCGCGCCCGACGCGTCGACGATGAGGTCCGAGCGCGACCAGTCGCGCAGCCCCAGGATCCTGTGTGCGGTGAGCGCGGCATCGGCCGCGGCCTGTGCAATCGCCGGATCCAGCCGCGCCGGCACGAAGAACTGGGTCGTGCCTGCGGTGTAGCGCGCGGCATAGTCGTAGAGCCCGCCATCCGGCACGATCTCGACCGCCGGCAGCGCGACAGGTCCGTCCGACGCCTCGATGACTCCGACGGCCACTTCGGTCCCGTGGACAAATCGCTCGAGCATCGCCACGTCGCCGTAGGCGAATGCCCCCACCATCGCGGCGGGCAACTCGGCGGCAGCACGGACGACGCTCAGGCCGAGTGCGGAGCCACCGCGACTGGGCTTGACGACAAGCGGCAACCCGAGGCCGTGATCGAGCGCCGACATGACGGCCGGCGCCCCGAGCTCGCGGAACGTCGCGTGCGGCAGGGCGACCCACTCGGGGGTAGCGACACCGGCACGGCGTACCAGCGTCTTCGCCACCGGCTTGTCGAAGGCGAGCCGGCACGCGTTGGGCCGCGATCCCACGTAGGGCAGCCCAAGGCACTCGAGGACATCGCGAATCGCGCCGTCCTCGCCGGCGGAGCCGTGCAGCAGGGGCACCACGCAGTCGGGGGCCTCGTCGTCGAGGGCCGTGAGCAGCGTGGGATCGACATCGCGCTCGATGACCTCCCAATCGGGGCGCGCCGCGCGCAGGGACTCGGCAACGCGGCGACCTGAGCGCAGCGAGACGTCGCGCTCGGCGGAGAGCCCGCCGGCCAGCACCATCACCTGCATCAGGATTGCCTTCCGTTGTGTGTCAGGGTTACGAGATCAGTGGAGGTCCGGCGACGGACTCTCGCTGCCGGTGCTGTCGCGCAGGGCGTGGCCGGTGCCGAAGGTCTGCGCGATATCGAGCTCCGCCTCGATGACACCGGCGAGACGGCGCACTCCCTCGCGAATGCGCTCGGGCTCGGGGTAGCAGTACGACAGGCGCAGGCTGTCGCGGCCCTGGTCGTCGACGTAGAAGCCGGTGCCGGGCACGTAGGCGACGAGTGCGGCCACCGCGCGCGGCAGCATCGCCTTGCTGTCGAGCCCCGGCGGCAGTGTCACCCACGAGTAGAAGCCGCCCTGCGGCTTGGTCCATGCCGTGCCCTCGGGCATGAGCTGCTCGAGAGAATCCATGAGCGCATCGCGACGCTCGCGATAGACCTCGCGGAAGACCTTCACCTGGTCGCGCCACGGCTGCGTCGCGAGGTACTCGCTCACCGTGAGCTGCGCGTAGTTGGAGGGGCACAGCACCGCGGACTCCGCGGCGAGGACGAGCTTCTCCCGTACGCCGTGCGGCGCGACGGCCCAGCCCACCCGCAGGCCCGAGGCGATGGTCTTGGAGAAGGAGCCCAGGTAGACGACCTGCTGGTCGTCGTCGGCCCGGATCGCGCGCGGCGCGGACCCATCGAAGCCGAGCAGGCCGTAGGGGTCGTCCTCCAGCAGCAGGAGGTTCTCCCGCTGGGCGACCTCGAGCACGCGCTGACGGCGTTCGGGCCCCTGCGTGACGCCGGCCGGATTGTGGAACGACGGGATCGTGTAGATCATCTTCGGCTTCTTGCCTGCCGCGCGTGCGCGCGCGATCGCATCGGCGAGCGCCTCAGGCACGAGACCCTCATCGTCCATCGCGACGTGCACGATGTCGCACTCGTACGCGCGGAAGACTCCGAGCGCGCCGACGTAGGAGGGCGCCTCGACGAAGACAACGTCGCCGGGATCGCAGAAGACGCGCGTGACGAGATCCAGGGCCATCTGCGAGCCGGTCGTGACGACCACGTCATCCGGATGCGCGCTGATGCCGACCTCGGACATGACGTCGAGGATCTGGCCGCGCAGGGTCACGTCGCCCTGACCGGAGCCATACTGCAGGACCTGGGCGCCGCGCTCACGGACCAACCGCGCCGCGGTCTCGGCCAGCGCGTCGAGGGGGAGGGCCTGCACGAAAGGCATGCCACCGGCGAGCGAGACGACCTCGGGTCGGGAGGCGACGGCGAAGAGGGCGCGGATCTCGGAGGCGGTCATGCCGCGGGCGCGGGCGGCGTACGAGTCCACCCAGGGATCGAGCCGTGAACCGCTCATCGCGCACCTCCTCTGACCTGTGGGCCTGCGGGGCCAGCCCGACAGGGGCGGCTTCGCCGACCCGCCGGGCCAGCCCGACAGGGGCGGCTTCGCCGACCCGCCGGGCCATTCCGGCCCCTGCTTCGGGTCTCTATGCTGACGGATGCCGGATCGGAATGGCCGAATGGGGTCGCGATGAAATTCCTGGGTCTCGCCGCCGTGGTCTTCGCCCTCGGCATGGCGGTCGGCTTCGTGGGCCGCCTGCTCTGGCCGCAGTCCCGCTAGCGTCGGTACCCCCGCTAGCCTCACGGGCATGGTCCCCCGGCTACGCGGCGCGGCAGGGCGGCGCCTGCGACTGCTCGCCCTCCTCCTCTCGGTGATCTCCGCCACCCTCGTCGTTGGCACGTCCTCCGCGGGGCAGGCCGCCTCAGCCGCCTTCTTCGGTCGAAACGCTTCACCCGGTGACTCTTTTCGACCGAAGAACGCCCAGGCCGCGGTAAGCGCCGCGCGCACCTCCGTGCCCTGCGCCTCGATCGGCGTCACGGTCAGCGGCGTCGAGTGCGGCCGGCTCACGGTGCCGGTCGACTGGTTCGACCTGAGCAACCCCGGCACGGGATCCATCGCCTACGCCATCCATCGCGCGTCGGTGAAGCGTGTCGGCACGCTCACCTACAACCCCGGTGGCCCGGGAGCATCCGGCCTCGGCACGCTACCGATCTTCCTGGGGCAGAACCCGCTGCGGCCATGGCAGGGACTGCCTCCCGCCATCCTCAAGTACTTCGACATCGTCGCCTGGGATGCCCGCGGCGTGGGAGCGAGCACGCCCGCACTGCGCGGCTGCCCCAAGCTCGCACTCTCGTACGGCGACCTGCCCGCGACAGGCCCTGTCGACTGGACGGCGGCGACGCAGGCCTACAGCGACGGCCTCGAGGCCGGCCTCTCGGCGTGCTATGCGGCGAACTCGGACATCGCGGGGTTGCTCGGCACGGCGTACGTCGTGCGCGATCTCGAGGCGCTTCGGGAGGCGCTCGGCGTGAGCCAGTGGACCTACTGGGGGATGAGCTACGGCACGCAGATCGGCATGGCCTACGCGCAGGCTTACCCGACGCGGCTGCGTGCTCTGCTGCTCGACGGGTCCGTGCCGCCGAACCAGACGCTCACGCAACGCGCTGCCATGCAGGTGTGGGGGCGCCTGTCGACGGTCGACGTTTTCAGTGGTGTCTACGGCAAGCGGTTCGCCAGCCAGGTACAGCGCGTCATCAGAGCACTGGATCGGCGCACCTTCACCGCCTCGGACATGACGTTCGATCGGTGGACGCTCCTCGCCCCGAGTATCGGCCTGCTCAACGCGCAGTTCAACTACCCCATCGTGCGCAAGCAGTTCCGCTTCGCCTATCAGGCCCTCTTCCACCCGAACGTCGTGCCGCAGGCGCTGCCGAGGCTGCCGCGACAGGAGGAGCCCGACTTCTCCGCCTCCTACCTCACCTTCTTCGTCAACTGCTCCGACACCGCTGACCGGCCGACGGTGGAGACCGTGGCACGGCTCGCGCAGTCGGCTGCCGACGCAGGCCTCACGGTCGCCGGTCGCTGGGTGATCGAGCGTGGCATCGTGTGCTCCGGGCTGCCGGCCGGCTTCGGCCGGCCCCTGCGGCCCATCGTCAATCCCCTGCGGCTGCCCCACGGCGCCCTCGTCCTCAACAGCATCGCTGACCCGAACACGCAGTGGCTCGGTGCGCAACAGGCCTCGACCGTGATCGAGGGTGCCCGGCTCCTCACCTACATGGGCACCCAGCACGTCACCTACAAGCAGGTCCCGGCCCCGTGCGTCGACACGGTAGTGACGCGCTACTTCACCCGGCTCTCACTACCGGCACGTAACGTGCAGTGCGGATTCGTCCCCGGGCGAGACATCGTCATCGGCTAGCGCGCGCGCTCGGGAGCGAAGAAGCGCACGGTGGCGGCCGAGACCGCCTCGGCGACGGTGTCGCGGAAGCGCGGATCGCTCAGGCGAGCGGCATCCCCGGGGTGGGAGAGGTAGCCGAGCTCGACCCACACGGCCGGCATCTTGGTGATGCGCAGGAGATCCCAGGTGCGCGCATGGCTGCGGCAGTCGGTGAGGTCGGTGCGCTGGCAGATCTCGTCCTGCAGGATCTCCGCGGCTTCCTGGCCGGGCATCGACCGAGTCCCACCGAGCGGATTGCCGAAGTAGAAGGTGGCGAGCCCGTTGGCGCCGGGCAGGCTGACGCGCTCGACGTGCAGGGAGAGCACGAGATCGGCGCCCGCGTCGTTGGCGAACCCGGCCCGCACCCGCTCCTCCACGAGATGGGGCGTCGGTCGGCGCGTGAAGAGCACCTGGGTGCCGAGTGCGGCGAGGCGGCCCTCGATGCGCGAGCACACGTCGGCGAGGATGGTCGCCTCGGCGAGCGCGAACTGCTCGTCGGCGTCCGCGCCGCCGGGATCGAGGACGATGACCTTGCCGGCCACGCCACTGCGCTGCTCCTCGAGCGCCTGGCGCTCGCGAATGCGCGTCGCGTCGCCG
>JBPCSL010000134.1:0-5039 GCA_051007175.1 Candidatus Nanopelagicales bacterium
CTGGTGGCCGAGAGCAGGAGGACGACGGCCATCGCCTGCGTGGCCCAGGGACCTCGATCCTCCGGCGTGGACACGTGCGCAGGCTATCCCGCGGACGGCTCCGCGTTGGCCTTGCGCTGCGCGTTGGCCGCGACGGTCGCCCCGCTCACCGTCGCCTTGCGCCACGGGGGAACCCCGTCGATCTCGATCTCCAGGGAGAAGGACAGGAAAGTCCGGATCAGCACGATGATGCCGAGGACGAGGACGTTGTCGAGCGTGGGGGCGACGGCGACCGTGCGGATGAGGTCGCCGGCGACGAGGATCTCCAGGCTCAGCAGGAGCACCCCGCCGAAGCCCTGGCGCATGAGCTTGTACGCCGATGTGCCACTGCGGGTGCGGATCCACTGCCGCGTGGAGGTGATGGCGAAGAAGATGAGCCCGATGAGGAGCACCGCGGCCGCGATCGCCTCGAAGACCATCGCGACGCCCGTCATCAGCTGGGTGTAGAGCTCTTCGGTCATGCGGACCTCCGGACCAGGTCGTGGAACTCCGCGACGGTCCCGTCGACGAGTTGGCGGGGATCGGGCACGAGGTCAGCGTCGACGGCGAAGCCCACCGTGACGGTGCCGGCGTAGGAGAAGATCGTCGCCGTCATCGGCTGGTCTCCCGAGCAGGGGGCGAAGCCCACGACCTGCGACACCTCGACGCCCGCGAGGTAGAGCGGTGCTCGGGGGCCGGGCACGTTGGTGAGGACGCCGACCGCCTTGTTGGCGAAGAAGTTGGTGAGGGCGACGCTGAGGACGGTGGGCGCCGCGGAGATTCCCCGCTGGATGCCGAAGGTGAGCACCGGCTCGTCGGAGTTCTTGATGCGGTTCATGCGCGAGCGCGTGGCCGAGAGTCGCTCGACCGGGTCGGCGGGCTCGAGTGGCAGCACCGCCATCACGAGGGCGAAGAAGTTGCCGAGGTCCTCGGGCATCTCCGCGATCGGCACGAGGTTGACGGGCACCATCCACTCGACCTCGGCGACGCTGCGGTCGTCATGGGCGTGGAGGTAGCGCCGCATCCCGCCCGCGACCGCGGTGAGCAGCACGTCGTTCACGCTCGCCCCGTGTGCCCGGCCGACCGTCTTGACGTCGTTCAGCGACAGCGGCGCCGACCATGCCACGGCCTTGCGCATGCCGGGGGTGCCGCTCCACACGGTACGCACGCTCGTGCCGCGCAGGGCGAGCTTGGCCACGGAGCCGGTCGTGTTGGCGAGCCGGTTGTCGACCCCGAGGGCATCGAAGGCGTCGATGAGGTGCCCAGGATGCCGGATCAGGTGGCGGCCCATGTCGAAGCCGGCCTCCATGGCCTCCGCTCCGTCGCGCAGCAGGTGCGCGGTGGCCTGGGCCGTGACGCGCGCCCCGTCGATGACAGCGGCCGTGACGGCTCCGGCGACGCCTGAGGCGATTGACCACGGCGACTTCCCTCCCGACTGGCGCGCGACCATCGCCGAGACCTGCGCATCGTCGGTGTCGCAGAGACTCAGCATCACCTGCGTCATGCGCACGCCGTCGGCGATCGCGTGATGGAAGCGGCACACCACGGCCGACCCCTGCGTGCCGTCCTCCAGCGTGACCGACTCGACGAGGGTGACCTCCCACAGGGGCCGCTCGCGGTCAAGCGGCCGCGCGCGCTGCTCGCCGACGTACTCCTCGAGCTGGGCAATGCCGGCCGGCTCGGGCAGAGGCACCCGGCGCGCATGCCGGGCGATGTCGAAGTCAGGATCGGTCTGCCAGGCCCAGCCCACCTCGCCGATCGTCGCCGGGGCGGTAAGCCCACCGCGATTCACGGACGGGATGGCGCGACAGCGGAAGACCGCGAAGCGATCGACGACGCGCTCCTGGATCACCTTGAGGAGGTCATCCCAGTCCGGGTGGCCGCGCAGCAGCATGACCCCGTCGATGACCATGAGGTTGTTCGGCCGGTCCATGGTGAGCCAGAGCGCGTCCTGCGCGCTCATGCTCTGGACCTCGGCCATGGCTCTCCTCGGAAGGCTCTGGGGGGACAACGGTACGCCCGGTGACAGGATGGCGCCTGTGGCACTGCCGGCCTGGTCCCCCGACCCCTCGCGCGCGACCCGCGTGGCGGAGTTTGGCCGCTTCGCCGGCCAGCGCGCCGCGCGCGACCTGTCCGATCCGACCGCCCTGCAGGCATGGTCCATCGCGGATCCCGACGCCTTCTGGTCGGCGGTGTGGGACTTCTTCGGCGTCATTGGCGAGCGCGGGGAGACCGCGGCCGTGCCGGCGTCGCTGCCCGATGCGCCGTTCTTCCCGGGCGCCCGGCTGAACCTCGCCGAGAACCTCCTGCGCGAGTTCCCCGCGCGAGACGCATCATCGCCCGCGGTCGTGCAGACAGGGGAGTGCGGCGATGGAGTCCGCGTGCTCGCCTCGTTGTCGCGCGACGAACTGGTGGCGCGAGTCGCCCAGGTGGCGGCTGTGCTGCGCTCGCGCGGCATCACGCCCGGTGACCGTGTCGCGCTCGTGCTCCCCGTCGGCATCGACGCGCTCGTGGTGACTCTCGCCTCCCTTGCGGTCGGCGCGGTCGTGGTGAGCGCCTCGCCGGAGTTCGGCGTGCCCGCCATCGTCGACCGGTTCGGCCAGCTCGACCCGGTCGTGCTCGTCGGCACGACGTCGTACCGCTGGAATGGCAAGCGGCACGATCGGCGCGAGCACCTCGTCGACCTCGTGCGCGCACTGCCCTCGGTCCGCGCCCTTCTCGTGGTGCCCGGCACCGATGACGTCGAGAGCCCCGTCGACCCCGACGTCGTCGACGTCTCCTCGCTCGCGGCGCTATGCGTGGCCGGCAGCAGCCGACTGCTCCAGGTCGACCTGCTCGCCGAGGCCCAGCGGCGCCACGCGGGCGCGGAGCCGGCGTACGAGCGACTGCCCTTCGACCACCCGGCCTACGTGCTCTTCTCCTCGGGTACGACGGGCAAGCCCAAGTGCCTCGTGCACCGGGCCGGGGGCGTGCTCGTGAAGCACCTGGTGGAGCAGGGCCTGCACTCCGATCTCGGAGTGGGCGACCGCATCCTCTTCTTCACCACCACCGGCTGGATGATGTGGAACTGGGAGATCTCGGCCCTCGCCACGGGCGCGACGCTCGTCCTGCACGACGGAGCGCCGAACTATCCCGCCGCGGACGCGCTCTTCGACGTGGCCTCCGCGGCGTCGCTCACCCACCTCGGGCTGGGCGCCCGGCTCATCGACTCGATGCGCACCGAGGGGTCCGCGCTCCGCGACGGGCGTGACCTGTCGCGGCTGCGCATGGTGCTGGTCACCGGCTCCCCGCTGACGGAGGCCTCGGCGCTGTGGCTCGTGGACGAGCTCGGTCCCGCGGTGATGCCCAATCCGATCTCCGGGGGCACCGATCTCGTGGGCTGCTTCGTCGCCGGGCTGCCGACGAAGCCGTTCTTCGCGGGCGAGATCCCCGGATCCGCCCTCGGCATGGACGCCGACGTCGTCGACGACGAGGGGCGCTCGATGACCGACTCCGCGCCGGGCGAGCTCGTGTGCCGCAACACCTTCCCCACCGTGCCGCTGCGCATCTGGGGCGACGAGGACGGGTCCCGCCTTCGATCGACCTACTTCGAGCGGTTCCCCGGCGTGTGGACGCATGGGGACCTCACCTCCAAGACGTCGGAGGGTGGCTTCATCATCCACGGGCGCTCCGACGCCACCTTGAACGTCGCCGGCGTGCGCATCGGCACCGGTGAGATCTACTCGGCCCTCGAGCACGTGCCGGAGGTCGTCGACGCTCTCGCGTTCGCGCAGTCCTGGGATGGCGACACCCGCATGGCCCTGCTCGTCGTCCTGGCGCCGGGGGCGGAGATGTCGGATGACCTGCAGGGGCGCATCCGGTCGGTACTGCGCGAGAGGGGCTCCCCGCGGCATGTGCCGGCGGTCATCGCGCAGGTGGGCGAGCTGCCGCGCACGATGACCGGCAAACTCGCCGAGATCGCGGTCTCCGACACCGTCAATGGGCGCGCGGTGCGCAACCGAGATGCCCTGGCCAATCCCGAGGTCCTCGATGCCATCGCCGCCCTCGATTCTCTGAAGGGATGATGTGCGCATGACCGCAGCCCAGGGACTCCTCCTCGACGTCGGCGTCGTGCTCTTCAAGTCGGCCTGGGAGGTCGCCGACGACTACGAGCGCCTGCGCGGCCTGCCGCCGGGCACGGTTGTCGGCCGCGGTCCCCTCGAGTGGACGGCCCCCGACGCGACGTGGGAGCGCTACCGCCGCGGCGAGATCACCGAGCGCGACTACTGGCTCGCCTTCGCCGATACCGCGGTGGCGAATGGCGCTCCGCTCGACGGGCATCCGCATCTCATGCGCGCGATGTTCCACCAGCCCGGGGTCGTGCCCGAGCGACCGGAGGCCATGGCCCTCATCGCCGAGTGCAAGGACGCCGGCAAGACCCTCGGCATCCTCACCAACGAGCTCATGGACTTCCAGGGCCGCGAGTGGGTAGAGCAGCGACCGTGGTTCGGCGACTTCCCGGTGCTCGTGGACTCCTCGGAGCTCGGCATCCGCAAGCCCGACCTGCGTCCCTACGAGATCGCCGTCGACCTCATGGGGTTGGCGCCCGGCGACGTCGTCTTCATCGATGACAACCCTGCCTATGTCGAGGCCGGTGTGCGGGCTGGCCTGCGCTGCATCCTGCTCGACGTCCAGGACCCGGCCGCGGCCTTCGACCAGGCACGGGCCGACCTCGGGCTCTAGGTCGCGCGCCGGGGCGCTTTTTGTGGAGTATGCGGTGTTTGTCCGTTTCCTGTGACAGGGTGGTGTCCTCGAAAGGCGATAGTGTGTCGCCACCGCGGGGCTCCGCGGCTGGGATTCGGGGGGATCCAGATGCTGGAAGAGCGCTCTGCCGTCAAGGTCATGGCGTCCGGCGCCGTCAAGGGCGCAGTCTCCACCTCGGTGCTGGTCCTCGATGAGGACCCGGGCAGTGAGCACCTCGCGGGCGTGATCCAGGCCCTGGAGTCGGCGGGATACCGCGTCGACACCCACGTCCCCTCCCA
>JBPCSL010000135.1:0-3059 GCA_051007175.1 Candidatus Nanopelagicales bacterium
ATCGCCCCGCCCTCCGACGAGGAGGAGGTCGACGCCCTGGCTGATGCGACGTACCAGGAGGAGCTCCCCGACCTGGATCCCGAGCCGACCCGCCCGGGCACCGGCACCCCGAGTGCCAAGACCGAGGACGGACGGCTCAACGCGAAGTACACCTTCGACACCTTCGTCATCGGCTCGTCCAACCGCTTCGCGCACGCGGCCGCGGTCGCCGTGGCGGAGCAACCGGCCAAGGCCTATAACCCGCTCTTCGTCTACGGCGGGTCCGGGCTGGGCAAGACGCACCTGCTCCACGCGATCGGCCACTACGCACGCACTCTCTACAAGGGCACGCGCGTGCGCTACGTCAGCTCCGAGGAGTTCACCAACGAATTCATCAACTCAATCCGCGACGACAAGGCCGCCGCCTTCCAGAAGCGCTATCGGGACGTCGACATCCTGCTCGTCGACGACATCCAATTCCTGTCGGGCAAGGTGCAGACGCAGGAGGAGTTCTTCCACACCTTCAATACGCTGCACAACGCCAACAAGCAGATCGTCATCACCTCCGACCTGGCACCCAAGCAGCTGCAGGACTTCGAGGACCGCATGCGCTCGCGCTTCGAGTGGGGCCTCACCACGGACGTGCAGCCGCCCGACCTCGAGACCCGTATCGCCATCCTCCGCAAGAAGAGTGCGCAGGAGCGCCTACAGGCTCCGCCCGACGTGCTGGAGTTCATCGCCTCGAAGGTGTCGAGCAACATCCGCGAGCTTGAGGGTGCGCTCATTCGCGTCACAGCGTTCGCCTCCCTTAACCGCGCCCCGGTCGATCTCGCGCTCGCCGAGCTCGTGCTCAAGGACCTCTTCCCCACCGAGACCGGCCCGGAGATCACCGCGGCGCAGATCATGACGACGACCGCGGCGTATTTCGGGGTGAGCGTCGACGACCTCTGTGGCACGTCACGCTCCCGTGTCCTCGTCACCGCCCGGCAGATCGCCATGTACCTGTGCCGCGAGCTCACCGACCTGTCACTGCCGAAGATCGGCCAGGCCTTCGGTGGCCGCGACCACACGACGGTCATGCACGCCGATCGCAAGATCCGCCAGCTCATCGGCGAGCGCCGCAGCCTCTACAACCAGGTCGCCGACCTCACCGCCCGCATCAAGTCCCAGTCTCGGTAGGGGCCGGGTTACGGGGAGGTGTCGCTCGATCCCCAGGTGGGGACGGCCTGTGGATATCACAGGAAACTCGCCCGGGAATTCCTCTCCCTACCTGTGGACAACTCCTGAGCCTCTGGGGATGCCCGGGGATATTCCTTGTCTTCTCCTCAACGGCCCCCATCCTCGACAGGGTTATCCACACGTCCTTCCACCTGCGCAAACCCCCTCTGACGTGGGCGGATACCCCTCATCCCCAGAATCCACGGCTGCTACGACGATGACGAGTGAGAGAGATGAAGGTTGCTGAACCACCATCAGAGGCTCGCACCCCTGTGCACAGCCCCCATGCCCCCTGGCCCCTTCCTCACCTCGGTGGCAGGATGACGCGCCTACGCCGTGTTGAGGAGGGTCCGTGAAGTTCCGGGTGGAACGCGACGTCCTGGCGGAGTCGGTCGCCTGGGCCGCCCGCACCCTGCCGAGCCGGCCGTCCCTGCCGATCCTCGCGGGGCTCCTCCTCGAGGCCGATTCCTCCGGGCTCGTGGTGTCGAGCTTCGACTACGAGACATCCTCGCGTGTTGAGGTAGCGGCTGATGTCAGCGATCAGGGTCGTGCGCTGGTGTCGGGCAGGCTCCTCGCGGATATCGGTCGAGCCCTTCCGGCGCAGCCGGTGACCGTCGCCCTCGAGGGCACGCGCGTCACGGTGGTGTGCGGTCGTTCGTCGTTCACGTTGCCGACGTTCCCTGTCGAGGACTACCCCTCACTGCCTGCCATGCCGTCGTCGTCGGGAGTCATCCCCGGTGCCGACTTCGCCTCCGCGGTGGCGCAGGTGGCCATCGCCGCCGGTCGCGATGACACGCTCCCGACCCTGACGGGCATTCGCGTCGAGGTCGATGGGTCGATGATCACCATGGCCGCAACCGACCGCTATCGATTGGCTATGCGTGAAGTGGCGTGGACTCCCGCGACCCCGTCCCTCGAGGCACACGCCCTCGTCCCCGCGCGTACCTTGGCGGAGACTGCGAAGTCGCTCGCCAACGCTGACCTGGTCAACATCTCGCTGGCCGCCGGCGGCGAAGGGCTCATGGGCTTCGAAGGCGAGGGTCGTCGTACGACGACTCGCTTACTTGACGGGGAGTTCCCTAAGTACCGTTCCCTGCTCCCCAGCGAGTCACTCGCCTCCGCTACGGTGTCCACCGCAGAACTGGTCGATTCAGTGAAGCGCGTTGCCTTGGTCGCTGAGCGCAACACCCCGGTGCGACTTGCCTTCGGCGGCGGCGAAGTCGTGCTGCGCGCCGGCACAGGCGATGAAGCGCAGGCCACGGAAGCCGTCGAGTGCGCACTTGACGGTGATGGCCTGGAGATCGCGTTCAATCCCCAGTACCTTCTCGACGGCCTTGGCGCGCTCGATGCCGCCTACACCAAGTTCGCGTTCACCCAGGCCACACGCCCTGCGGTTCTCACCGGAGCGGCCGAGGCTGATGCCGACCCCTCGACGGAATACCGCTACCTGCTCATGCCGGTGCGCCTCGCGGGCTGACGCCCGTGCACGTCCGCCACGTTTCGCTCGCTGATTTCCGCAACTACGAGCACCTCGATGTCGCCCTGGATCCCGGCATCAACGCCCTCATCGGCCCGAATGGGCAGGGCAAGACCAATGTGGTCGAGGCGGTGGGCTATCTGTCGACCCTGTCAAGCCATCGCGTCGCCACGGACGCACCGCTGATCCGGCGGGATGCGGAGCGGGCCCTCGTCCGCGCCGACGTGGTGCGCGACGACCGGTCGCTCCAGGTTGAAGTGGAAATCACCTCCGGCCGCGCGAACAAGGCCCGCATCAACAAGTCTCCGGTCCCCCGCACCCGCGAGGTCCTCGGCATCCTGCGCACGGTCATCTTCGCGCCGGAGGATCTCGCCCTGGTGAAGGG
>JBPCSL010000136.1:0-6764 GCA_051007175.1 Candidatus Nanopelagicales bacterium
GTCTCCACCCCGCGTCGGGACGGCACGAAGGCGAGAGTGCGTGTGCCCCCGCTGACGAGATCGGCCAGCAGGTCGGCCGATTCGGCGATCGCCGAGCGACGGGGCTGCGAACCCTCGGCGTGGTGGGCGATCCCGATCGCCTCCGGCGGCTCCCACAGCACCGCGGTCAGCGGCGATCGCGGTGAGGCGTCCTCGGTGATGGCGGCGACGGGAGCGCCGACGAGTGCCTGAGCCGTCGCCTCGGGCGTGGCCATCGTCGCGGAGGCGAGGATGACGGTGGGGTGTGCGCCATAGTGGGACGCCACGCGCAGGAGCCGGCGTACGACCATCGCGACGTGCGAACCGAACATGCCGCGGTAGTGGTGGGCTTCGTCGATGATGACGTAGCGCAGTCCGCGCAGGAATCGCGCCCACGCCGTGTGGCGAGGCAGCAGAGATCGGTGCACGAGGTCGGGGTTGGACAGCACGTAGTGCGCGTGGGCCCGAACCCAGCGCCGCTCGTCGGCAGGAGTGTCGCCGTCGTACGTCGCCACCCGCAGCCCGGGCACCGCCAGATCCTGCAGGGCGCGGAACTGGTCGTGGGCCAGCGCCTTGGTCGGAGAGAGGTAGAGAGCCGTGGCGCCCTGACCGGCGGCGGCTACGGCGGAGTCGGACACGGCGATCTCCGCGGCCACGATGTCGCTCAGGGCCGGGAGCCACAGGGCCAGCGTCTTCCCCGAGGCCGTGCCGGTCGCCAGCACGGTGTGGCGACCCCCGTGGGCCGACTCGGCGGCGGCCGCCTGGTGCTCCCACGGCGCGGTGATGCCGGCGGCGATGAGGCGCTCGCGCAGGACCTCCGGAGTCCACTCGGGCCACGCGGTGGAGCGTCCTTCCCGGGCCGGGATCTGCTCGACGTGCCGGGCACCCCCACCCGAGCGACCGCCCCGCCGTCCGCCGGCGAGGAGAGGGAGCGCACGAGTCATGGTCCGGCCATACTGCCCCGGCCCACCGACACGAGCTCCGCGGGAGGTCGCGAGAGCCCGTAGGCGGGTCCGTCGGGTGGCCCGTGCACGACCTGCGTAGGATGCGCCGAGGTTTCGGCGCTGTTACAGCCCTTTGAGGAGTTACATGAACACCGATGTCATTGCGATCAACCTGACGGGGATGAATCTCATCACCGTCGTCGTGGTCGCCATCATCGCCATCCTGGCCCTTCTCGTGGCCGGTGTCCTGGTGCGGGAGGTTCTCGCCGCAAGCGAAGGCACCACCCGCATGAAGGAGATCGCCGCGGCGGTCCAGGAAGGCGCCGCCGCCTATCTGAATCGCCAGTTCAAGACGCTGGCCATCTTCGCGGTGGTGGTGTTCTTCATCTTGTTCTTGCTCCCCGCCGAGACCACCAGTGAGCGCATCGGGCGGAGCATCTTCTTCCTGGTGGGTGCCGTGTTCTCCGGCATCACCGGCTACATGGGCATGTGGCTGGCGGTGCGCGGGAACGTGCGCGTGGCCGCCGCGGCCAACGAGACCGGCGAGCAGCAGGCCATGAAGATCGCCTTCCGCACCGGTGGTGTCGCGGGCATGTTCACGGTGGGCCTCGGCCTGCTGGGCGCCTCGATCGTCGTGCTCGTCTACAAGGGCGATGCGCCCAAGGTGCTCGAGGGCTTCGGCTTCGGCGCCGCGCTCCTCGCGATGTTCATGCGCGTGGGCGGCGGCATCTTCACCAAGGCCGCAGATGTCGGTGCCGACCTCGTGGGCAAGGTCGAGCAGGGCATCCCCGAGGACGACCCCCGCAACGCCGCCACCATCGCCGACAACGTGGGCGACAACGTCGGCGACTGCGCGGGTATGGCCGCCGATCTCTTCGAGTCGTACGCCGTCACCCTCGTGGCGGCCCTCATCCTCGGCAAGGTCGCCTTCGGTGAGCTCGGCCTGGTGCTCCCGCTCGTCATCCCGGCTATCGGCGTCGTCACCGCCGTTATCGGCATCTTCGCGGTGTCGCCGCGTCCGTCCGATCGCTCGGGCATGAGCGCCATCAACCGCGGATTCTTCATCTCCGCGGTGATCTCCGCCGTCCTCGTGATCGCCGCCGTCTTCTACTTCGTGCCCGACTCCTGGGACAAGATCACCTCGATCGGCGGCCTCGCGGCCGACACCCTCGCGGAGGGCACGCCGATCGCTCCTCGCTACTTCGTGATCGGCTCGGTCATCATCGGCATCCTGCTGGCGGCGATCATCCAGCAGCTCACGGCGTACTTCACCGAGACGAATCGTCGCCCGGTGGACGACGTCGCCAAGAGTTCGCTCACGGGCCCGGCGACCGTCATCCTCGCGGGCATCTCGGTCGGCCTCGAGTCCGCGGTCTACTCCGCTCTGCTCATCGGCGCGGCCGTGTACGGCGCCTATCTGCTGGGTGGCGGCGTCGTCGTCCTAGGTCTCTTCGCGATCGCGCTCGCAGGCACCGGCCTGCTCACCACGGTCGGGGTCATCGTGTCGATGGACACTTTCGGCCCGGTCTCGGACAACGCCCAGGGCATCGCCGAGATGTCCGGCGACGTGACCGGGGAGGGCGCCGTCGTCCTCACCAAGCTCGATGCGGTCGGCAACTCGACCAAGGCCATCACCAAGGGCATTGCCATTGCGACCGCGGTCCTCGCGGCCACGGCGCTCTTCGGGTCCTTCCGCGACGCGGTCGTGGGCGCGACGGTCGCGGCGGGTGACGCCGCGAATGGCTCCATCACGAGCATCGCCGACCTCTTGCAGTACTCCGGCATCCTCGACGTGGCCAACCCGGCCAACCTCGTGGGCCTCATCATCGGCGCCTCGGTGGTGTTCCTCTTCTCCGGTCTCGCCATCAATGCGGTGTCCCGCGCTGCGGGTGCGGTCATCTTCGAGGTGCGCCGCCAGTTCCGCGAGCACCCCGGGATCATGGAGGGCACGGAGAAGCCCGAGTACGCCAAGGTCGTCGACATCGTCACCCGCGACTCGCTGCGCGAGCTCATCACGCCGGGACTCCTCGCCGTGCTCACCCCGATCGCCGTGGGCTTCGGCCTCGGCATCGGCGCGCTCGGCTGCTACCTCGCGGGCACCATCGCCACGGGTGTGCTCATGGCGGTGTTCCTGTCGAACTCCGGCGGTGCGTGGGACAACGCCAAGAAGTACGTGGAGGACGGTCACTTCGGCGGCAAGGGCTCCGAGGCGCATGCGGCGACCGTCATCGGCGACACCGTGGGCGACCCCTTCAAGGACACTGCGGGCCCGGCTATCAACCCGCTCATCAAGGTGATGAACCTGGTCGCCCTGCTCATCGCCCCGGCGGTCGTCGCCCTGTCGATCGGCTCCAGCGCCAACACGACGCTGCGCTGGGCGATCGCCCTCGTGGCGGCCCTCATCGTGGTGGGCGCCGTCATCGTCTCCAAGCGCCGCCCGATCGCGGTCGGCGAGGAGCAGATGTCCGCGCCGACAGCCTAGGCTCCGGGGGACGTCCCGCTCCGCGGAACGCGGATTCCCCCCTCACCCCCGTAGGGGGTGGCGGGGGGACGGGACGGGCTCGGGTTTGACAGGGGTGCCCCCCGACCCCGCACACTCCCCCGGCGGCCGTCATCGGCTGCACGGGGAAAGGACGGAGTGGGAGTGGCTGCAGAGCGCGTGCTCGTCATCGTCGAGTCGCCGGCCAAGGCGAAGACGATCGCGGGCTACCTCAATCGGACCGACGGGCGCGCCTTCGACGTCGAGGCCTCGGTCGGCCATGTGCGCGACCTGGCGAGCAAGGCCTCCGAGATTCCCGAGAAGTTCCGCAAGGAGCCCTGGGCCAAGTACGCCGTCAACACCGATGAGGGTTTCACTCCCTTCTATGTCGTCCACGCGGACAAGAAGCAGCGCATCAGCGAGCTGAAGAAGAAACTCGCGAACGCCGACGAGCTCCTCCTCGCGACGGACGAGGACCGTGAGGGCGAGGCCATCGCGTGGCACCTGCTCGAGGTCCTCAAGCCCACGGTGCCCGTGCGCCGCATGGTTTTCCACGAGATCACCGAGCACGCGATCTCCGATGCACTCGGCCAGACTCGCGATCTCGACATGAAGCTCGTCAATGCCCAGGAGACCCGCCGCATCGTCGATCGCCTCTACGGCTACCCCGTCTCCGAGGTGCTGTGGAAGAAGGTGGGCCGCGATGCGCGCTCGGCAGGCCGCGTGCAGTCCGTGGCGCTGCGCCTCGTCGTCGATCGCGAGCGCGAGCGCATCGAGTTCGTCTCGTCGTCGTACTGGGACCTGTCCGCCATCTTCGACCCCGGCGCTTTCAGCGCCCGGCTCGTCTCGGTCAACGGCTCCCCGATCGCCACGGGCCGAGATTTCGACGACCAGGGCCGCCTCACGAAGTCGTCCGCCGTCGTCCTTGACGAGGCCGGGGCCAGCGCGCTGGCCGAGGCGCTCGCGGGTGCGGCGTACACGGTGCGCTCGGTCGTGGAGAAGCCTGGCAAGCGCAGCCCCAAGGCGCCCTTCATGACGTCGACCCTGCAGCAGGAGGGCTCGCGCCGCTTCCGCTGGAATGCCCAGCGCACGATGCGCGTCGCCCAGGGCCTCTACGAGCGCGGCTACATCACCTATATGCGTACCGACTCCACGACGCTGTCGGAGCAGGCCGTCGCGGCGGCGCGCTCCCAGGCCGCTCAGTTGTACGGCGCCGACCATGTCGCCGATGCGCCGCGTCGCTATGACCGCAAGGTGAAGAACGCGCAGGAGGCGCACGAGGCGATCCGCCCCGCCGGCGACGTCTTCCGCCTGCCGAGCGAGGTGCAGCGCGAGCTGAGCGCCGACGAGTACGCGCTGTACGACGTCATCTGGAAGCGCACGCTGGCCTCGCAGATGGCCGATGCGCGCATCGCGACCACCACCGTGACGATCGGCGCGGTCACGGCCGACCAGCGCGACGTCGAGTTCACCGCCTCGGGCACCGTCACCCTCTTCGCCGGCTTCAAGGCCGCCTACGAGGAGGCGCGCGACGACGACAGCGATAACGAGCAGGAGCGCGTCCTGCCCGCCCTGCGCGAGGGCCAGTCGGTGGACCTGCAGTCGATGGAGGCCGACGGCCACTCGACCAATCCACCCGCCCGCTACACCGAGGCGTCGCTCACGGCGAAGCTCGAAGAGCTCGGCATCGGACGGCCGTCGACGTACGCCGCCATCATGGGCACGATCGTCGACCGCGGATACGTCTGGAAGAAGGGGTCGGCGCTCGTGCCGTCGTTCCTCGCCTTCGCCGTCATCCGCCTGCTCGAGGAGCACTTCAGCGAGCTCGTCGACTATGCGTTCACGGCGCGCATGGAGGAGGAGCTCGACGCGATCGCCAATGGCGACTCCCATCGCAATGAGCGCCTGGAGGCCTTCTGGCGGGGCGGTCCGATGGACGGCGCGGACTTCCGTGGCGTGCTCGACCTCACCTCCGATCTCGGGGCGATCGATGCGCGTGGCATCTCGACGTTCCCCATTCCTGGCAGCGACATCTCAGTCCGCGTGGGCCGCTACGGCGCCTTCGTGGAGCGGGGCGAGGAGCGCGCCTCCATCCCCGATGAGCTCGCACCCGATGAACTCACCGGCGGGAAGGCCGAGGAGCTGCTCGCAGCGCCGTCGGGCGAGCGTGAGCTCGGCACCGACCCCGAGACCGGGCGCGCGATCATCGCCCGCGCCGGCCGCTACGGCCCCTATGTCAGCGAGGTGCTCGAGGAGGATGCGCCGAAGTCGGCGAAGCCGCGCACCGGGTCGCTCTTCAAGACGATGACGCTTGACACGGTCACTCTGGAAGATGCGCTGCTCCTGATCTCGCTGCCGCGCGTGGTGGGAGTCGACCCTGCTGATGGCGTCGAGATCACCACCCAGAATGGGCGCTACGGCCCGTATCTCCTCAAGGGCAAGGACTCGCGTTCGCTGCCGGCGGAGGAGGCGATCTTCGCGCTCACGCTGGAGGAGGCGCTGGCGATGCTGGCGCAGCCCAAGCAGCGACGGGGTGCCGCGAGCGCGCCTCCGCTCAAGGAGCTCGGCAACGATCCGGTGAGTGGCCAGCCTGTCGTGCTCAAGGAGGGCCGCTTCGGCCCGTATGTCACCGACGGCGAGGTCAATGCCTCGCTGCGTCGCGATGACGACCCCGAGACGATCGAGCCGGCCCGGGCGTATGAGCTGCTCGCCGACCGTCGTGCGCGCGGGCCGGTGAAGAAGACGGCTAAGCGGGGTGCCAAGAAGACCGCGGCGAAGAAGGCCCCGGCGAAGAAGGCGGCTGCCAAGAAGGCTCCGGCCAAGAAGGCGGCGGCGAAGAAGTCGACGGCCAAGAAGTCGGCTGCAAAGAAGGCACCGTCACTCACGACGGCTGCGATCATGGCCGCCCAGCCTGCAGAGAGCTAGCTCGCACTTCCGCTTCGGGCTATTCCGCACACCCTTGGCAGGGTTGCCAGCGTGAATTCGCGTGACCTGTGGATACAGATTCCCTTGTAGTTCGCCGTGGCAACCTTGCCCGCACGATTTCGCGCCGCCTGTGGATAGCGCTCCCGGTAGGAGCCCCCGGCAACCTTGCCAGCACGACATCGCGCCCTCCTGTGGACGCCGCTGGCAACCTTGCTCGCACGAATCCGCCCCCACCTGTGGACACCGCCCGGACGCCCCTGCCCGTAGGCTCGCGGTGTGATCCAGGGTCCGAACGCCCCCGGCCTCTTCCTCGTCTTCGAGGGCGGCGAGGGCGCGGGCAAGTCGACCCAGTCCTCAGCGCTCGCCGACTACCTCGTCGCACGAGGCCATGAGGTACG
>JBPCSL010000137.1:0-10465 GCA_051007175.1 Candidatus Nanopelagicales bacterium
GCCGCGGCGAAGGCCGCCGGCCTCGCCCCCGTCAAGGTCAACACCGTGCTCATGCCCGGCATCAACGATGACGAGGCGATCCCCATGCTGCGGCGCGCGCTCGACGAGGGATGGCGACTTCGCTTCATCGAGCAGATGCCGCTCGATGCCGGCGGCCTGTGGAGCCGGCTGAAGATGGTGACGGCCGAGCAGATCCTCGAAGAGCTCTCCCGGGCCTTCGATCTGACGCCGGTCCCGGTGCGGGGCTCGGCTCCCGCCGAGGAGTTCTTCGTCGATGGCGGGCCCGAGACGGTCGGCATCATCGCGAGCGTCACGCGACCCTTCTGCGGCAACTGCGACCGCATGCGCCTTACCGCCGACGGCCAACTTCGCAATTGCCTCTTCGCCAAGGACGAGACCGACCTGCGCGCCGTCCTGCGCGACGAGGCCCTCTCCGACGATCAGGTCGATGCCGAGATCCGGCGCCGGCTGCACACCAGCGTCGCCGCGAAGCTGCCTGGACACGGGATCAACGACCCGTCGTTCATCCAGCCGCAGCGCCCCATGAGCGCGATCGGCGGATAACTAGCCCCCCGCGAACGGCGGCAGGACATCGACGCGCCCCCCCGGGGGCACGGCGCCGCCGAGGTCGGAGCTCGCGATGCCGTCGACCAGCGTCGAGCAGCGCTCCAGGACGGGGCCGAGACCCGGGCGCTCACCCACCGCGGCCACGAGGACCTCGCCCAGGGTGCCCGCAGGCACCTCGATGAGCTTCACACCCGCGGCTGACCGAGCAGCCGCGAAGAGGTGCACCTCGACGGGTCGCGGGACACTGGCCATGGGACTAGTGTCCATGCCCAGAAGGGCGCGGGCCACCCGCTCGCGCACTCACCTCTCGGGAGACATGAATGGACCTGCAGAACTCCTTCGTCGTGCCCGCCGATATCGACACGGCATGGAAGACCCTGCTCGACGTCGAATCCATCGCTCCCTGCATGCCCGGGGCCACCCTGGAGACCGTCGATGGCGATGCCTTCACCGGCTCGGTGAAGGTGAAGCTCGGCCCGGTCAACATGACCTACAGCGGCAAGGCGCGCTTCCTCGAGAAGGACGAGGCCGCCCACAAGGCGGTCATCGAGGGCACGGGCAAGGAGACCCGCGGATCGGGCACCGCCTCGGCGCTCGTCACGGCCCAGCTCATCGCGGAGGGGCCCGACCGCACCCGCGTCGAGGTCAACACCGACCTCACCGTCACGGGCAAGCCGGCCCAGTTCGGCCGCGGAGTCATGCAGGACGTGGCCGGCCGCATCATCGATCAGTTCTCCGCCAATCTCGAGACCACCATCGCGAATTCCGCAGCAGCCGCCAGCGCCCCCGCAGGCGCACCCGCAGCGCCGATGCAGCAGCCTCTTCCGCAGGCCGCCGACAGCATCGACCTGCTCGGGACGGCCGGGGCTCCCGTGCTCAAGCGCGCCATTCCCGCGATCATCGGCATCGTGGCCATCGTCGGCATCATCTGGCTCATCGCCCGGCGGAAGCGCTAGGCGCCGTCGTGAACGCCGCCCGCTCGCTGCGCGAGAAGACCGATCGGCTGCGCGCCGAAAGGGTCCCCTTCGTGCACGCGCGAGTGGTCCTGGCGGAGCGCCCGACATCGGCGAAGCCCGGTGACGAGGCCATCGTCCTGCCCGACGGCACCATCGAGGGGTTCGTGGGCGGCCAGTGCGCCCTCGCGACCCTGCGCGCCCAGGGCCTTGCCATCCTCGAGAGCCGCGAGAGCACCCTGCTACGCATTGCGCCCAATCCCGAGCCCGATCAGCCTGGCAAGACCGTCGTGCACAATCCCTGCCAGTCCGGTGGCACCCTGGAGATCTTCATGGAACCCGTGCTCCCCGCTCCCCTCGTCCGCGTCCTGGGCACCACCCCGATCGGGATCGCGCTCGCGCAGGTCGGCGACTCGCTCGGCTACGACATCCAGTCCTGGGATGCCAGCGCGGCCAGCGACCTCTCCATGACCGAGGCCGTGATCGTTGCCTCGCACGGCAATGGCGAGGAAGTCGTGCTCGAGGGCGCCATCCGCAGCGGGGTTCCGTATGTCGGCCTGGTGGCAAGCCGCAAGCGCGGCGCCGCGGTCCTGCAGTCGCTCGACCTCACCGATGACGAGAAGGCACGCATCCACACCCCGGCAGGGCTCGACATCGGGGCACGCACCGCCGAGGAGGTCGCCCTGTCGATCTTCGCCCAGGTGATTGCCACGCGCGGCCAGGAGCCGATGCGTCCGTCTGCCTCGTCGGCGGTCGGCACCGCCGTCGATCCCGTCTGCCACATGGACGTCGTGATGGTGTCGAGCTCCCTCCACGCCGAGGTCGACGGCCAGACGTGGTGGTTCTGCTGCCAGGGCTGCCTGGACCGATTCGTCGCCAACCCCACGGCCTTCGCCCCCGCGTGATGGGCACCGCTAGCGGCGGCGAGCTCGCCGGCTTCCTCCCCGATATCGACACGCTGCAGCAGCGGCTGTCGGAGTCGGGCTACCTGGCGGAGCCTGGCCTGGCCACGGCCCTCTTCTGCGCGGTTCGCCTGCCCCAGCCGCTCCTCCTCGAGGGCGAGGCCGGAGTCGGGAAGACCCAGTCGGCCAAGGCCCTCGCCGAGATCCTCGACACCCCCCTCATCCGCCTCCAGTGCTTCGAGGGCATCGACGCCGCGGAGGCCCTCTACGAGTGGAATTACCCCCGGCAGCTCCTCGGCATTCGCGTCGCCGAGGCACGCGGGGAGTCCGTCGAGGAGACAGGCCTCTTCGGCCGCGACTACCTCATCGAGCGACCCCTCCTGCAGGCGATCGAGCACCGCGGCCCGCGGCCCGTCGTGCTGCTCATCGACGAGGTCGACCGGGCTGATGAGGAGTTCGAGGCCTTCCTCTTCGAGCTCCTCGCCGAGTCGTCGGTCACCATCCCCGAGATCGGCACCCTGCACGCGCACCACAAGCCCATCGTCATCCTCACCTCCAATCGCACCCGCGACCTGCACGATGCGCTCAAGCGCCGCTGCCTCTATCACTGGATCGACTATCCGAGCCTGGAGCACGCCACCGCCATCGTGCGCATGCGCGTGCCGGAGGCCGACGCGACCCTCGTGAGCGACATCGCCGCTGCGGTCGCGCGACTGCGCACCCTCGACGTGCAGAAGCCCCCCGGGATCGCGGAGGCCATCGACTGGGTGCACGCCGCGCTGCTTCTCGGGGTCCAGACCTTCGACGCGAGCGCCGTGCAGCGCACGCTGGGCGCCGTGCTGAAGTACCGCGAGGACCACGAGGTCGCCCAGGAGGCCGGCCTGGCCTGGGTCGCCGGTGCCTGAGCGCGATCCCGACCTCGCCGCCGTAGCCTCCGCCTTCGGCCTGCGACTCCATGCCGCCGGGGCACCCGTGACGCCCGAGCGCAGTGCCCGCTTCGCCGAGGCCGTCCTCCTCGCCCGGCCGACGACGGTGGACGACCTCTACTGGCTCGGTCGCGTCACCCTCGTGAGCGGGCAGGGCCAGGTGCCCCTGTACGACGTGATCTTCGACGAGATCTTCCGCGGCTACTTCGAACTCGCCGAGTCGAGCACCCTGTCGACGCAGCCGGGCGCATCCTCGCCGACGCCGTCGTCGGAGCGCGCACCCCGCGGCCCGCTGGACGGCCGCGAGACCGACGGGGTGCCACCCGTCACGAGCGCCACTCCGGGCTCGACCTCCGCCGGTGACATCGAGCCGGACGAGACATCCGTCCTCGCGGCAGCGAGCGACACCGAGCGCCTCGGGCACCGGGATTTCTCCGAGTGCTCTCCCGAGGAGCTCGCCCTCCTGCGGCAACTGGTCGAGCGCCTTCCGCTCGTGCCGCCCATGCGACGAGGACGTCGCACACGCCGCCATCCGGCCGGGTCGCGGCTCGACGTGCGCGCGACCCTGCGCCGAGCCCAGCGCACCGGCGGAGACCCGGTGCACCGCGTCCAGCGCCGCCACGTGACGAGACCGCGCCGTGTGGTCCTCATCGCGGACGTGTCCGGATCCATGGAGCCCTACGCGCGCGTCTACCTCCACCTCATGCGCGGCGCGGTGCGCGCACTGGGCGCCGAATGCTTCGTCTTCGCCACCCGGCTGACCCGACTGACCCGGCACCTCTCGACGGGAGGGCCGGACTACGCCTACGCGAAGGTCTCGGAGTCCACGCCCGACTGGTCGGGGGGCACGCGCATCGGTCCGGCTCTCACCCGCTTCCTCGACGAGCACGGGCGCCGCGGCATCGCGCGAGGGGCCGTGGTCGTCATCGTGTCGGACGGCTGGGAGATCGGCGATCCCGCCGAGGTCGGTCGCGCCATGCAGCGGCTGTCACGGCTGGCCCACCGCGTGATCTGGGTGAATCCGCGCAGTGCTGCCGCGGAGTACGCGCCGCTCGTCGGGGGCATGGCGGCGGCGCTGCCCCACGTCGATACCTTTCTCAGCGGCCACTCGGTCGATGCACTGCAGGACCTGCTCCAGGCCATCCACGATTCCGGGGAGCGACGCCGTGGCTGACATACACGCCCTGGTCATCACCATCTCCACGCGCGCCTCGGCGGGGGTGTGGGAGGACAGGTCCGGGCCCGTCCTCGTCGAGGGACTGCGCGAGCTCGGCCTTCAGTGCCCGGACCCGGTCGTGGTGCCCGACGGCGAGCCGGTCGAGCAGGCCCTGAGACAGGGAGTCGCCGACGGGGTCGATCTCATCGTCACCACCGGCGGCACCGGCCTGACACCCACGGATCGCACGCCGGAGATGACGCGCCGCGTCATCGACCGCGAGGCACCGGGGCTTGCCGAGGCCATTCGCCGCTATGGCGTCGATCACGGCGTGCCCACCGCCGCGCTCTCGCGCGGCATCGCGGGCCTGGCGGAGCGCACCCTCATCGTCAATCTCCCGGGCTCGCCCGGAGGGGCGCGCGACGGGCTCGCGGTCCTCGGGCCCCTGCTCGGTCATGCCCTCGACCAGGTGCGCGGAGGGGACCACCCCCGGCCGGGAAGCTGACCCTCGAACGGGCACTACCCTGGACGGCGTGACCACGCAGGAGCAGCGCTTCGGTCCCAACGAGTGGCTGGTCGACGAGATCTACCAGCAGTACCTCGCGGACAAGAGCAGCGTCGACCCCGCCTGGTGGGACTTCTTCGCCGACTACACCCCCGCGGACGGCTCAGCCCTCAAGACCGCTCTTGCGCACGCCGCGAGCGCGCCCGCCCCCGTGGCCGAGCCCATCCCCCAGCCGGTGCCCGATGCCGCGGCCCCGCCGGCGCCGGCCGCAGGCTCCGAGGTGGCCGTCCTGCGCGGCCCGGCGGCCCGGGTCGTCGACAACATGGAGTCCAGCCTCGCGGTGCCGACGGCGACGAGCGTCCGCGGCGTCCCGGCCAAGCTGCTCATGGACAACCGCGTTGTCATCAACAACCACCTCGCCCGCGGCCGCGGCGGCAAGGTCTCCTTCACGCACCTCATCGGCTACGCCGTCGTGCGAGCCCTCGCAGCCGTGCCGCAGATGAACTACGCGTACGCCGAGGTCGATGGCAAGCCCGCCGTCGCGCGCCATGAGCAGGTCAACCTCGGCATCGCCATCGACCTCGCGAAGTCCGATGGCACCCGCCAGCTGCTCGTGCCCAACATCAAGGGTGCGGAGTCGATGGACTTCGCCCAGTTCTGGGCGGCCTACGAGGACGTCGTACGCCGCGCGCGCACCAGTGCGCTCACGGTCGACGACTTCGCCGGCACCACCATGAGCCTCACCAACCCCGGCACCCTCGGCACCGAGCACTCGGTGCCCCGCCTCATGCAGGGCCAGGGCAGCATCATCGGCGTCGGGGCCATGGAGTTCCCCGCGGAGTGGCAGGGGGCTTCCGAGGAGTCGCTGGTCCGCAACGCGATCTCCAAGACGCTCACCCTCACGTCGACGTACGACCACCGGATCATCCAGGGAGCGCAGTCCGGCGAGTTCCTGCGCAGGGTCCATCAGCTGCTGCTCGGCGAGGACGACTTCTATGACGCCGTCTTCCGCTCGCTGCGCATCCCCTACGAGCCCATCCGCTGGGCCCACGACATCTCGGCCTCGCACGAGACCGACCTCAACAAGACCGTCCGCGTCCAGGAGATCATCCACGCCTTCCGCGTGCGCGGCCATCTCATGGCTGATACCAACCCGCTGGAGTACGCCCAGCGCATGCACCCGGACCTCGACGTCCTCTCCCACAAGCTCACACTGTGGGACCTCGATCGCGAGTTCGCGACGGGCGGATTCGCCGGGCGCCCGCTCATGAAGCTGCGCGAGATCCTCGGCGTCCTGCGCGACTCCTATACCCGCAGCATCGGCATCGAGTACATGCACATCCAGGATCCCGAGCAGCGCGAGTGGATCCAGAAGCGCGTCGAGATCCCCCACGCCAAGCCGTCGCGCGACGAGCAGCTGCGCATCCTCCACAAGCTCAACGAGGCCGAGGCATTCGAGACGTTCCTGCAGACCAAGTACGTCGGCCAGAAGCGCTTCTCCCTCGAGGGCTCCGAGTCCCTCATCCCCCTCCTCGACGAGGTCCTGCGCTGCTCCGCCCGGGAGAGCCTGGTCGAGGTCGCGATCGGGATGCCCCACCGCGGCCGGCTCAACGTGCTCACCAACATCGCGGGCAAGTCCTACGCCCAGATCTTCGCCGAGTTCGAGGGCAACTACGGCGAGGAGTCGGTCCAGGGCTCGGGCGACGTCAAGTACCACCTCGGCACCAGCGGCACCTACCGCAGCACCGAGGGCTTCGAGACGCGCGTGTACGTCGCGGCGAATCCCTCGCACCTGGAGGCGGTGGATCCCGTCCTCGAGGGCATCGTGCGCGCCAAGCAGGACCAGCTTCCGCGCGAGCAGCAGTTCTCGATCCTCCCGATCCTGCTGCACGGCGACGCGGCGTTCGCGGGACAGGGCATCGTGGCCGAGACGCTCAACCTCTCCCAGCTCCAGGGCTACCGCACGGGCGGCACCGTGCACGTCGTCGTCAACAACCAGGTCGGCTTCACGACCTCGCCGCGCTACAGCCGCTCCAGCGTCTACGCCACCGATGTCGCGCGCGGCATCCAGTCACCGATCTTCCATGTCAACGGCGACGACCCGGAGGCCGTCGTCCGCGTCGCGCGGCTCGCGTTCGAGTTCCGCCAAGCCTTCCACAAGGACGTCGTCATCGACCTCGTCACCTACCGCCGCCGCGGGCACAACGAGGCCGACGATCCCTCGCTTACCCAGCCGCTCATGTACGAGCTCATCGACACGAAGCGCTCGGTGCGCAAGCACTACACCGAGTCGCTCATCGGCCGCGGCGACATCTCGGTCGAGGAGGCGGAGGAGGCCCTGCGCCACTTCCAGGAGCAGCTCGAGGGCGTCTTCCAGGCCACCCGCAGCGACAACGAGGCGGATTTCAGCGATTCATCTGCCGAGATCGTGCGCACGGGCCAGTCGCAGCTCGCGCCGCAGCAGCCCTCCGCCGAGGTCGACACGTCCATCTCCCAGGATGCGGTGGACCTCGTCGTGGCCTCGCAGCTCACCATGCCCGAGGGCTTCACGGTCCATCCGCGGCTCGCGCCCCAGTTGCAGCGGCGCGCGCAGATGGTCCAAGACGATGCCATCGACTGGGGCATGGGCGAGGCACTCGCCATCGGGTCCCTGCTCCTCGAGGGTCGCTCAGTCCGCCTCACCGGGCAGGATTCCCGCCGCGGCACCTTCGGCCACCGGCACGCGGTTATCGTCGACAAGGCCACCGGCTGGCAGTTCAAGCCGCTCAAGCAGCTCTACCGCGATGGGGCCAAGCTCTGGGTGTTCGACTCGGCACTCACCGAGTTCGCCGCCGTCGGCTTCGAGTACGGCTATTCGGTGGCACGACCCGACGCACTCGTGATGTGGGAGGCCCAGTTTGGCGACTTCGTCAACGGAGCCCAGACGATCATCGACGAGTTCATCTCGTCCGGTGAGCAGAAGTGGAACCAGCGCTCGGCGCTGACCATGCTGCTCCCCCACGGCTATGAGGGCCAGGGGCCTGATCACTCGTCGGCGCGCGTCGAGCGCTTCCTGCAGATGTGCGCCCAGGACAACATGACGGTGGCCATGCCGTCCAACCCCGCGTCCTTCTTCCACCTGCTGCGCTGGCAGGTGCACTCGCCGATGGTCCGACCGCTCGTGATCTTCACCCCGAAGTCACTCCTGCGGGCGAAGTCCGCGACCTCCCCGCTCGAGGACTTCACCTCCGGGAGCTTCCGGCCCGTCATCCCCGACACCACGGTGAACCTAGCCACGGCCGAGCGGGTGCTGCTGTGCAGCGGCAAGGTCTACTACGACCTCGTCGCCGAGCGGGAGCGCCGCGGGGACGACCGCACGGCGATCATCCGCATGGAGCGCCTCTACCCGATCGCCTACCGGACCCTGCCGGCGCTCCTCTCGGAGTACCCGTCAACGGCGTCCCTGCGCTGGGTGCAGGAGGAGCCGGCCAACCAGGGAGCCTGGTCCTTCATGGCCCTCAACCTCCCGGGCATCGTGGGTCGCAGCATCCAGGGCGTATCGCGGCCGTCCTCCTCCTCCCCGGCCGTCGGCAGTCACCACCGCCACGAGGAGGAGCAGCGCGCGGTCGTCGAAACGGCCTTTGCGTAGCCATGTACTTCACCGATCGAGGTATCGAGGAGCTCCAGCGCCGCCGCGGCGAGGAGGAGGTCACCCTCGACTGGCTGGCCGAGCGCCTCCGGGAGTTCGTCGATCTCAACCCCGACTTCGAGACCCCCGTCGAGAGGCTCGCCACCTGGCTCGCCCGGCTCGACGATCCCGACGACGAGTAGTCGCTAGCGGTACCTCATGACGAGTCGCCCGACGATGCGCTCGTCCGGCACCGGGCCGAAATGCCGGCTGTCGCGACTGTGATCGGGGTTGTCCCCCTCCACCCACCAGCCGCCGTCCTCGTGCCGAATGGCGCGCTTCGCCGCGAGGAGCCCGTCGTGCTCGGGGTGCTCCATGACCACGATGTCGCCCGGGCGACACGTCCTGGTGCGCCACGCCACCCACCACTGGCCTTCGCGCAGGGTCGGCGCCATGGAGTCGCCGGAGACCGCCACTCGGAACCAGGGCAACCGGGCCATGCAGGGATCATCCCCGATCACGAGGTGCCCCCGCTCAGGCCCCGCACTAGGGTGTGAGGCGAGGCGCCCCGGCGCCGAAGTGACGGCGCTCAGCGCCCCGGACGGAGGAATGATGTTCACTCGGCTCACCGCGTGGCTCGCCCCGCGCACCACGGTCCACGCCCACTGCGACCTGCCCTGCGGCGTGTACGACCCCGCCCAGGCCAAGATCGAGGCCCAGTCGGTGAAGGCGTGCATGGAGAAGTACCACGCCTCCGACGACCCCGACTTCAAGGCTCGTGCGATCTCGATCAAGGAAGATCGCTCCAACCTGGTGAAGGAGCACCTCTGGGTGCTGTGGACCGATTACTTCAAGCCCCCGCACTTCGAGAAGTACCCCAATCTCAACCAGCTCTTCAACGAGGCGACCAAGCTCGCCGGTGCCGGCGGCACCAAGGGCACCGTCGACGTGGCCGTCGCGGATCAGCTGCTCGGCAAGATCGATGAGATCTCCGAGATTTTCTGGGAGACCAAGAAGGCATAGGTTCCCCACTCAGGGCCCTGGATCCGCCGTTGCGGGTCCAGGGCCCTGTCTATGCCCTCGTGTCCTCGCAGACAGAGGAATGTTCCCGCAAGGGAACACCTCAGTGCAGTGGCTCCTGCCCTCTGCGACGATGAGGCCGTGGTGGGCAATGGGCGAAGCGTCATGCTCGTCGAGGACGATCCGCTTACCCGGGGTCTCCTCGCCGAGACGCTGACCCATGCCGGCTTCATCGTCGGTGCGGTTGCCGACGGCACAGCTGCGAGCCGCATGCTGCGCCGCATGGATCCCGACGCCGTCATCCTGGACATCGACCTCGGCCGGGGAGTGTCGGGATTTGACATCGCCGACGCGATCATGGCTCAGGCACCCGGGACGGCCATCCTCTTCCTCACCAACCTGCCTGACTCACGCTTCGCCGGTCGGAGTGCCGACTCCCTCCCTGAAGGCGCCGGGTACCTGCGCAAGGACCTCCTGTCTGACCCCAAGAACCTCATCGAGAGCCTGGATGCCGTGCTCCGCGGCAAGGCAGCAGCAACCCCCCGTGACGACCGCGATCCCAGCCGTCCACTCGCGCGACTGTCGGGCACCCAGATCGAGATCTTGCGCATGGTGTCGCTCGGCATGTCCAATCAGCAGATTGCTCACGAGCGCGGCACGACGACCAAAGCGGTCCACAACGTCATCCTTCGCGCATTGGCGGCGATCGGCATCGACGACGCCGAGGAGGGCAGCTCCCGCGTCCGCGCTGCACGGGAATTCATGCAAGCCGCGGGCATTCCTCAGACATGACGCGTCTTCGGGTCGCGGTGCGACGCTTCGGCACGTT
>JBPCSL010000138.1:0-6832 GCA_051007175.1 Candidatus Nanopelagicales bacterium
GGCGCCTCGTCCCCGCCGTCGGGGCGAGCTGCGGATGGATCAGCCGCTCGATCGCAGCCGCCTGCGCGGGCCGACGTACGACCCCGAGCAGTGGGGCCGGCTGAGCGAGCAGATCGCCCGCTTCATCGGCAGCTGGCGCTTCATTGCCTGGATGACGGTGGTCATCGTCGGGTGGCTGCTCTGGAACATCTTCGCCCCGGATCAGTGGAAGCCCGATCCCTATCCCTTCATCTTCCTCACCCTGATGCTGTCACTGCAGGCGTCGTACGCCGCCCCGCTGATCCTGCTCGCCCAGAACCGCCAGGCCGACCGCGACCGCGTGCAGTACCTCGAGGATCGCGCGCGCACCGAGCGGCTCATCGCCGACACCGAGTACCTCACCCGGGAGATCGCCGCCCTGCGCATGGCCCTGGGCGAGGTCGCCACGCGCGATTACGTGCGCAGTGAGCTGCGCGACCTCGCGGAGGAGATCGGGGAGATGGTGCAGGAGCAGGACCAGTCGCCGGACCAGGGGCTGGGGCCTAGCATCAACGCATGACTTCCATTGATCGGTCCCTGGTCGAGGCTGCCCTCGCCCGGGTCGAGGACCCCGAGATCCATCGCCCCATCACCGACCTCGGCATGGTGAAGTCGGTCGATATCGACGGCGACCGGGTGCGGGTGGGCATCTACCTCACGGTTTCGGGCTGCCCCATGCGCGACACGATCACGCAGCGGGTCACGCTCTCGGTCGGCTCCGTGCCGGGGGTGCGCCATGTGGACGTCGACCTCGATGTCATGAATGACGAGCAGCGCCAGCAGCTGCGCCGCACCCTGCGCGGTGGACAGGAGGAGAAGGAGATCCCCTTCGCCCAGCCCGGCTCGCGCACGCATGTCTACGCCATCACCTCGGGCAAGGGCGGTGTCGGCAAGTCGTCCGTCACCGTCAACCTCGCGGTGGCCATGGCCGCGCAGGGCGCCTCGGTCGGCATCGTCGACGCTGACATCTACGGCCACTCGGTGCCCGGCCTGCTCGGGATCACGACCGCGCCGACGGTCGTCGAGGGCATGATCATGCCGCCGGAGGCGCACGGCGTGCGCGCGATCTCGATCCTTCCGTTCAAGCCGGGCGGCAGCGCCGAGCCCGTGGCCTTCCGCGGGCCGATGCTGCACCGCGCGCTTCAGCAGTTCCTCACCGACGTGTGGTGGGGGGATCTCGACGTGCTGCTGCTCGACCTGCCCCCCGGCACGGGCGACATCGCCATCTCGACGGCCCAGCTGCTCCCCGGCTCGCAGGTCGTCGTGGTGACCACGCCGCAGTCGGCGGCCGCCGAGGTCGCCGTCCGGGCCGGCATGCTCGCCGGGCAGACGCACCAGAAGGTCGTGGGTGTCATCGAGAACATGAGTGGCTTCCCCTGTCCGCACTGCGGGGAGCCCATCGACCTCTTCGGCATCGGCGGCGGACTTCGCGTGGCCGAGCAACTGTCCGCGGGCCTCAGCACCGACGTCCCGCTGCTCGGGCGCGTGCCCTTCGACGTGCGCCTGCGTGAGGGCGGCGACTCTGGTGAGCCACTGGTGCTGGCCGATCCGTCATCCCCCGCCGCGGCCGCTCTCATCGACGTGGCGACACGGCTCGCTCGCCAGCCACGCGGACTGGCCGGCATGTCGCTGGGGATCTCCCCGGCCCGCTAGGTCGCGTCGCCCGCGCGCTACGTCGCGTCGCCCGCGACGCTACGTCGCGTCAGGGTCGAAGCGCGCCGCACCCGGCTCCGCGGCCTTCGGCTGCGCCGACGTGGGCTTGACGTCGTCGGCATCGTCCTCGAAGAGCCCGGCCACCATGCGGCGCGGATGCAGGTCCTGCAGGTCGCGCAGCGCATCCTTGGCGTCGGCGAAGTCGACCCCCGCGGAGTCCGCCAGGTCCTTCCGGGCATTGCTCGCCATGGCGCGCACATTGCGCAGCATCTTGGAGGCGTCGGCCGCGGCACGCGGCAGCCGCTCGGGACCGAAGATGAGGAGCCCGAGGACGGCCAGGATCAGGATCTCGCCCAATCCGATGTCGAACACGCGGCCAGAGTACGCCGACCCCGGGGCGCTGTGCCCGGCTACGGTCCGGTTCGCCCCTGGAGGACCACGCGGAAGTCCCGGGAGGCCCCGTCTCGCCGCACGGTGATCTCCAGGGTCTCGCCGGGGGCGTGATTGCGGATCGCCACCACCATCTCGTCGGCATTGGCGACGGGGCGGCCATCGGCCTTCACGACGACATCCCCCGGGCGGACCCCGGCACGGGCCGCGGGGCCATCCGGGGTCACGGTGTTGATGAGCGCCCCCTCGCCCTGGAAGCGCGTGTCAAGGGTGATGCCCATGATCGGCGTGGAGGAGTCGCCCGTGTCGATGAGCTCGTTGGCGATGCGCTGCACGGCGTTCACGGGAATGGCGAAGCCCAGGCCGATGCTGCCGGTGCCGCTCGCGAGGGTGGCGATGGCGGAGGTCACGCCGATGACGCGGCCCGCACCATCGAGCAGCGGGCCTCCGGAATTGCCCGGGTTGATCGCGGCATCGGTCTGGATCGCGCTGATGTAGGAGGACTCGCCGTCGCGTCCCGCGATGACGGGCCGGTCGAGCGCGCTCACGATGCCCAGGGTCACGGTGCTGTCCAGGCCGAGCGGGGAGCCGATGGCCACGACGGAGTCGCCGATGCGCACCGTGTCGGAGTCCCCCAGCGGCAGCGTCGTGAGCCCGTCCGCGTCTACGGAGAGGACGGCAATGTCATAGGAGACATTGCGCCCGACCACGGTGGCCGGGAGCCTCCGACCATCGGCCATCACGACCTCGACCGTGCCCGACATGCTGTCGTCGGCGTACGCCCCCGAGATCACGTGGTTGTTGGTCACGATGTAGCCGTCGGGCCGCAGGACGAAGCCTGATCCCGAGCCCGACTTCAGGCCGGCGTCGACCGCGATCGACACGACTCCGGGCAGGGCCGACTCGACCATGCGAGCCACGCTTCCCTGGGCGCGTTCCACGCTCCCCGTCGTGGCCGTGGAGGACGAGGGGGCGGCGATGAAGAACGTCTCGCCGCGGCTCGCTCCCACCACGATGATGCCGGCGGCAGCGCCGCCCAGGATCCCGAGGAGGAGTCCGAGGACGACGGCACCGCCCAGCACGATGGGCACGAGGACGCGGAACGGCGGCACGTCGCCATTGTGCCGTCCGGCATACTGCCCGGGGCAAAGGAGGCCATGTGGGAGTCACCGAGGACAACGACGTCGTCGCCTCCCCGAACAACCGCAGCGGCCGACCGGACCGGTTCTTCCACTTCCTCATCGGCTACTTCGCGCCGACACTGCACGCGATCGAGGACTTCGAACTCGCATCGCCCCTCGCCGTCCAGTCGGTCGGCGAGCTCGACCGGCTCTGGGGCGAGTGCGTGCAGCCGCGTGTGACGGTCATCCCGGCGGAGGACTTCGAGTCGGTCTCGCATCGAGCACGGGTGCGCCTGCGCGCCCGCGGCTTCGACAGCCCGCATGCCCACGTGCAGGCCCCGTGGCCGGCCGTGCGCCGCGCCGCACTGCGATCCCTCGGGATCGATCCCGCGGCCGAGCGCGACGACAGCGTCCGGCGCATCCTCATCGTCGAACGCGCCATGCCGTCCGGCGAGGCGGCGCTCGGCAACCGCAGCGGCGCGGCGCGGCGCTCCATTCCCAACCTCGACGCCATTGCTGCCGCCCTCTCAGAGCTCGGTGAGGTGACGGTCCGCACCCTCGAGGGACTTCCCCTCACCGAGCAGGTACGGCTCTTCCGGCAGGCCGATGCCGTCGTCGCCCAGCACGGCGCCTCGTCGGCGAACCTGCTGTGGTCGCGCCCCGGCACCCGCTTTGTCGAGGTGGTGACCCCAGAGAAGGCCAATGTCCTCACCGGCTTCTACGACTCGCTGCGGATCGACACGCAGCAGGTGGCACAGGCCGAGGCGCACGCCGATGTCGACGTGACCGCAGTCGTCGCCGCGGTGGACGCCGACGGCGCCGGCGAGGGCAAGCGGAAGAAGGGGGCTCGCACGCCGATTCCCTGGTCGGCACGCGCCTGGCAGCGCCACCAGGACCTCGCCATCGACGAGACCGACAGCGGGCGGTGGCTCGGACAGCTCGACCGGTGGGCGCGCCCCCTGGACTCCGATGGCGAGCAGCCGGTCTTCGTCCTCTCCTCGTCATGGCGTGCCGGCAGCACCCTGCTCCAGCGCCTGCTCATGTCCGGTGGTGAGGCGCTCATCTGGGGGGAGCCCTTCGGCCAGCGCGATCCGCTGCGCCAGATGACCGACATGTACCTGCCCTTCCGCGAGGGCTATCCGCGTCCCGATCACTTCCATGACCACCGCGTGCAGGGCGAGTCCTTCGACCCCGCCGAGTCCTGGGTGGCCAACCTCTACCCGTCGGTGCCGGACCTCGAGCAGGCGCACCGCGCGTTTCTCACCGAGCTGCTCGCCGAGCCCGCACGGCGCGCGGGGTTCCGTCGCTGGGGCCTCAAGGAGGTGCGCGTCGACGCCTTCCAGGCGGCGTACCTGCGCCTGCTCTTCCCCGACGCCCGCCTAGTGTTCCTCATCCGCAATCCCTACGACGCCTACCGGTCCTATCGAGTGCGCGGCGGTTGGTACGACCGCTTCCCCGACCGTCCCGTCTTCGATGCCGAGGCCTTCGGCCAACACTGGCGTCGGCTCACCGAGAGCTTCCTGGCCCAAGCCGGCACCCTCGACGCGATGCTCGTGCGCTTCGAGGACCTGACCCGCGACCCGGCCGTGCTCCCCGCGCTCGCGACGTACACCGGGCTGTCGGTGGATCCTCGAGTCCTCGAGGTGCGCCGCCGGGGCAAGGACGAGGCGGTGCCCCAGCCCATCCGTCCCAAGGAGATCCGCAGTCTCGAGGCGGTGGCCGGCGAGCTGGCCGCCTCGCTCGGCTACCCCGCGCCTGCCGACTAGGCTCCCCCCGTGACGTCAGCCGACCTGCCTCCCAGCCCGCTCACCTGGGCCTACGCCGATGGATGGTCCGAGGAGGATCCCGAGATCGCCGCGGCGCGGCGCACCGCCGTCGCCCTGCGCACGCCGAGCATCAGCAAGCCGGTCGGGTCGCTACTGCGCCTGGTCGTCGCCGCGGTCAACGCGGGCGCGGTCGTCGAGGTCGGATCGGGGACCGGCGTCTCGGGAGGCTGGATCCTCGGCGGCCTCACCGACGACGGCGTGCTCACCACCGTCGATGCCGACCCCGAGCTGCAGTCGGCAGCGCGCGACACCTTCATGCGCATGGGTGTCCCCCACACGCGGGTGCGCACGATTGCGGGCAATCCCTTCGACGTCCTCATGCGCCTCACCGACGGTGCGTACGACGTGCTCGTCGTCGGTGCGTCGGTCCCCCTCGGCATCGGCGAGGAGCACGACCTCCTCCGCCAGGCCGAGCGCCTGCTGCGCCCCGGGGGCGTCATCGCCCTCACGCACGTGCTCTCCGACGACGGGACCGACCCGGCTCACCGCGACATCGCCCAGCACCTGCGCGACGACCCCGACTGGGTGGCCAGCCTTCTCACCGTCGGCGAGGGGCTGCTGCTGGCGGTACGCCGCGGCCCCGAGCCCGAGGCCGAGCCCGAGGCATAAAGCAGCCCCGCCCGGCGCACCGGGACGGGGCCTCACGACTCAGGCGAAGACGGCGAGCAGCTTGTCGCCGAGCTCCTTGGCCTCGGTGGCATTGAGCTCGACCACGAGCCGTCCACCTCCCTCGAGGGGGACCCGCATCACGTAACCACGCCCCTCCTTGGTCACCTCCAGCGGACCGTCGCCCGTCCGCGGCTTCATGGCGGCCATGGTGTCCCCTTCCTCGGCACTACACGGGGGTCCTCGGGGACCCAGCGGCCGCACGAGGCGACCGGGCCGCCTGGGGCGGCCGGGCCCCATTATTCCCCACCGGGCCCGTGCCAGGTCCGCTGGCCCCGCGCGCATGGCAGCCGACGAGATGGTCGTTGACAACCCCCATCGCCTGGAGGGCGGCATAGCCCGTCGTGGGGCCCAGGAACCGCCAGCCGCGCGCCCGCAGGAGCCGCGCCAGCTCGCGCGAGGCGTGGGAGGCCGAGGGCACGTCCGCCAGGGTCACCGGTCCCTCGGCCGGCGACGCCAGCGACCACACGAGGGAGTCCAGGGCGTCGTCGCCTTCCTCCGCGTGCCACGCCAGCAGGGTGCGCGCATTCGCGATGGTGGCCTCGATCTTGGCCCTGTTGCGCACGATGCCGACGTCGGCGAGCAGCCGCTCGACATCACCCTCGTCGTACGCCGCGACGGCCTGCGGGTCGAAGTCGGCGAAGGCGGCGCGGAAGGAGTCGCGCTTGCGCAGGATCGTGAGCCAGGACAGGCCCGACTGGAAGGCCTCCAGGCTCAGTCGCTCGAAGATCTCGCGGTCGCCGCGCACGGCCCGGCCCCATTCCCGGTCGTGGTACGCGCGGTAGTCCGCCGGGGCCGCTCCCCAGGGGCAGCGGGGCAGGCCATCGTCGCCCACGACAACCCCGGAGTCAGTCGCGATCGCCCGGATCCCCTCGGAGCTCGGCGATCTCGGCATCGCGCAGGGCGATGACGTCGTCACGCGCGGCGATCTCGGCCGAGAGCCGGTCGATGAGCTCGTCCACGTCGGCCATGCGATAGCCGCGCGGCGCCTGGTCGAGGCGCACCTGCTCGACCTCGCCCGGGGTCAGCTCGCCCACGGGGATGTCCGGCAGCGGATCGATCGCCTGGTCCGGGGGTGCCTCGGGGAGCGTGGCGGAATAGCGGCCCGTGGCGAGCATCACAGCACCGCCGATGACGGCGATGCCCAGGAGCAGGAAG
>JBPCSL010000139.1:0-8441 GCA_051007175.1 Candidatus Nanopelagicales bacterium
GCCCTCGTGCGCGAGAAGGCCCGCATCGACGAGGTGGTCCGAGACTACGTGGCCCTCAAGCCGGCGGGAGGCGGATCCCTCAAGGGGCTGTGCCCCTTCCACGATGAGCGCTCGCCCTCCTTCCACGTCACCCCGAGTCGCGGCATGTACTACTGCTTCGGCTGCCAGGAGGGCGGCGACGTCATCTCCTTCGTGCAGAAGCTCGACCACCTCACCTTCGCGGAGTCGGTGGAGAAGCTGGCCGGTCGCACCGGCGTCACCCTGCGGTACGTCGAGGGCGGGGCCGGCGTCCATCGGCAGCAGGGCCAGCGGACCCGGCTGGTCGAGGCCAACAAGGCGGCCGCGGATTTCTTCACCGAGCGGCTCACCAGCCCCGAGGCGGTCGTAGGGCGGCAGTTCCTCACCGAGCGGGGCTTCGATGCCGCCGTGGCCGCCGACTTCGGCATCGGCTTCGCGCCCAAGTCCTGGGACGCGCTGACCTCCCACCTGCGCCAGCGGGGATTCACCGATGCCGAGCTCACCGCCTCCGGGCTGGTCTCCCAGGGCAGCCGCGGCATCTACGACCGCTTCCGGGGGCGCCTTGTCTGGCCCATCCGCGACCTCGCGGGCGATGTCGTGGGCTTCGGCGCGCGGCGGCTCCTCGAGGACGACGACGGCCCCAAGTACCTCAACACCCCGGAGACCCCGCTTTACAAGAAGTCGCAGGTGCTCTATGGCATCGATCGGGCGCGGCGTGAGATCTCCAAGCAGCAGCAGGTCGTCGTGGTCGAGGGTTACACCGACGTCATGGCGTGCCATCTCGCGGGCGTGACGACGGCGGTGGCCACCTGCGGCACGGCGTTCGGCTCCGATCACATCAAGGTCCTGCGCCGACTCCTCATGGATGACGACACCATGCGGGGCGAGGTCGTCTTCACCTTCGACGGCGATGAGGCCGGTCGACGTGCGGCGCTCAAGGCCTTCGACGACGACCAGCGCTTCGTGGCCCAGACGTTCGTCGCGGTGGAGGCCCATGGCCTGGATCCCTGCGACCTGCGCCAGCAGCACGGTGACGTCTCCGTGCGCGACCTCGTGCAGCACCGCGTGCCGCTCTTCGAGTTCGCCATCCGCTCCACCCTCGCCCTGCACGACCTCGAGACGGCCGAGGGCCGGGTCGCCGCGCTGCGCGAGGCGGCTCCCATCGTGGCGCGCATCAAGGACCCGGCGCTGCGCCCCGAATACGTCCGCCGACTCGCGGGCTGGCTGGGCCTCGATGTCGCGACGGTGACACGCGCCGTCGGCGGTAAGGGGGCGAGCGCCGGTGAGCCCGCACGTCGCCCCGACGCGCGCGATCCCGAGATCGCCGTCCAGCGGGAGGCACTCAAGTGCGCCCTGCAGGAGCCGGGGCTTTGCGCCACCTGGTACTCCTCAGTCGAGCCCGGCGCCTACACCGACGACGGGCTCCGCGCGGTCCACGAGGCCATCGCTGCGGCCGGCGGCCCGCGCGCGGAGGTCGCCGGCCTGGCCTGGATCGACGCGGTCCTGCGTGCCTGCCCCGACGACGAGATCCGCTCCCGGGTGCGCGCCCTGACCGTCGAGCCCCTGCCCGTGTCGGGCGGCGTCGATGCCCGCTTCGCCACCGCGGTGCTGGCTCGTCTCTTGGAGATGGATGCCGCCCGACGCGTCACGGACCTGCGCGGGCAGATGCAGCGGATGGAGGAGGGCAGCCCCGAGCAGGGCAAGGCCTTCGCCGACCTCATGGCCCTGGAGGCCTACCGCCGCGATCTGCGCGAGAAGCACGGCGAGTGATGTTCCGGCGTACGCCACGCGAGGTGCGCGATGCGGTGGGCGCGGGGGAGCGAGTCCTCGCGTGGTGTCCTGCGGGCGCACCAGGCACCTATGCCATCGCCACCGATACCGCGCTCTACGTCTCGGTGCCGGAGCCCATCAGGCTGCCGTGGGACCAGATCGCCAAGGCGTCGTGGAGCGAGGAGTCCGTCCTCGTGGTCGAGGGTCGGCGCGATGCCCGCGGGCCTGACCGGGCGTGGCGCGTGCGTCTCGATGATCCCGGGGCGCTGCCCACGGTCGTCTACGAGCGGGTGACGTCCACCATCGTGGTGAGTGAGCGCGTGGCGATCGATGGAGACCTGGGCGCCCGCGTGGTCGGCCGGCGCTCCGGGGACGGCCTGCGCTGGACGGTGACCTTCGATCCCGGCCTCGACCCGAGCGACCCCGAGATCCGGCGCCGCGCCGACGAGGCCCTGGCCAGCCTGAGGGCCACCCTCGGCGTCTAGGGGCCATTGCTATCCTTCAAGGCGTCAATCCTGCATAGCTCAATTGGCAGAGCACTCGACTGTTAATCGAGTGGTTCCTGGTTCGAGTCCAGGTGCAGGAGCCAGATCCCCGCCACGTATCCCACGCCATAGGGCGCCGCTTCCAGGAGCAGCTCAGCGGCCCACGACTGCCCGCGCGCGGCGCCGGCCGCCACCTGCCATGGGGCCCGGCCGCTCGCGAGCAGCTCGCGTGCCAGGTCGGCGTCCACCGCCAGGACGGCCTGCGGATCCCCAGTCGAGAGGGCCTGCGCCACCAGCGCATCGAAGCCCGCGGCCCGCTCATCGAGGTATCCCGGTGCCTTCTCGTCCCGTCGCGCACTGCCATCGCCCACAACGAGGAGGGCGACCTGGTGGCCGGAGGAGAGCGAGTGGCCGAGCGTCGCGCACGCCGCGGATGGCGCGCGGTCGGAGACCCCGACGTACTCGCGCGGACCTGCGTAGCCCGCTTCGTCGACGAACCAGGCGGCGATCCCGAGCGGCGTCGGCAACGTCCCGGGGCCCGTGCCCCGCAGGCGCAGGCCGAGCGGGGCGAAGTCCCAGGTGCCGACGTACGTCGAGGTCTCGGGCGCGGATCCGATGATGACGAGGGTCGCGCCGGGGATCAGAGATGCGATGACCGTGCGCACCACCTCGCGCACCACGGCCCGCAGACCCTCGTCTCGATCGGTGTCGAGGCCGGCCAGCGGTGGCACGAGCAGCGGGGCGGCGGGGATGAAGCCCACCGAGAGGACGGTCATGCCAGCCCTCTCTTGGCCGAGGCGATCACGTCATCGCCGCGGATCGCCGCCACCATGCGCAGCACGCGCATCGTCGCGGGCACGTCGTGTGCGCGGAAGACACGTGCGCCGAGGAAGGCACTGATCGCCGTCGCGGCCAGGGTGCCCTCGAGCCTCTCGTCCGTCGGCAGGTCGAGGCTCTCGCCGATGAAGTCCTTGCGCGACAGCGCGACGAGCACGGGCCAGCCGGTGTCGACGAGCTCGGGCAGCCGTCGGGTCACCTCGAGGGAGTGACGGGTGTTCTTCGCGAAGTCGTGCCCGGGATCGATGACGATCCCATCGGGCCGGACCCCGGCCTCCACCGCACGGTCCGCGAGCGCGGTGACCGTCGAGCGGACGGCCCCCATGACGTCGGCGTACTCCACGCGATGGGGCCGCGTGCGCGGGGCCAGGCCGCCGGCGTGGGTGCAGACCAGTCCAGCGTCGTGCCGCGCGGCGACCTCGGCGACCTGCGGGTCCCAGCCACCCCAGGCGTCGTTGACGAGATCTGCGCCGGCCTGGCAGGCGAGGTTGGCGACGGTCGCGCGAAAAGTGTCGACGGAGATGACGACCGCGGGATGCCGCTCCCGGACCGCGGCGATGAGGTCGACGACGCGGCGCGACTCCTCGGCCTCGTCCACCTCGTCGCCGGGCGCGGCCTTCACGCCCCCGATGTCGACGATGCGTGCGCCCTCGGCGACGACCTGGTCCACGCGCTCGAGCGCCTCGGCGAGGCCGTAGGTGCGGGCGCCCGAGAAGAACGAGTCGGGAGTCCGGTTGACGATCGCCATGACGGTGAGGTCATCGGCGCCGAAGGTGGCCGTGCCCAGGCGAAGCGGACCGGGAGTGGGCACCCGCCGACAGTAGCGGCCGGGCACGAGAAAGGCCCCCGGGGATCCGGGGGCCTTTCTCTCAGTCAGAGGGTGGATCAGCCGTAGGGACGGCCGGCCCAGGAGAAGTGCTCGACGTTCCAGGAGTTCCAGACGTCGGAGATGCGCACGCCGACCTCCGGGCTGGACGCCTCGACGATCTGGCCGCCGCCGATGTACATGGAGGCGTGGTGAGCGCCGTTCTCGAAGAAGAAGAGCAGGTCGCCCGGCTGGAGCTCATCGGGGGAGATCCGGCGGACTTCCTGCGCCTGGGCGTAGGAGTAGGGGGTCAGCTGCACGCCCACCTGGGCCCACGCCCACGAGGTCAGCTTCGTGCAGTCCCAGGAGCTGGGCGGCTGCGCGGCGTAGCTGTAGGGCTTGCCGACCTGGGCGAGGGCGTAGGCCACGACGATCGCCGCGCGGTCCGAGGAGACGCCACTGCCGCCGCTGTAGCCGCCGCCATTGTCACTGCCCCCACCGTTGCCGCCGCCGCTGCCACCGCTGGCCGCGTCATTGGAGTAGGAGGAACCGCCGCCATTGCCGCCGCCCCCGGAGCCACCGGTGTTGAGTGCGGCTGCCGCGGCCTGCGCGCGGGCCTCGGCCTCGGCAGCTGCCGCGGCGCGCTCGGCCTCGATCTGCTGGCGCAGCTCGTCCTGGAGGCTGTTGAGGTAGGAGTCGGCCTGCTGGACGGCCTGGTCGAATTCGTCGCTGCGCGCCTGCACCTCGGCCACGGCCGCCTGCTCTGCCTGCTCCTGCTGGGCGAGCTCGGCGGTGGCCTGGGCGAGTTGGAGGCGGGCCTGCTGGGTCTTGCGCAGGGCCACGCTCTGGCCGGTGGCCACGATGTCGAGGACCACGGCCTGATCGAGGAACTGCTGGGCGTCGTCGACGAGGAGGAGCTGGAGGGAGGAGTCGACTCCGCCGGACCGGTAGGCGGTCGCGGCGTAGCGGCCGATGGTGTCCTGGGTCTCGGCGAGCTGGGCCTTGGCCTGCTCGACCTTCTGCTTGGTCTTGCCCTGCTTCGCCCGGACCTGGTCCAGGGAGTACTGGGCGTCCTCGACGCGCCCGTGGGCGGCCGCGGCCTGCATCTGGAGATCCTCGAGGTAGGCCTTGGCATTGGCCACGTCCTCGCGGAGGTCCGCGCTGGAGGGGGTGGAGACCAGGAGGCCGGTGGCGGCGATCGCTGTCGCGGCAACGACGGCCGTCACGGCTCGTCGTACTCGGCGGTTCAGGTGCGGCACGTCGTCCTCATATCCCTTGCGCCTACCGGGTGAGCTGACGGGCTCGGGCGGGGATTGCCCTACGGCGGGGGGTGAGCCCCACCGATTCGCCCCAGGAACCTGGGTCCCCGGCTCCAGCCCCCGAGGGGGCGTGGACTCGGCTGTGGTCGTGTCCTTCAGCGCCTGGCGGCGCCGGTCCGATGGTAACAGTCAGGTCACGACGGGCCAATCGGAAGCGCACTGTCCGGGGGATATCGCGGGGTGACCTGGGTCACCCTATGGTTGGACAGTGAGCGAGAACGTGAGCTCCACGGGGCTGCCGAGGGCCGCCTTCCGGAATCCGGACATCGTGCCCGTCCCCGTGGCGCCCTCATAGGGCCCGGTGCCCCCGATCACGATCACCGTGCCGGCGAAGGTGGCGTCGGCGGTGCCGGTCTCGTTCGAGGGGGTGGTCGCCCAGCCGCTCACCGAGAAGCCGAGCTGGGTGCCGTCGGAGCGGGTCACCGTGATGAGCCCGCCGAAGGGGCCCGTGCCGTCGACGTAGTTGACGCTGCCGAGGAAGTCCATCGTCGCCTTCTTCTTCCCCCACGTCGTGGGGCCGGTGAGGTGGTTCCAGCCGTAGGTGTGGCCGCCGGGGAGGGTGGTGAGGGTCGTCCCCAGGCTGGTGAAGCGGGCGGTGAAGGTGAGGTTCTTGGTCGGGGGGGCCTTGGCCTGGGCCGCGCCGGGGGCGACCAGGGCGGCGATCCCGAGGACGGCGACGAGGGCGAGGGCGCGGACGCGCATGGTGGGACCTCCAGCACAATGTGAGGGCGGTGCGGGTGCCTTCACCGTATCGGGGCGGTAGCTCAGTTGGTTAGAGCAGCGGACTCATAATCCGTCAGGTCGTGGGTTCGAGTCCCACCCGCCCTACTGGGATGGACCCCCTGTGACGTGGGCACATGCCCCACGGGCCGGCGGGCGGGGGGAGCCGCGGCGCCCGAATAGGCGTCGCGGCATCAACGCGGCCATCGACGACTCCTGAGGAATCTGATCGGATACTTGCGTCGCTAGGCGAGCTCCCCATCCGGCTGGGGTCTTCTACCTTGAACGGGATCCCAGAGAGTTCAGGGCCGCATATGCATCCTCGACCGAAGAGAAGATCCGATCGTCCGGCAATGCTGAAGTGAGGCGGATGCGTGTCAGGCTGTCGTTGGTTCGGCCCCGCACCCGGGCGACGGCGACGTCGATGCCCCGGCCCCTCATGACGATGACCAAGTCCTTGAGGACGCTGGCGCCGGTGTAGTCCATGTCGTCAATCGTCACCGCATCCAAGATGACGGCGCGAGTTGCTGGGTCCGCGGCGAGACGATCCATCACCGAGTCGTGGTACCAGTTGGCGTTGGCGAACCATAGTGGGCCGTTCAGCCGAAACACGAGAATGCGACTCGGGTCGGCCGCTCTCGACTCCGCCAGCGGAAGCCAATGTCCGTCCTGGCGGCGTCCCAGTTCGACGATCTCCGGTCGCGACGTCTGGACTGCGCGTGAAATCAAGGCCACCGACACAGCAATCAGGACGCCGATCTCCACCCCAAGCACGATCACCGCCGCAAAGGTCATGACCGCCAGCGCCAAGGCCGTGCGACTGTACTTGGCGATCCGACGGATCTCCTTGACGTTCACGATCCGCACCGAGAGCACGATCATGATCGCCGCGAGCGTCGCGGTAGGGAGATCGGCCAGCAGGGTTCCGGCGAAGAGCACGATCATCAGCACGGCCAGGGCTCCGAAGGCCGAGGCGAGCTGGGTCTTCGCCCCGGATGCGGCCATAACTGCGGTAGCCCCCGGGCTGACATCGACGCTGAACGAGCCAACGCCAGCCGACGCCAGATTGGACGCCCCCACGCCGACGAAGTCTGATCGCAGTGACGTCGAGAATCCCCCGGCATCTGCGCTACTCCGTGACGTTGCGGCACTCTGGGCGATCGAGAGCAGCGTGATGGACAGCGCAGTCGGCAACAAGCCGCGCAAGGCGTCAAGGGAGAGATCCGGCCACACCCACTGCGGCAAACCACTCTGGAGCGGGCCGAGTACCTCAACGTCGAATCGAGTCAGTGAGAGTGCCGCGGTCGCCAGCGTTGCCAGTGCGACCACCAGCAACGCCCCCGGAAGTCTGCGGTTGAGCACCGTGAACAAGGGAAGAGCCGCCAGCGAGATGATGCCGATCAACGCCGATGCTGGGTTGATCTGCCCCAGGCTGGCCAGCACATGCCCCAGCTTCGTCACGGTGTGAGTGCCGCCCGGTGGGATGCCCAGCAGCGCGGGCAATTGACCGATGACGATGATCGTCGCGACGCCCGCCATGAAGCCGGCCACCACTGTACGGGACAGCAGGTCGGCCATCCAGGTCATCTTCGCAAGGGCCACCACGACGAGAGCCACACCGACCAAAAGGGCGAGTGTCACGGCCAGCTGCACGTACTGCGTAGATGCCGGGGCAGCCATCAACGACAGGCCCGCTATGACCAGAGGGGCGGTCGTCGAGTCGGCACCAACCCACAGGAAACGGTTCGCGATGAACAGGAATCCCACCAGGCCGGCCGCGATGCACGCCCAAAGCCCCGTTGTCGGGGGCATGCCGGCGACCTTGGCCACCGCGATCTGACCCGGGATGGCGATGGCTGCGATCGTGATCCCCGCGATGGCGTCGCGGGCCAGCCAGGCTCGGCGGTACCCCGCCATAGATGGACACAGCGACCCCAGGAACCGACGTACGCCCCCGGCCAAGGTCGCCATCGCTGACCTCCGCCCGATCCTCACGACTGGCTAGCGCCCAAGTATGTCGTTAGAGCCAAGGTGATGGCCCGTCCGCCCTGAGACTACTCACGTGGCCTAGTGGCGCAGGAGGAGACGGCGCGCCACATCACTGGCCGTCGATGATGGCACTGCTGGACGTGTGGATCCGGAGGGCGGCAGAGCCGCTCCGCGCACGGCTTCATCTCGGGCACGACGCTCAAGGACGAAAGGTCGGTCCGACGCAGGTGGCGGCCGAGACCTCCGGGCGCGAGGATCCCCTGGTCGTCGGCCTGATCGATGCGATCCTCCCAGTGGCTTTCACGCTCGGGGCATCGCTGTTCGAAACCATCGTCCTGGCACCCAACGGCAGTTGGGAGAGCGGGCTGAGGTGGACGCAGGCTGACGGACCCGCCCATCCGCGTCGGCGATGAAGGTCGGTGAGATGCGACCCGATCTCGCGCGGCGGTGTCGCACGCGCGACATCGAGTCGTATTGCTCGTGTCGCCGACCTGCCCC
>JBPCSL010000140.1:0-12532 GCA_051007175.1 Candidatus Nanopelagicales bacterium
GGCATTCGGCGGCAGCAGCATGACCGCGACCGCTCCGGCCTCGGCCGCCTGCTCCGTCCAGCGGCGCGACTCCTGCGATCCGTACGCCGCGACACCGGGGACGACCACGCCGCCCGCGGCCGTGGCCGCGGCAACGGCGGTCTCGACGACCTTGGCCCGCTCCTCGTGGGTGAGGGTCTGGTACTCGCCGAGCGAGCCGTTGCACACGACCCCGTCGCTGCCGTTGGCGATGAGCCAGGCGACGTGCTCGGCGTAGCGGTCGTAGTCGACGGCACCAGTCGCGGTGAAGGGCAGGGCGGTGGCGGTGAGGATGCCGCGCCAGGGCTTGGTCATGGGGACTCCCGGGGATCGAGTGAGGGCCTGCTGTAGTGGAATATTACATACCACTAGGGACCGGTCAACCTGCCCTGTTCCTCAGGAGGGCGAGAAGGGTGCCGACTCCGAAGCCGGTGGCGCCCGGGCCGCTGGCAGGCCCCGACCACGCCGGACCCGAGATGTCCAGATGAGCCCACGGGATCCCGGGCCGGACGAAACGCTGGAGGAAGAGGGCCGCCGTGATCGCCCGGCCCACGTCCGACTCAGGGTGATTCTTGACGCCATCACCGAGGCTCACCTGGTCCTCATACTGGCGCGCCAGCGGCAGTCGCCACAGCCCCTCACCAGCACTAGCCGCGGCCTCCATGAGCTCCTCGGACAGGACATCGTCGTTGCTGAAAAGTCCCGCAATGTCCATGCCTAGCGCCAACGTCACCTGATACGTCAGGGCGGCGAGGTCGATGATGCAGTCCGGATCCTCCTCCGATGCCAGCGCGAGTGCGTCGGACATGAGCACTCTGCCTTCGAAGTCCGTATCCACGATCGTGATGGGGATTCGCGCACGACCCTGCACGATGTCGCCCGGACGCACGGCCTTCGACCCGATCATGTTCTCCGCCATCGGCAGGATTCCGCGCACTCGGAGGGGAATTTCGAGCTCGCGCAGGGTACTCATGACCGCAAGGACAGTGGCCGCCCCAACCTTGTCCATGCGCATGGATGCCATGGCACTCGGCGACTTCAAGGACAAGCCGCCCGAATCGAAGGTCACGCCCTTGCCTACGAGCGCCACGGTCCCGCGCACATCCTGTGGCTCGTAACGAATGTCGATGAGGCACGGCTCGTGCATGGATCCTTGCCCGACCGCGAGTATGGCGCCGCACTCCTCGCGCTGCAAGCGCTCGCGGTCCCAGACATCCACGGACAGGCCGCACTCGTGCGCGACTTCCCGAGCCACCCCCGCGAACGCGACGGGTGTCAACGTGCCACCTGATGCATTGGTCCAGTCACGCGCGAGCCGAATCGCCTGCGCTTCGGCGCGAGGGTCATCCATCCCGGTGGGACCAGGGCCGGACCCCCGCACTTCGAATCCGGCCGCGAGCAGTTCGGCGATGGCCCCGTGGAGCAGTGCATGCGATGAGGAAGCGGGAACGCTCACGTGCACGCGCGACCCCGGTGCAAGCCCTAGTCCGCGAACAGCGTCTCGCAGGACCCGGCGGTCTGGAACCCAACCCAGCCCACAATGGACTTCCATGCCAGTCCCCGTCGTGACTGCTCGATCGCCCAGGGCACCTGAGAAGCCCTGGACCGAAAGAACTCCCTGCACGTCACTTGGCATCTCGGCGAACTCTCCAGGACCGATGAACGTGACCGAGACTGCCCCGTTCCCCTCGCTCCGGCCCAAGGCGACGCCCTACGTCCTCGTGGTGCGCCGGAACGCTTGATCCGCGGCGACCGCGATGAAGATCAGCAGGCCCAGGATCGTCAGCTGATACGTCGTGTCGACCCCCAGCAAATTCAGTCCGTTGCTGATGAGGGCGAAGGTGAGAATCCCCATGATTCCCCTCCACACTGCCCCCGAGCCTCCGAAAATGCTGACGCCGCCTACGACAACGGCAGCAATGGCCGTGAAAACGAAGGTGTCGTTATAGGCATTAGTGGCGCCGGATCCGTATCGCCCCGCATAGATGACTCCGGCTATCCCGGCCCCTACGCCCGACAGAACGTAACACCCGACGAGGACGCGCTGAGTTCGAATGCCTGCCAGGAAGGCCGCCTCACGATTGCCGCCCACCGCGTAAACCCACTTGCCGAATACCGTCTTCGACAGGAGGAGGCCCACCAAGACCACGAAGGCCAGGGAGATCCAGACCGCTCCCTTGATTCCGAGGATCTTGCCCTCCATCACCTCATTCAGCGACGCAGCCACCTCTTTGTCCGCAATGGTCACCAATCCCCCCGCGGCAAGGACAAGACCGAGCCCCCTATACGTGAACGACGCGGCCAAAGTGCCAATGAAGGAATTGACGTTTGTAGCAGTGATTGCGAGGCCCGTCACCAAACCCAGTAGGGCGCCGAACAGCACCCCCGCCACAATGCCCGGGTACATGCCGAACCAATTAATGGCATTGACTGTCATGATCGCCGCTGCCGTTGCCACAGCTGCGATTGACAGGTCGAAGATGCCCGCAATGACTGCCACGGTAGTGGTCGCCGCGAAGATGAACAGAATTGTTGACTGATCCAGGATGTTGGCGGCGTTCTGAAACGAGAGGAAGGACGGGGACGCGATGGATAGAGCAATGAAGAGGATGGCAAAGACGCCGACGATGCCGTAGCTCCGGACTCTCTCAAGCACTGCGCTTACCGTCCTTTCCGAAGAACGCCGACAACACGGCCTCTTGGTCGTAAGGGGGCGTGAACTCGGCCTGAATGCGCCCGCGATGGACCACCAAGACTCGATTGCACACGCCCAGGACCTCGTCAATCTCACTGGAGATGAACAGCACGGCGAGCCCCTGATCGGCCATGTGCTGCAAAGTCGCGTGGATTCCTCTCTTCGCGGCAATATCCACACCGCGGGTCGGCTCGTCCACTATCAGGACGGCCGGAGCCACATCGATAGCGCGCCCGAAGAGAATCTTTTGCTGATTGCCCCCCGAGAGCGACAAGGCAGGCTGAGCGATGGACGTGAACCTCAAGTCCACGTCCTCAGCCAGTCTCTGTGCTGTCTGCCGAATAGCGCGGCCAGAAACGACGCCAGCCTTCGTCGCACGCGAGAGGGACGCCAAGGTGAGGTTGTCGGCGATGGACGCTCCGAGAACGAGTCCTTGCTCCTTACGACTCTCGGGGACCATAAAGATCCCGCTGTCTATCGCCTGCTTGGGCGACCGGATTCGCACTGCCTTCCCGTCGAGGAGCACCTCTCCATTCGAAGGAGAGTCAGCGCCAAAAATGCACCGGGCGATTTCGGTTCGTCCTGAGCCGATAAGTCCCGCGAGGCCGACAATCTCGCCCTCGCGGATGTCGAAGGACACGTCCACCACGGCCGGGGGGCGAGTGAGGTTTCGGATCGACAGGCGCACGGGGCGGTCCTGAGCTCGGTGTACGTGTGAATACTCAGTGACCAGAGACTTGCCCACCATTCCCGACACGAGCGTGTCGACGGTCTCGCGGGACGTTTCACTGACGCGCACCAGCTCGCCGTCGCGCATGATGGCAACGCGGTCCGTGAGGGACAAGACCTCGTCCAGAAAGTGTGAGATCAGCAGGACTGTGGCCCCACGCTCGACGATTTGGCGGATTGAAGCGTGCAACCTTTCGACCTCATCGGCAGTGAGGGCCGCGCTGGGCTCATCCATGATGATCAGGCGCGCGTCTTGAGAGAGGGCTCGCATGATCTCGACCTTCTGCTGATCAGCGATGCGAAGGGACGAGACTTTGGCCCTCGGGTCAAGGTCGAACTGGGTGAGCTCGACAAGATCTTTGAAGCGGCGACGCATCTCACGGCGATTGGGGAAGATCAGGCGGCGCGGCATGCTGCCAAGGAGGATGTTCTCCTCGACCGTGGCCTCCGGCACCAGCATAATCTCCTGCGCCATCATCGACACGCCGCCGCGGATACCCTCATGTGGGCTCTTGAAGGAGACGACCTCACCGCTGACCGAGATCTCGCCGCTATCCGAGACGTGCACCCCGGCGAATAGCTTGGCGAGCGTTGACTTGCCTGCTCCGTTTTCGCCAACCAGGCCGAAGATTGACCCGGTCGGGATCTCCAGGGAGACCTCCCGGACTGCACGCGTGGCCCCGAAGCTCTTAGTGACGTTCCGCGCTTGAAGCACGGGTGGGGAGGCGGTCATGCGACCGCCTCCCCACGCCATGTGACTTTCATGTCAGTCAGTCAGTTATCAGCCGAGATCCGAGTACGCGCACTCGTAATCAGCGATGACGTCGGCCGTGCCCTTCGGATTGCGCAGGTCCTGGCTGTTGATGACCAGCGCCGGCGTACCACCGTTGGCAATCTCCGAGCCGAGGATGACCGACTCGTAGCCCATCGCCACTGTGTCCAGGTTGTACAAGGCGTACCACTTGCCGGCCTTGACCGCGTCGAAAGCCTCGCAGGAAGCGCCGTTGCCGATCAACTTCACCTTGGCAGGGTCCACTACTGTCTCCGCGCCGAGGATCGCCTGCGACGAGCCCACCATGACGTTGATGTCCGGGTTGGCCTGAAGTGCATCCTGGGCCGCCTTCTTGCCGGCGTCGGGCGAGTAGCCACCCTCGACCTGCGCCACCAGTTTGGCATTGGGGTCCGCGGTCGCCAGTGTCGTGACGAACGCCTCCGTGCGGGCGTTGTCCAGGGGCAGAGCCTTGAAGCCCTCGAGGTAAGCGACGTTGCATGGGTTGAGATCAGCGCACGCCTCTGCCGCCAGCTCCGCGAGAATTGAGCCATTCGACACCGGCGTCTCGCCGACGACCGCAAGGCCGGGTACCTGCGGCTCGAGCGTCGTGAAGTCGGAGCCGAGCGGCGTGAAGGCCGCGACGACCGTGATGCCCTTATCGATAGCCTCCTTGGCCGCCGTGGCCATGCCGACCGAGTCCGACGCCAGCATCACGTAAACCTGTGCGTCGCCCTTGATTGTCTGGTCCTGGACTGCCTTGATCTGAGCTGCGGCGTCGTACTCAGCGGGGCTGAGATCGAGGACCTCTGCTCCGATCTCGGCAGCACCGTCCTGAACGCCCTTGAGCACAGCCTGCGTGAATGAGTTCGTCTTCCAGAAGCCGAAGAAGGCAACCTTCTTGACTACCTCGTTGGCCGGTGCCGGCGCAGCGGAGCTGCTTGCGGGTGCGCTGCTGCTGGCTTCGGTTGGCGCTGGTGCAGCGGACGAGCTCGTGCTCGACCCGCCGCTCGATCCGCAGGCAGCCAGCGTCAGTGCCAGGACCGACGCACCCGCGAGAGTGAGGAGCTTGTTTGACTTCACTTAGTTTCTCCTTTGTGTCCCGACCGGAAAGTCGGCCCATATGGGGGATTCGGGGATGCAGTGGAGGACCTCATGGATCTGAGCCGCCGCCTTCGGATCGAAGTCGCCCGCCATCAATGCCGTGAGGTCTTCCGTGGCCACCCCGCGTTCGGGATGATCCAGCCATCGCTGGTAGGCATCCCGGTCTTCCCAGTAGCCGATAACCCACGCCTGTGAGTCGTCGCCCTCTGGCGCGCTGAGGCTCAGCGCCCAGCACCCTTCGACGGCGATCGCAGTTTCGAGAATGCGATGCCGCCGAAAGACTTCATGCAACCTGTCGCGCCCTCCCGGGACAAGGTCGAATCGAAGAACGGAAATGATCATCCTGCGTTGGCTCCTGAGCGTGCCGCTGACGTCGCCACCTCATCGACCGTGAAGGTCGCGGGATCGATGACCACTCCGTAGTCCCGGCGGGCCGCCTCGATCGAGACATAGCCCTCGCGCACGTCGCGAAGCACCCGCTTCGGCTCACGATCGAAGGCCTCTCCCCAGCCGCCTCCTCCGCCCGTGAGATTGGTGATCCTGCCGCCGGCGTCAAAGTGGGTCGTGCTGAACCCGACCTCCTTCGCCTCATCTGTGCCCTCGTGGAGGACCACGGTGTTGTTGACGCCCACCTGGCCACCGCCCACGGACCACGGCCTCGTCCGGGTCTTGTAGTTGATGACAATCGCCGTCGTAGGGGCCAGGAACCGGTAAGCCCGTTCGATGCCGACGCCACCTCGGTTCTTTCCGGGGCCTCCGGAGTCCGCGCGGTAGCCGTAGCGGTCGATGATCATCGGGGCCTTGGCTTCGAGAATCTCGACCGGGTTGTTTCGGCAGCCGGGCTCGGTGATGTGCATGATGCCGTCTTCACCATCACCACCCGCGTGCGCTCCGAAGCCCACAGCATCATTGGTCGCCTCGAGCCAGGGAGAGTTGTTGCGCGGATTGACGCCGAGGTTCATGACGTCGCACACGTCGCCGCCCGAGCAAGCAGGGATAAGGTCCGGCATTCCCTGAGCCAGGGCCTTCGTCACGACCTCAGGGGCCAGCAGACCAGTCCAGAGTGTGAAGGTGGGGAGTGGCGGGACAGCGTGCATGAGGCTGCCCTCCTTGGCCTTGACCTCGAGGTTGCGGAAGTTGCCTGCGCAGATCGGCGTATCCGGCGTGGTGACCGCCTTGAAGGCCAGTCGTGACGCCGCGATCGTCATGCCGATGGGGACGTTGATCGGCCCTTGGGCAGCTTTGTCCGTCGCAGTCCAGTCGATAACCATCGCGTCACCCTTGATGGTGACGGTGACCTTGAGCTCAACGAGGTCGTCGGTGATGCCGTCGGAATCGACGTAATCGACGGCGGTCCATTCGCCGTCCGGAAGCTTGGCAACGGCCGCCCGCGAGAGGCGCTCGCCGTGGTCACTGATCTCTTGCATGGCTTCGAGCAGAGTGTCGGCGCCGTACTTGTTGGCGATCTCACCGAGGCGCACGTCCCCGGTATGGACCGCTGAGACCATCGCCTGGATGTCGCCAATCGTGCGCTCGGGGAACCTGCTGTTGAAGCGGACGATATTGAAGATGTCGTCGCGGATCTTGCCCCGCGAGTAGAGCTTCACCGCAGGGAAGAAGATGCCTTCCTGGTACATGTCCGTGGAGTCCAGGACGTAGCCGGGCACCTTCTGCTTGAGATCGAGGACGTGCACGCGACACGAGGCGAAGCCGATGTGCCGCTCGCCCTGGAAGATGGGCGTGAACACCAGTGGGTCCAGCGTGTGCGCGGCAGACCAGTACGGGTAGTTGCACATGATCACGTCGCCCGGCTCCAGTGACTCGATGCCGAGGAACTTGACGGAGTCCTTGATGCCAAAGTCATTCGCGCCTGAAAAGATCGCGATGCCGGGGGCCTCCGCGATTGTGTTGCCCTCAGGGTCGTGTAGACCGATCCCGTAGTCATGGATCTCGTACACGACGGTGTTGTAGGCCGTGCGGCACAGATTGCGTGCCATCTCCTGGGCGGCCGACAGCATCGCGTGCCGGATGACCTCCGAGGTAATCGAGTCAACCATGTCAGCCTTCCTTTCCGACGGAGATGACGATCTCGCCCAGCGCGCCGATAGTGGCGGAGTCGCCCGGGTGGAGCACCGTGGTGGATGTGTGTTCGTTGATGATCGCGGGCCCGGTGATCTCGTCGCCGCGGCCGAAGTCATCGCGATGGAACACGCGATACGCCATGCGGTTCCCGTCGCGGTAGACCATGCGCTCGCTCCGAGGAGATGGGCTACCCGAGCCCGAGGCAACCTGCGGCAGCGTCGGAGGCTCGACGACCCCTGTGGCGCTGAGGCGCACCGCCACGAGTTCGATGGGGTCGGTCATCGTGTGGCCGTATGCGCGCTCGTGCGCCTCGGCGAATGCGTTGTGGAGCCGCTTGACCTCCGCCGGGCCGAACGCGCCCTCGACGGGAAGCGTGACCGAGTGCTCCTGGCCGGCGTAGCGCAGGTCCACGAACTGGGCGAAGGTGCGGCTATCCGCGCCGAAACCCTCGACCTCAAGTGCTGCGTCACCCTCGGCCTTCATGTCGGCGAATTCCTGAGCGACTACTGCCGTGTCGACGTATTCGAGCAGCGACATGCGTGTGCGTGAGAAGTCGTGCTGAACATTGGCCATGAGCATCCCGAAAGCGCAGAAGGCACCCGGACCGGGCGGGATGATCACCGTCGGGATGGAGAGCTCCCGCGCCACATCCACGGCGACAAGTCCGCCGCCACCGCCGAATGACATGAGGGCGAAGTCCACAGGATTGTGGCCGAGCTCGACCGTGATCGCTCGGACGGCACCGACGATCTTCGTAGTCGAAATGCGAACCACGCCGAGTGCGACGTCGTCCACCGACATGCCGAGCGCCTTCGCGCTCGACTGGAGCGCCTGCTCCGCCAGGGCCGGATCGAGGCTCAGTGTGCCTGCCAACGCCGCATCGTTGCCGAGGAAGCCCACGTGAAGGGCGGCATCAGTGAAGGTCGCTTGCGTCCCGCCGCGGCCATAGGCGGCTGGACCTGGATCAGCACCGGCACTCGCCGGCCCCACCTGGAGGTGGTTGCCCTCATCGATCCACACGAGCGACCCGCCACCGGCACCGATGGTGTGAATGTAGAGCGAGGCGAGATTGATGGGCAGTTCCTCGAACGAGGCGTCGTAATAAGTGAGCGGCTGGCCATCGACCACGAGTGATGCGTCCAAGCTCGTGCCGCCCATGTCGATAGTGATGAGGTTCGGGTGGTTGGTCGCAGTGGCAAACCACGAGGCACCAAGCACTCCCCCTGCCGGACCGGAGAGAATGAGATTGACTGGTGCTTCTTGAACAGTTGCAGCGGTCATAGCACCACCGCCTGAGCGAGTCATGAGGAACTGCCCACCGAACCCACCGTCGGCCAGCGAACCACTCAGTTTGCCGAGATAGCGGCGCACGATCGGCTTGATGTAGGCGTCGAGCACAGCGGTGCTAGTGCGCTCATACTCACGAATCTCGCGAGACAGCGCCGAGGAGCGCGTGACCTCCACCTGGGGTGCCACCTCGGCGAGGATGCGTGCCATGCGCTCCTCGTGATCGGGGTTGACGTATGAGTGGAGAAAGCAAATGGCGACCGCCTCCAGGCCGTGCTCGACGATTTCCTGAGCAATTGCCCTCGCGCGCGCCTCGTCGAACTCGACAAGCTCTCGGCCTTCGAAGTCGAGTCGTCCCGAGACCTCGAAGATGTCGTAACGAGCAACGAGTGACTCCGGCTTGCGGTACTTGAAGTCGTACATCGGCGTGCGCGCCGTGCGGCCAAGGAGGTAGACGTCGCGAAAGCCCTCGGTGGTCACAATGCCGGTCTTGGCACCCCGCCGGGTCAGCAGCGCGTTGAGGCCCAGCGTCGTGCCGTGCACGAACGTCGTGATCTCTTCGAGAGGGACTGCCGTTGCCGCGAAGCCGTCGAGGACCCCCTGCTGGGGATCCGAAGGCGTCGTGGGCACCTTGTCGAATGCCAGCGAACCGGTCCCCTCGCGCAAGGAAACGACGTCCGTGAACGTGCCGCCGACATCGATGGCGACCCGAGTGCCCTGAGTCATCTGCGATCCCGTCCCTTCCCAGTGTCCGTGCCGGAACTGTGCCCGCTCGCTGCCGGGTTCGTCTTGGCTCACCGGCAGCGCCTAAGAGTCCGAAAAATACAAACTAGTGAAATATCAGCGCCTGGCTTGATGGACGTTGTGTCCGAATTGAGACCTTAATTAGACGGTTATTGAGCCTCAACGGTCATTGGGTGTCATAGCACCGGAAGGGCGATCTAGGGGAGATGTCGGATGGTTACCAAACCGTGACGTCCCTGGTCCCGCTAGGCCTCCAGGCCGTCGACGGGTTCCATCTGCGTGAGGGCCATGAGGGCGTAGTTGATGTGGTGACCCACGATCTCCCTTACCGCGGGCACGTCGCCGTCTGCCATCGACCTGACGAGCGCGAGATGCTCCTGGGCGGACCTCAGCAGCTCCCCCGACTTGAGCAGGCCGGGAAAGGCGTGCATCCGGGCCTGGGCTCGCAGCCTCTCCGACAGCTCGGTCAGGACAGGGTTGCCCGTGAGTGCGAGGACGTCGCGGTGGAAGTCCTGGTCGGCCTCGATGTAACCGGCAAGGTCGCCGCGGGTGGCGCACACTGCTGTGCGCTCAGCGCTGTCTAGGAGTCCGGCGAGCTCCTGCTCACTTGCGCGCCGCGCGACTTCGACCGTCGCGGGGATCTCCAGGAGTCGTCGGACATTCGCGATGTGGACGACCGTCGCCGTGTCGGGCTGAACGACAGAAAATCCGCGATTGGGCCGTACCTGAAGCAAACCCTCCCCGGCGAGATCAAGGATGGCCTCACGAAAGGGAGTCGGGGACACGCCGTGCTCGGCGGCCATGCTGCGCACGGTGTAGGTGACCCCGGGTCTCAACTCACCGCTCATGAGGGCGGCGCGCAGTTGATCCCCGACTTGCTCGCGCAGCGAGGGTGCGCGTTGCCCCGACACGGTGGTCACTGTAGGGCGCTCGCCCTCATACCGAGACGCGATCGCCGGACTTGATAACAACCCGCTCAGGCGATTCCTCCCACAGCACGCTCGGGGTCGAGAAGGGATCCCCGGGAAGGACGACAAGGTCTCCAGTGCAACCCGGGGCGATGCGCCCGTGGCGCCTCGAGCCCAGAATTTCCGCATTCACCGACGTGAGGCTCCGCAGGAGCTCCAGAGTTCCTTGAACCTCGTGCTGTAGAGGGAGGCCTGTCAGCTGCATGGTCTCCAATTCGCCCATGAGGTCCGACCCGAAGCCGACCGGGATCCCCGTGGACATCGCTAGGTCGACCGCGGCCTGGCCCGCGGCGAGGACTTCGGCGTTCTTCTGCAACGCGACAGGGGGCATGCCCAGACTCTCACCGTGCTGTGACATCGCAAAGTACGTCACCAGGGTCGGGACCAGCACTGCGCCCGCGTCCTTCATGGCGGCCGCTGACTCGGCATCCAGTAGATTGCCGTGCTCGATGCTCCTCACTCCATTGCGCACTGCGTGAATGATCGCCTCCGGAGAGTAGGCGTGGGCCGCAACGTAGGAGCCACGCCTCGTGGCCTCGTCGCAGACGGCCCGAATCTCCTCCGGCGAGTACTGCGGGACGCGGATCGGGTCGGTCAGGGAGACGACTCCGCCCGACGCCATGATCTTGATGGCATGAGCACCCGTGCGGAGCCGCTCTCGCGTGGCAACCCGGAGCGCATCCACCCCATCGACCACCTCAACGCCGTGGTTGTTGAGGCAGCACACGTCCAGGTCTGGCCTGCGCGGATCGCCATGACCGCCCGTCTGGCTCAAGGCAGGGCCCGTGAAGTAGTAGTGCGGTGCCGGAAAGAGGCCCTGTTCAATCGCCATCTTGAGTCCGATGTCACCCCCGGCAACGTCACGGACCGTGGTGAATCCCCGCTGGAGCGCGGAAGCCAGCCTCTTCGTCCCCTTAATGGCAACCCAAGCGGTAGGGCTTCCTTCCATCTCCATCATGTTGAGACTGACGCCATAGGCATGCATGTGGTTATCGATGAAGCCCGGGCAGACCACGGCACCGTGGGCATCCATCACCACGTCGGCAGTTCCCGCATGCACACCGTGGCCGACCTCGACAATCTCGCCCCCCGCGATGCGGATCGACCCTTCCTCCAGGGCCGGTCCCACGCCATCAAAAATGAGGGCGTTCGTGATGGTGAGGTTTCCCGGGGTCATGTCGACTCTCCTTCGAAGGCGCTAGGGGCGGCAAGGCTACGCTCTCCCGCCCCGACCCGGCGACACGCTAGGAGAGGGCCTGACGCTGATAGGCGCCGGGGGGCAGGCCGAGGATGGCGCGGAACTGTCGAGTGAACGAGCTCTGATCGTAGAAGCCGCAGGCGTGTGCGATCTCCCCCATCGTCATGGAGGTCGTCCCCATAAGGCGAACAGCGTGCTCGATACGAAGCCGCTGAAGAATCGCCCGCGGCGGCAACCCGAGGGTCCGCTGGGCCAGCCTCTCCAGTTGCTTGGTTGAGAGACCGGCGATCTCAGCGATTTCGCTCACGCGCCAGGGTTCATCGATCCGCGATCGGACCTGGACAAGCGCCTGGGCGAGACCCCCATGGGCGCTGTTCATGTGAGCATGGAGATCGACGGAGAGCACCGCAAGACCCACGAGCATGCCCGCCTCATTCAACAGTCGGGACTTTGACGTCAGGTACCAACCCAACTGGCCGTCTACTCGGACGATCAATTCGAGGTGCCCTGACAGCGGGTGCCCCGTCCTCATCACCTCGTCGTCCTGTGCGGCGTACGAGGCAGCGAGCTCAGGCGCGAATAGACCCCGCACACTCTCGCCCAGGATCTCGCTCGTCGGCCGGCCCAGCCTCTCCGCAAAGCCACGATTCACGTACACGTAGCGTCCGTCGGCATCCTTTGCCGCGGCCATCACCTGTGGCAGGCCCTCCACAAGCTCGATGAACAGGACGAGGGCTGGGCATTCGGCGACAAGGTCCCCTCGTGCGGCTGGTATCGATTCGACACTCACGCGGTCACTGTGGCACAAGACGGGGAGGGGCCGGGCGCGATCGACTACGGCCATGACCCTGGCTCCTGAGCACGCCCCCGAGACCCTGGCGCCCGCTGCCGAGGCGCGCGCCAGCCGCCTCCTCGCCACCGCCCTCGCGGGCACCACC
>JBPCSL010000141.1:0-5855 GCA_051007175.1 Candidatus Nanopelagicales bacterium
ACCCGAGGGTGTCTCGAGGGGCCCCTGGACCGCGGACGAGCCGCAGGCCGACACCAGGGCCGCAGTCGCGACGAGGACGAGGGCTGCACGCATCACGCCATCATGCTACGGATGGGCCGCTAGGTGTTCCAGGCCAGCATGGCGCGTTGCTCGCGCTCGTGGCCCAGCGCGGAGACGGCACCGGCCTCGAGGACGAAGAGCCGTCCGTCTCGGGCGGGCAGTCCCAGCCAGGTGGCCGTGAGGATGCGCAGGAAGTGACCATGCGCGACGAGGGCGCACGTGCCCCCCTCGTCGACGACAGGAGCGCACCGGTGGAGCACCCGCTGGGCCCTCATGGCGACGTCCTCGGCCTGCTCCCCCGGGGTCGCCCCCGCGGGGATCGGTGCGCTCCAGATGGTCCAGTCGGGGTCGCCCACGTCAACGCGGATGTCGGCGGTAGTACGGCCCTCCCAGGCGCCGTAGTCCCATTCGAGGAGATCCTCGTCGACCTGCACGGGCCAGAGGCCGGCCAGCTCGGCCGTGCGCTGCGCTCGCGACATCGGACTGCACAGGATGATGTCGGGAAGGGCGCCCGCGAATCGTGGGCGGAGCGCCGCCGCACGCGACTCCCCCGCCTCGGTGAGCGGAATGTCGGACCGCCCGGTGTGCTGTCCGCTGAGGCTCCAGGCGGTCTCGCCATGCCGCACGAGGATGATCCGGCCCTTACCCATGCCGCGCTCCCTGCATACGCAGTGCATAGCACGCGACGGCGATGGCCGCGGCGACGTTGAGCGAGTCGATCCCGGCATCCATGGGAATGCGCGCGAGAGAGCTCGCGGCCTCGCGCGCCGACGCGCTGAGGCCGGGACCCTCGGAACCGACCAGCAGCGCCATCGGCGTGGCCTCTCCCGCGGAGAGCGCCTGGTCGAGCGCGGGTGCCGCGGGATCCGGGGTCAGGGCCACGATCCGACGCTGCAGCGCTCGGAGGTCGGCCGGCCAGGCCTCCGCACGGGCCCACGGCAGTTCGAGGACCGCACCCATCGACGTGCGCACGGCCCGTCGGTAGAGCGGGTCGGCGCAGCCCGGCGACAGGACAACGCCCGCGATGCCCAGCGCCGCGGCCGAGCGGAACGCCAGGCCGACGTTGGTGTGGTCGACGAGATCCTCCAGGATCAGCAGCGGGCCGCACGTCGCGGTGACGTCGGCGAGGCTGTGCGTCGCCGGCCTGCGCACCATGGCCAGCGCACCGCGATGCACGCGATAGCCGGTGATCTCCCGCAGGAGTTCGTCGTCGGCGACGTACACAGGGCCGCTCCAGCCGGCGAGGTCGACGGCGAGGCGATCGAGCCACTTCTCCGCCGTCAGCACCGACTCGATCCGCAGGCCGAGGGCAGCGGCGCGCGCGATGACGAGGTGGCCCTCCGCCATGAAGTAGCCGCCCTCAGGCTCGATCCGACGCCGCAGGTCCATGTCGGTGAGGGACCGGTACGGATCGAGGCGCACATCCGCGCCGTCATCGACGCGCTCGACCACTAAGGCGGTCGTCACGGTGCCTCGCCGCCGCGGTCCGACTCCTGCGCGACAACGGCCTCCAGGTCGGACAGGCGGTCGAGGCCCTTGAGAGCCTGGGCCATGCGCGCATTGCCCGACAGGGCGTCACGATTGCGGTCGAGGAACCACCAGTAGCCGGCCGTGAAGGGGCACCCCTGCTCCCCCACGCGCTGTGCGGGCTTGTAGCGGCATCCACGGCAGTAGTCCGTCATCCGGTGGATGTAGGCGCCGCCGCCGGCATAGGGCTTGGTGGCCATGCGGCCCCCGTCGGCGTAGAGCGCCATGCCCGTGACATTCGCAGCCATGACCCAGGGATAGGCATCGACGTACGTCGCGGTGAACCACTCGGTCAACTCGCGCGGGTCGTAGCCGCGCTGCAGTCCCCAGTTGCCCAGCACCATGAGCCGGATGATGTGGTGGCTCCAGCCTCGCTCCCGCGCCTCCGCGAGTGCCGTGCTGAGACAGCGCGCGTCGACGGACTCCGCATCGAGATCCCGCCACCACGACGGGAGTGGCTCGTGGGCATCGAGCGCATTGGCGGTCTCGACGTACTCCGGGCCGAAGTGCCAGTAGAGGTGCCAGACGAAGTCCCGCCAGCCCATGACCTGGCGGATGAATCCCTCGACGCTCGCGAGCGGCGCCGCGCCTCTACGGTAGGCCGCTTCCGCCGCTCCCACGACCTCGAGGGGATGCAGCAACCCCAGGTTGAGCGGGGCGGAGAGCCGGGAGTGCGCCATCGTCCAGTCGTGCGCCAGCGCCGCATCCTCGTAGGGACCGAAGGACGGCAGTCGATGGGCGATGAAGTCGTCGAGCGCCGTGAGAGCCTCTGCCCGGGTCGCGACGAAGGCGCGCGGACCGTCGTCGCCGGCAAACACGACATCCCCGTCGCGCTCCCAGCGGTCGAGATCCACGCGGACCTGGTGATCGATCTCGTCCTCGACCGGCTCCCAGGGCGCGGGCAGCGGCAGTCGCGTGACGCCGCGCGGTGGAGGCTGGCGGTTGTCGGCGTCGAAGTTCCACCGCCCGCCCTCGGGCTCCTCGCCCTGCATGAGCACGCCGGTGCGGCGTCGTCCCTCGAGGTAGAAGACCTCCATGAGCAGACGACGGCCGCCGCGGGAGGCCGCCCACGCCCCGAACTCCGACTCCGAGGTGACGAACCCGCGCGATGGAAGGACCTCATAGGCCGCCTCCGCCGCGCACCGACGTCCCGCCCACGAGGTCGGCGCACACACCGAGAGCGGCGTCGCTGCCTGGGCGAGACCGGAGCGGAAGTCGGTCGACACGACGTACCGTGCGCGATCGCCGAGCTCGGCGGCCCGATGGCGCATGGCCGACAGGATGAGATGCGCCTTCGCCCGGTGATATCGGCGACGACGAAAGGCCGAGCGCGCCTCGATCATGAGGACGGGCTCGGTGCCGTGGTCGCCCGGGTCCTCATCGGGGCCCAGGAAGTGCGGACCCAGTTGGTCTCCCAGGATCCATCGCGTCGTGGTCACGAGCGTGCCACCGCAGTCCACCGGCCGTCGCGCTGGTCGACGCGGATCTCCAGGCCATACGCCTGCGACAGCGGCGAGTCCTGGAGCACGTCGTCAACCGGCCCGGCCGCCACCACGGCCCCCTGTCGAAGGAGGAGGGCATGGGTGGTGCCGGGCGGGATCTCCTCGACGTGATGCGTGACGAGGACCGTCGTGGGCGACGTGGCGTCCGCGGCCATCGCGGCAAGTCGGCGCACGAGAGCCTCGCGTCCGCCGAGATCGAGGCCGGCCGCGGGCTCGTCCAGCAGCAGGATCTCCGGGTCCGTCATGAGGGCGCGTGCGATCTGGGTGCGCTTGCGCTCCCCGTCCGAGAGTGATCCGAAAGCCCGCTCCGCGAGCTCGGCCACGCCCAGGAGACGAAGCAGCGACTCCGCGCGCCGCAGGTCCGCTTCGTCATAGGCCTCGCGCCAGCGCCCGGTGATGCCCCAGGACGCGGTCACCACCACGTCCCGCACCTTCTCGCGCGGGGGAATCGACTCGCCGACGCCCGCGCCAACGAGTCCGATGCGGGGCCGCAGGTCGAAGACATCCGTGAGGCCGAGGGTTTCACCGAGGACGCGCACCGACCCGCGCGTCGGATGCAATCGCGTGGACGCGACGCCGAGAAGGGTCGACTTGCCCGCGCCGTTGGGGCCAAGGACGACCCAGCGGTCCGCGGGACCGACCGTCCAGTCGACATCGCGGAGGATCCACGCCGAGCCGCGACGGACGCCGACCCCCTGCAGGCTCAGGACCGACTCGACCACGCCCTCAACCTATCCAGCGTGCCGGGCGGCAGGCGGTGCGCGCCCGTGCTCGCACTAGGGTCGGCGCCGTGGACGGCACTCTCCTGGCGATCCTCAGTGGCCGCGACCGGCCTGGCGTCACGGCTGCCCTCTTCGACGCCCTGCGCCACACCCCGAGCACCGTCCTCGACATCGAGCAGCTGGTGGTCCGCGGCCGGCTCATCCTGGCAGTGCTCCTCGGGGTCTCCGCGCAGGATGTCGGCGGGGTTCGCGCCCTCGTCCACGAGGTGGCTGCCCAGGTCGGCATGGAGGTCGAGACCGTGCCGGGGGCCCGCGAGCATGTGCCGACGGCCCGGGAGCGCATTCACATCACGGTCATGGGCTCCCCCATCGCCCCGGGCGCGGTGGCGGACCTCGCTCGCGAGGTGGCCGAGCGAGGATGGAATATCGACCGGATCCGCCGCGTCGCCGCCTATCCGGTCACCGCCGTCGTGTTCGAGGGCTCCGGGGATGACATCGCTGACCTCAAGCGGGCACTCTCCGAGCGATCCCGTGCCCTGGGTGTCGACGTGGCCGTGCAGCACGCGGGCCTCAATCGCCGCGGCCAGCGACTCGTCGTCATGGACGTGGACTCCACCGTCATCCAGGACGAGGTCATCGACCTTCTCGCCGACGCTGCCGGTCGCGGCGACGAGGTGGCCGCCATCACCGAGCAGGCAATGCGGGGCGAGTTGGACTTCGCCGAATCGTTGAGCCGGAGAGTCGCGGCGCTCAAGGGCCTTCCCGCGACGACGCTCGACGAGGTCGCCTCGGCGGTTCGGCTGACTCCGGGCGCGCGCACCCTGTGCCGGACCCTGCGGCGCCTCGGCTTCCATGTCTGCCTCGTATCGGGAGGGTTCGAGGAGATCGTCGGACCCATCGCGCAGGAGCTCGAGGTCGATCGCGTGCGGGCTAACCACCTCGAGATCGAGGACGGAGTGCTTACGGGCCGCGTCGTGGGGCCCATCATCGATCGCCTCGGGAAGAAGCGCGCGCTCGAGGAGTTCGCGGAGGAGTTCGGACTCCCCCTCGACCGGACGATCGCCATCGGGGACGGCGCCAACGACATCGACATGCTCGACGCCGCTGGCCTCGGGGTGGCCTTCAATGCCAAGCCGGCCGTGCGCGCCGCCGCCGACACGGCCGTCAATGTCCCGTACCTGGACTCGGTCCTCTACCTGCTCGGCATCACGCGCGACGAGGTGGAGGAGGCGGACGCCGCCGACGGCCTCGACACGCGTCGTCCCACGGTGCGCTGACTCAGCCTCGCGGGACCGCGAAGCTGGTGAGTTCCGCTCCGCTAAGGAGATCCCGCCATCCGCCGGGCGCCTGGAGGATCGCGATACCGCTCGTGGGGTACTTCGCCCGCATCTGCGTCATTTCAGCGGCATCTCCCGAGCGACCCAACTCCGCCGCGAGCTGCTCGAGGCCGGGGTTGTGCCCCACAAGCACGGCGACGTCCGCCTCGGGCGACAGGGCGCCGACCACGGTGCGCAGGTCCGGCACGGAGGCCTCGTAGATGCGCGGCTCGGTGATGGGGTCGGGCGCCGCCCCCCACTCCTCGGAGGCCAGCCCCCACGTCTGCTGGGCCCGGGTGGCCGACGACACGAGCACGACCTGCGGTGCGGGTGCATGCGATGCCAGCCATCGGCCGGCGGCGGGAGCGTCGCGACGGCCGCGCGGGGATAGCGGGCGATCGTGATCGGGCACGCCGAGCGGATACTCGGACTTCGCATGACGCAGCAGGATGAGCGTGGGCACGTCAGGCTCCCTGGGAGTGGAATCCCCCGTCGACGTGCACCATCTCCCCCGACGTCGCCGGGAACCAGTCCGACAGGAGTGCGACGCAGGCGCGCGCCGCGGGCCCGGGATCGTCCAGGTCCCAGCCGAGCGGCGAGCGGTCCTGCCACACGCGCTCGAAGTCCTCGAACCCGGGAATGCTCTTGGCCGCCATCGTCCTGATCGGTCCGGCCGCGACCAGGTTGACCCGGATCCCGCGGGGCCCGAGGTCACGCGCGAGATAGCG
>JBPCSL010000142.1:0-21067 GCA_051007175.1 Candidatus Nanopelagicales bacterium
GACGGCAAGGACGTCATTCTCGAGATCAAGGCCGGCGAGGGCGGCGAGGAGTCCGCGCTCTTCGCGGGCGACCTCCTGCGCATGTACCTGCGCTACGCCGACCAGCGCGGCTGGAGCACGGAGGTCATCGAGGCGGAGGAGTCCGATCTCGGCGGCTACCGCGACGTGGCCGTCGCCGTGAAGGCGCGCGGTGTCCCTGAGCCTGGGGAGGCGCCGTACGCGCGGCTGAAGTTCGAGGGGGGCGTCCATCGGGTTCAGCGTGTGCCGGTCACCGAGTCGCAGGGCCGCATTCACACCTCGGCGGCAGGCGTGCTCGTGCTCCCCGAGGCCGAGGAGGTCGACGTCACTATCGACCCCAATGACCTGCGCATCGATGTCTACCGCTCGTCGGGCCCGGGCGGACAGAGCGTCAACACCACCGACTCGGCTGTGCGGATCACCCATCTGCCGACGGGCACCGTGGTCTCCTGCCAGAACGAGAAGAGTCAGCTGCAAAACCGCGAGCAGGCCCTGCGCATTCTGCGCGCGCGACTTCTCGCCCTAGCCGAGGAGCAGGCGGCGCAGGAGGCCTCCGACAGCAGGCGCGCCCAGGTGCGCACCGTGGATCGCAGCGAGCGCATCCGCACCTACAACTTCCCGGAGAACCGCATCAGCGATCATCGCTACGGCTACAAGGCCTACAACCTCGATCAGGTCCTGGAGGGCGAGCTCGATCCCGTCATCCAGGCTTGCATCGAGGCCAGCGAGGCCGCAGCGATCGCGGAGGGCTCGTGACATCCGGCTCCCTGCCGCCGGACCGGGTGGTGGAGGGCTGGCTCTCCCTGCGCGATGTCCTCGCCGACGGGCAGCGCCGCCTCATGGCGGCCGGGGTTCCCTCGCCCGAGGTGGACGCGGCCCTGCTGGCGGCGCATGTGATGGGAGTGCCGCGCGGACGGCTGCTCCTGCATGACCGCATGCCGGCGGACCTGCGCATGGCCTACGAGAGGCTGCTCACCCGCCGCATGGCGCGAGTCCCACTGCAGCACCTGCTCGGCAGCGCACCCTTCCGCACCATCGAGCTCTCGGTGGGGCCCGGTGTCTTCGTGCCACGGCCGGAGACCGAGCTGCTCGCCGGCGCCGCGATCGACGCGCTCAAGGCGCTTCCGCCTGAGGAGCGCATCGCCGTCGACCTGTGCGCAGGCTCAGGCGCCGTGGCTCTGGCCGTGGCCATCGAGACCGGCTCCTGCCGCGTGACCGCGGTCGAGCTCGACCCCGCCGCGGTGCGCTGGACCCGGGCGAACGTCGAGCGGCATGCGGATGCGCTGGCCAAGGCGCGCAGCGAGGTGCAGGTCGCCGAAGCCGATGCCACCCGCTGCGCAGGCCCCGCGGGGTCGCTGGCCGGGATGGCCGGCGAGGCCGCCGTCGTCACCATGAACCCTCCGTACGTGCCCCAGGGCGCCGTCGTGCGTGACCCCGAGGTGCGCGAGCACGATCCGCCGCGCGCCCTGTACGGCGGCCCCGACGGTCTCGTGGTCACGCGCGGTGCCATCGACACTGCGGCCACACTCCTCCGTGCCGGCGGACTCGTCCTCATCGAGCACTCCGACGAGCAGGGGGAGTCGGCCGGCGAGTCCGGCGTCCCCGGGATCCTGCGGGCAGACTCGCGCTGGAGGGATGTCGCCGACCACCTTGACCTCGCGCGCAAGCCCCGCTTCACCACGGCGACCCGGAGCGCCTGACATGTCGCTGCGCATCGACGTGGGCACTGCGCCCTCGCCGGCGCGGACGCGCGGCGTGACGGCGGCCACCGCGGCCCTGCGGCGTGGCGAGCTCGTGGTGCTGCCCACGGAGTCCATGTACGGCGTCGCCGCCGACGCGTTCTCCGCCCGCGGCATCGAGCAGTTGCGCGAAATCAAGGGCCGCGGGCCGACGTTCCCGATCGGGGTCCTCGTGGGGTCGGTGCGCACCGTCGACGGGCTGGCCAGCGGAATCTCCCCGGAGGGTCGCGCGCTCATCGCCGCGTTCTGGCCCGGGCCACTCACCCTCGTCGTGCGCGAGCAGCCCACGCTCGCCTGGGATCTCGGCGGGTCGTCGGGGACGGTCTCGTTGCGCATGCCCTTGCATCCCGTCGCCCTCGACGTGCTCAACGCCGCGGGTCCTCTGGCCGTCACCGGCGCTCACGCGGCGGGAGACGTCCCTACGCGCACCTGCGACGAGGCAGAAGAGAAGCTCGGCGAGGACGTGGCCCTCTACCTGGATGCCGGGCCCTGCTCCGCCGAGCAGCCCAGTGCCATTGTCGACCTCACGGGGGATGTCCCGGTGCTGCTGCGCGAGGGAGCCTTCGATTTCGAGGCCCTGCGGGCGGTCTGCCCGGAGCTCATCCGCCTGGAGACGTAGACTCCCCGCAGGCCAGCGAGGGAGAGACATGGACGCGGAAACGCCGTTCTGGGGACCGGACTTCGGGCAACTGCAGGCAGAGGACCCGGAGATCGCCGGCATCCTGCTGTCGGAGCTCGAGCGGGCACGCGGCGGCCTGCAGCTCATTGCGAGCGAGAACTTCACGTCACCGGCTGTGCTGGCCGCGCTCGGTTCCACGCTGAGCAATAAGTACGCCGAGGGGTATCCGGGCAAGCGCTACTACGGCGGCTGCGCCGAGGTCGACAAGGCGGAGATCATCGGCATCGAGCGCGCCAAGGAGCTCTTCGGCGCGGAGCACGCCAACCTCCAGCCGCACAGTGGCGCGAGCGCCAACCTCGCGGCGTACGGCGCCTTTGTGAAGCCCGGCGAGACGGTGCTCGCGATGAGCCTCCCGCACGGGGGGCACCTCACCCACGGCTCCAAGGTGAACTTCTCCGGCAAGTGGTTCGAGGTGGTGTCGTACGGGGTGCGCGAGGACACGGAGCTCATCGACTACGACGAGGTCCGCAGCATTGCCCGCCAGCACCAGCCGAAGCTCATCATTTGCGGGGCGACGGCCTACCCGCGCCTCATCGACTTCGCGGCCTTCCGCGAGATCGCGGACGAGGTCGGGGCCATTCTCATGGTGGATGCCGCGCACTTCATCGGGCTCGTGGCCGGGAAGGCGATTCCCAGCCCGGTGCCCTATGCCGACGTCGTCACCTTCACCACGCACAAGGTCCTGCGCGGGCCGCGCGGCGGGATGATCCTGTGCAAGGCCGAGCACGCCGCGGCGATCGACAAGGCGGTCTTCCCGATGATGCAGGGCGGGCCTCTCATGCACTCCGTGGCCGCCAAGGCCGTGGCCCTCAAGGAGGCCATGACGCCGGAGTACCAGGCCTACACCTCGCAGGTCGTGCGCAACGCTCAGGCGCTGAGCGCGGCACTCGCGGAGCAGGGCATGCGACCGGTGAGCGGGGGCACCGACACCCACCTCGCGCTCATTGATCTGCGCGGAGTCGGCGTCACCGGAGCGGAAGCCGAGGTGCGCTGTGATGAGGCGCGCATCACCTTGAACAAGAACGCCATTCCCTACGATCCGCAGCCCCCCGCCGTCGCCTCGGGCATCCGGGTGGGCACGCCCTCGGTGACCACGCAGGGCATGGGGGAGCCCGAGATGGCCGAGATCGGCCGGCTCATCGGCCGCGCGGTGACCGATCCGGCCTCGGCCCCGATCGTGGCGGCCGAAGTGAGCGCCCTGGTGTCCCGCTTCCCCGCCTACGCCGAGCCTGTCACCGTCTAGTCGTGCGCGAATACCTCCTCTGCCTCGCGGCAGCGGCGGCCGTCACCTACCTGACGATGCCGCTGGCGCGGGCCCTGGCGCTGCGCTGGGGCGCCATGGCGGAGGTGCGCGACCGCGACGTCCATGACGCGCCGACCCCGCGGCTGGGCGGCCTCGCCATGCTGGCGGGCCTCCTCGCCGGCATGCTGCTCGCGAGCAAGCTGCCGCAGATGAGCTCGGTCTTCACGGGGTCCGATCGGGCGCCGGTGGCCCTGCTGTCGGGAGTCGCGATCATCGTGGCCCTCGGCATGGTGGACGATCGATGGGGGCTCGCGGCGCCCACGAAGCTCGCCGGACAGGTGCTCGCCGCGGCGGTCATGGCAGTGCAGGGCATCTCCATCATCTGGCTGCCCTTCGGCGGCACCCTCGTGCTGGATCCCGTGACGAGCGTCATGCTCACGGTGTTCGTCGTGCTCGTGTGCATCAACGCCATCAACATGGTCGACGGGCTCGATGGCCTGGCCGCCGGCATCGTGGGCATCGCCGCGCTGGGATTCTTCGCCTACTCCTACCTGCTGTCGGCCGAGATCGGCTTCGAGCGAGCCACCCTGGCCACCCTCATCTCCGCGCTGCTCGTCGGCATGTGCGCAGGCTTCCTGCCCTACAACTCCTACCCCGCGCGCATCTTCATGGGTGATACCGGCTCGATGCTCCTGGGATTCCTGCTCGCGGCCGCGATCATCACGCTGTCGGGCCAGGTGGATCCGAGCGCTATCGAGGGAGGCACCCTGCTGCCCGCGCTGCTGCCGATCCTCCTGCCGCTCGCCGTACTGATCCTGCCGTTCCTGGACCTCGCCCTGGCGGTGCTACGGCGTACACGACGCGGACGATCTCCCTTCGCCCCGGACAAGCAGCACCTGCACCACCGCCTACTGGAGATGGGCCACTCGCAGCGGCGCACCGTGCTGCTCATGTACGCCTGGACCGCCGTCGTCGCGGCCGCTGCCTTCGCCATGGCGTTCATCCCGGTGGCCTACGGGCTGCTGATCCTCGTCCTCGGCACCCTGGTCGTGGCCTACCTGGCGCTGCTGCCGCGCATCCGCAAGAGCCGGCAGCGCGCGGCCGAGAAGCGGGAGCGCGCCGGCGCCTGACAGCCACCCCCTGCGCCTTAGTTCCGTGAACGGTTGGAAATCCGCCGAAGAGCCAACCATTCGGGGAACTAGGACGGGAGGTGGAGGGGCGACCCGGCCGGGCCGAGGGCCTTTTGCGGTCCCCCCGCAGCCTCGGTAGCGTGAGGCAGGTCCCCGTCGCAAGGAGTCCCATGCCCTCGATCGACCGCCTCGTGCTGCGGGTCGCCGTCCCGGTGACCGTGGCGGTAGGGGCGATCGCGGCGGTCATCGGGGCCCTGGTGGCCGCGGACGCGGGGAAGGCCCTGCTGGGGGCAGCCCTGGGCACCCTCATCGTGGTGGCCTTCTTCACGGTCGGCCAGATCATCGTGGGCAATGTGCTGCGGACGAACCCCCAGATGGCGATGACGGTGGCCCTCATGGTCTACCTCATCAAGATCGGGGTGCTCCTCGTCTTCATCATCCTCTTCCAGGGGACGACGGCGTTCGACACCAAGGTCTTCGCCCTGACGGTGCTCGCCTGCACCCTCGCGTGGACGGCCGCGGAGGTCTGGGTCTTCGCCCGCACGAAGGTCCTCGTCATCGAGCCGAACCCTCCCTCGGATGGCCGCTCGTGATGGGCTCGCGTGAGGCGAATGAGTCACGTGTGCCGGAAGAGAAGGACGGCTGGCGAGGCGGCGACACGGCCTGGATCATCGTGAGCCACCTCACCACCGGGATCCTCCTGTACGCCGGCATCGGGTGGCTGCTGTCCTTGTGGCTCGGTCATGCCCCCCTCCTGATCGCGGTCGGCGCCCTCCTCGGTATGTTCCTGTCGATCTACCTCATCCACCGACGCCTCGAGGCGACCGAGAGCCCACTCCGGGAGGGACAGGCCGTGCCAGACCGTGCGACCCGCATCCTGCGCGGGCACCGGCGTGGAGGCTCATCGTGAGCGCGAGTGCGATCCTTGCCTCGGGTGGCCTGAACTGCCATTTCGAGAACGCCGCGGACCCGTGCGGATTCCCCGCCCCGGGTGCGGAGATCTTCTTCTTCGACAACCTCACGCAGTGGGAGGTCTTCGGGACGACGGTCGGGATCAACAAGGTCACCATCCTCATCGCGCTCTCAGTCATCGTCATCCTCGGCTTCTTCCTCTACGCCTTCCGGCGGCCGCAGGTGGTCCCGCGTGGCGCACAGAACGTCGGGGAGATGGGCTACCTCTTCATCCGCGACGGCATCGCCCGCGATGTCATCGGCAAGCAGGGCGACAAGTTCGTCCCCTTCCTCTTCACCTTCTTCTTCCTCGTGTGGGTCTTCAACGTCCTGGGGATCATTCCCTTCGCCCAGTTCCCCGTCACGAGCGTGTTTGCCATCCCCGTGGCCTTCGCCCTCATCGTGTACTTCACCTGGGTGCCGCTGGGCGTCTACCGCCAGGGCTTCGGCGGCTTCTTCAAGAACATGCTCTTCCCGCCGGGCGTGCCCAAGGCGATGTACGTGCTCCTGGCGCCCATCGAGTTCATCTCCAACATCATCGTGCGGCCGTTCACTCACGCGGTCCGTCTCTTCGCCAACATGTTCGCCGGCCACCTGCTGATTGCGACCTTCAGCATCGCGGCGTTCTACCTCCTGAGCTTCACCGTCATCGGGATCCTCGGATCCGTAGCCTCGTTTGCGATGGCAGTGATCCTGACGGCCTTCGAGCTGCTCATCCAGGCACTCCAGGCCTACATCTTCACCCTGCTTGCCGCCGTCTACATCAGTAGCGCGGTGCATGCGGAGCACTGAGCACGACGAGCACGACCAGCCCTTATAACTGAATCAGCCCCAGCAATGACCAGACCCGGGTCCGCGAGACTCGGCCCGGAAACCACGAAGGACAGGACATGTCGCTCCTCGCTGAGATTTACGGCTCCATCGGCTCCGTCGGCTACGGCCTCGCCGCCATCGGTCCCGGCATCGGCATCGGCATCATCTTCGGCCAGGGCGTGCAGGCCATGGCCCGCCAGCCCGAGGCCTACGGCATGATCCGGCAGAACATGCTGCTGGGCTTCGCCCTGGCTGAGGCACTTGCCCTCATCGGCTTCGTCGTGCCGTTCGTCTACGGCGCCGGCCCTGCCTGAGCTGCGCCATGGACTTCATCTCCGCTGCGAGCGAGTCGACGCCGAGCGTCCTCGCCGTGCCCATCGACGAGCTGGTCGTCGGGCTTCTCGCCTTCTTCATCGTCTTCGGCGTCCTGGCCAAGGTCGCCCTGCCGAAGGTGAAGGAGGCGCTGGCCCAGCGCACCGAGGCGATCGAGGGCGGCATCCGCAAGGCCGAGGAGGCCCAGGCGGAGGCGCAGAAGGCGCTCGAGGAGTACCGCGCCGCGCTGGCATCCGCGCGTGAGGAGGCTGCGGCGATCCGGGCCCAGGCCCAGGCCGATCGCGCCGCCATCGTGGAGGAGGCTCGCGCCGAGGCGCGGGCGGCCGCAGCGACCGTGACGGCGCAGGCCGAGGCTCAGTTGGCCGCGGAGCGGTCGCAGGCCACCATGCAGCTCACGCGACAGGTGGGCGAGGTCGCGGTCACGCTCGCGTCGAAGGTCGTCAGCCAGTCGCTGACCGACGATGCGCGGGTCAAGGCCACGGTCGACGAGTTCCTCGCGGGCCTGGAGGCCCAGGCCGCTCGGGAGGCGAGCGCCTGATGATGCTGGGAGCGAGCCGCAACAGCCTTTCGGAACTCTCCGGGGGGCTGGACGATCGTCGTGGGGCGGAGGGCCTCGAAGGGCTGGCCTCCGATCTCTTCGCCGTGGCCGACTTGCTCGGTCGCGAGAAGACCCTGCGTACGGCGCTCGCCGATTCTGGTCAGTCGGCCGACTCGCGCTCCCAGCTCGCCAGGACCGTATTGGAAGGCCGCGTGAGCCCGCTGGCGCTCGACGTCGTCGAGCGGGCGGCTCGCTGTCGCTGGTCCAGTGACATGGACCTTGTCTTCTCCCTGGAGTCCCTGGGCGACCAGGCCGCCTTCATGGTGGCCGACGCCCGTGGCGACCTCGACGCCACCGAGGAGGAGATCTTCCGCTTCGGGCGGGCGGTGGACGCCTCGCCGGACCTCCAGATGGCCCTCACGGACCCGTCGCTGTCGGCGTCGGCGAAGTCCGCCATCGTCGATGACCTCCTGAAGGACCGCAGCACCGCCGCAACGCGCCAGGTCCTCGGCTACGCGGTGGGGCACCTGCACGGCCGCCGCATCGACTCGGTCGTCGACGGCCTTGCGGACGCCGCCGCGCAGCAGCGGCAGCGCATCGTGGCCGAGGTCCGGGTCGCCCGGCCCCTCGACGCCGAGCAGGAGCGCCGTCTCTCCGAGGCGCTGAGCAAGCTCAAGGGGCGCCGGGTGCGCCTCAACGTCGCCGTGGACCCCGCGGTCCTCGGCGGAGTCCACGTCACCGTGGGCGAAGAAGTGATCGACGGGACGGTGGCCTCGCGCATGGAGCAGGCCCGCCGGACCCTGCTGGGCTGACATTAAGAGTCGCTCAAGGCGACTGGGAGGAGCAGGCACCATGACGGAGCTGACGATCCGGCCGGACGAGATCCGGAGCGCGATCGAGCGCAACGTCCAGGCGTACGCGCCGACGACCGCTCGTGAAGAGGTCGGGCGCGTCATCGAGACGGGCGATGGCATCGCGCGCGTGGAGGGTCTCCACTCGGCGATGACTAATGAGCTGCTCGAGTTCGAGGGCGGCCTGCTCGGCGTGGCCCTCAACCTGGACGTCCGCGAGATCGGCGTGGTGCTTCTGGGCGACGGCTCCCGCATCGAGGAGGGCCAGCCCGTACGCCGTACCGGCGAGGTCCTCTCCGTGCCCGTGGGCGACGCCTTCCTCGGACGAGTGGTCGACCCGCTGGGCAACCCCATCGACGGCCAGGGCCCCATCGCCGCCAGCGGACGCCGCGCGCTCGAGGTCCAGGCCCCGACCGTCGTCCAGCGCCAGCCGGTGAAGGAGCCGATGCAGACGGGCATCAAGGCCATCGACGCCATGACCGCCATCGGTCGCGGGCAGCGCCAGCTCATCATCGGCGACCGCCAGACCGGCAAGACGGCGATCTGCCTCGACACGATCCTCAATCAGAAGGCCAACTGGGAGTCCGGCGATCCCTCCAAGCAGGTGCGCTGCATCTATGTCGCAATCGGGCAGAAGGGCTCGACCATTGCCTCGGTCAAGGGTGCACTCGAGGAGTACGGCGCCATGCCCTACACCACGATCGTCGCCGCTCCCGCTTCCGATCCCGCCGGCTTCAAGTACCTCGCCCCCTACACCGGCTCGGCCATCGGCCAGCACTGGATGTACGACGGCAAGCACGTGCTCATCGTGTTCGACGACCTCACCAAGCAAGCCGAGGCCTACCGCGCGGTGTCGCTGCTGCTGCGCCGCCCGCCGGGCCGCGAGGCATACCCGGGTGACGTCTTCTACCTGCACTCCCGCCTGCTCGAGCGCTGCGCCAAGCTCAGCGACGAGATGGGCGGCGGGTCGATGACGGGCCTTCCCGTGATCGAGACCAAGGCCAATGACGTGTCGGCGTACATCCCGACCAACGTCATCTCCATCACGGACGGCCAGTGCTTCCTGGAGTCTGACCTCTTCAACGCCGGCGTGCGCCCGGCCATCAACGTCGGCATCTCGGTGTCGCGTGTCGGCGGCTCCGCCCAGCCCAAGGCCATGAAGAAGGTGGCCGGCAGCCTGCGCCTCAACCTCGCCCAGTTCCGCGAGCTCGAGGCCTTCGCGGCCTTCGGCTCCGACCTCGACTCAGCGTCCAAGGCTCAGCTGGCCCGTGGCACGCGCCTGGTCGAGCTGCTCAAGCAGCCGCAGTACCAGCCGCAGGCGATGGAGCGCGAGGTCGTCTCCGTGTGGTCGGGCACGACGGGCCAGCTCGACGACGTTCCGGTGGAGGACATCCGGCGCTTCGATGCGGAGTTCCTCGACTACCTCCAGCGCGATAAGCCGCAGATCCTCGAGACGATCCGGCAGACCGGCGATCTCTCGGATGACACCGTGACCCTGCTGACCTCGTCCATCAACGAGTTCAAGAAGGGCTTCACCACGCATTCCGGCGAGATGCTGATCAAGGATGAGCCGGTCCCGGCCCTCGACGAGGACGAGATCGACCCCACCAAGATCACCCGGACCCGGCGGGCGTAGGGATCGACGATGGGTGCGCAGCTCAGGGTCTTCCGTCGGCGGATCAAGTCCGTCCAGGCGACCAAGAAGATCACCAAGGCGATGGAGCTCATCGCCTCCTCGCGGATCGTCAAGGCGCAGCAGCGCCTCGACGCGTCGCTGCCCTACCTGCGTAACCTCACGGAGGCCGTGTCCGCAGCGGCGTCACATGCCTCCGATGTGTCGAAGCACCCCCTGATGACCCAGGGGGAGGTGCGCGACCGCGCCGCCGTCCTCGTGATCACGGCCGATCGCGGCCTTGCCGGTGCCTACTCGGCCAATGCGATTCGCGAGGCCGCGGCACTCACGCGCCTGCTCAATGAGCAGGGCGTGCAGGTGACCCCGTACGTCGTCGGGCGCAAGGGCGTCGCCTGGTACCGCTTCCGCGGCATCTCGATGGGCGGCGAGTACACCGGCTTCACCGATCAGCCGACCTATGAGCAGGCGCGTCGCATCGGCGAGGACCTGCTGGAGGCGTTCCTGACCCCCGAGGACCAGGGCGGCATTGACGAGATCCACCTCGTCTACACGCACTTCGTCAACATGGCGGTGCAGGAGGTGCGCGTGCGCCGGCTGCTTCCGCTGGAGGTGGTCGAGGAGGTCGTCGACACCGCCACGGGACAGGGGCTGCCCTACCCGCTCTACGACTTCGAGCCCGGCGCTGATGCGGTTCTCGACGCCCTGCTCCCGAGGTTCATCGACCACGCGGTCTACTCCGCGCTGCTGATGTCGGCCGCATCCGAGCACGCTGCCCGGCGACGTGCGATGAAGGCGGCCACCGACAATGCGCAGGAGCTCATCCGCTCCCTGACCCGACAGGCCAACTCGGCGCGACAGGCCGAGATCACCCAGGAGATCAGCGAGATCGTCGGCGGCGCCGACGCGCTCGCTTCAGCAAGCTGACGAACAGCGAGGGAAAGAGGACGCACATGACCGCCACGACCGAATCGACGAGCGCCCCGGCCGGCAAGGCCCCCGGGGTGGGACGCGTCGCGCGGGTCACCGGCCCCGTTGTCGACGTGGAGTTCCCCGCCGAGGCGATGCCCGAGCTCTTCAATGCCCTCCATGTCGACGTGTCCTTCGACCAGGGCGAGGAGGGCGGCGGGACCCGCATGCTGACCCTCGAGGTCGCCCAGCACATCGGTGACAACATGGTCCGTGCCATCTCCATGCAGCCGACCGACGGCCTCGTGCGCGGTGCCGCGGTCCGCGACACGGGCGCCCCCATCTCGGTCCCCGTGGGCGAGATCACCAAGGGTCACGTGTGGAACACCCTCGGCGAGCCCCTCGATGTCGATAAGTCCACCCTCGACATCAAGGAGCGCTGGGGCATCCACCGTCCGGCGCCGGCGTTCGACCAGTTGGAGTCCAAGACCGAGGTCTTCGCCACTGGCATCAAGGTCATCGATCTGCTGACCCCCTATGTCAAGGGCGGCAAGATCGGCCTCTTCGGCGGTGCCGGCGTGGGCAAGACCGTCCTCATCCAGGAGATGATCTACCGCGTCGCCGAGAACTTCGGCGGTGTCTCGGTGTTCGCTGGCGTGGGGGAGCGCACCCGCGAGGGCAATGACCTCTTCCTCGAGATGACCGAGTCCGGCGTCATCGACAAGACAGCCCTGGTCTTCGGCCAGATGGACGAGCCGCCGGGCACGCGCCTGCGCGTCGCCCTCACGGCACTCACGATGGCCGAGTACTTCCGCGATGTGCAGAAGCAGGACGTGCTCCTCTTCATCGACAACATCTTCCGCTTCACGCAGGCCGGATCCGAGGTGTCCACGCTGCTCGGCCGCATGCCCTCCGCCGTGGGATACCAGCCGACCCTGGCCGACGAGATGGGCATGCTGCAGGAGCGGATTACCTCGACCCGCGGCCACTCCATCACCTCGCTGCAGGCCATTTACGTCCCCGCGGACGACCTCACCGACCCCGCACCCGCGACGACGTTCGCCCACCTGGACGCCACGACGGTGCTCTCGCGACCGATCTCCGAGCTCGGCATCTACCCGGCCGTGGATCCGCTCGACTCGACCTCGCGCATCCTCGACCCGCGCTACGTCGGTGACGAGCACTACGCGGTGGCCGCGCGCGTGAAGGAGATCCTGCAGCGCTACAAGGACCTTCAGGACATCATCGCGATCCTCGGCATGGACGAGCTGTCCGAGGAGGACAAGATCATCGTCAACCGGGCCCGTCGCATCCAGCGGTTCCTGTCGCAGAACATGTTCGTGGCCGAGGCCTTCACCGGCCAGCCCGGATCCTTCGTGCCGGTCGAGGAGACGATCGCCTCCTTCAAGGCTCTCTGCGACGGCGTCTACGACCACATCCCCGAGCAGGCCTTCTTCATGTGCGGCGGCATCGAGGACGTCGAGAAGAAGGCCGCCGAGCTCGCCAAGGAGGCGTGACGGTGGCCGAGCTCACCGTGGCGGTCGTCTCCGCGGAGCGCTCCCTGTGGGTGGGGCAGGCCAAGGGCGTCGTCGCCAAGACTCCCGAGGGCGATGTCGGCATCCTCCCCGGTCACACGCCGATGCTGGCCCTCCTCCTGGATGCGCCGCTGCGCATCGACACGGTGGAGGGTTCGACGATGCTCGTGGCGGTGCACGGGGGTTTCTTCTCCGTCGACCACGATCGCGTCAATGTCATCGCCGAGGTGGCCGAGTTGGCCGAGGAGATCGACGTGGAGCGGGCGAGGGCCGCCCTTGAGCGCGCACGCCAGGCCTCGGCCGGGGATGATCCCGAGGCGCAGGCGGCCAAGCGCGCCGAGACGCGCCTCGCCGTGGCGGTCGGCGCGCCCTAGTCGGCGCTGAACTAGTGGGCGTTGCGCGACGCGCCCGGCCGCCACAGGACGTCGCCGCCGGGCAGGTTGGCGCAGCGCGCGAGGATGAACATGAGGTCCGACAGGCGGTTCAGGTACGCCGCTGTGAGCGGGTTCATCGACTCGCCGAGCTCGTCAATGGCACGCCAGGTCGAGCGCTCGGCTCGCCGCACAACCGTGCGGGCCAGGTGCAGGAGCGCGGCTCCCGGGGTGCCGCCCGGCAGCACGAAGGAGCGCAGGGGCTCCAACTGCGCATTGAAGGCGTCGCAGGCCGCCTCAAGACGCTCCACGTCGGCTTCCACGATGCGCAGGGGCGGGTACTCAGGGTCGGGCACGATCGGATTGCACAGGTCCGCGCCCACGTCGAAGAGATCGTTCTGGATGAGCGAGAGAATCTCGACGATGTCGGCGGGCAGGTCGCCGAGAGCGAGGGCGACCCCGATCGCGGAGTTGGCCTCGTCCACGTCGGCGTAGGCGCGCAAGCGCACATCCGTCTTGCGGACACGGGACATATCCCCGATGGCGGTGCTGCCGTCGTCGCCGGCCCGGGTGTAGATCCGCGTGAGGTTGACCATGCCCCGACCCTAGGGGACGAGCGGGCAATGCGCGCGTGCGCCTAGCATGGCGCCCATGCAGGCGCTGCGGGTCACGGGTGGAACACGCCTGCAGGGCGAGGTCCGGGTCACCGGCGCGAAGAACAGCGTCCTCAAGCTCATGGCGGCCGCCTTGCTTGCGGAGGGTCGCACCGTCCTCCACGAGGTTCCCGACATCCTCGACGTGTCGATCATGGCGGAGTTGCTGCGCCGGCTGGGCTGCGTGGTCGATCACGACCCGGCTGCGGGCACGGTCGTCATTGAGGTGCCCGAGCGGCCGGACCATCGCGCCGACTACGACCTGGTGCGGCGGATGCGTGCCTCCATCTGCGTCCTCGGGCCCCTCGTGGCGCGGTGCGGCGAGGCGGATGTCGCGCTGCCCGGTGGCGACAACATCGGCTCGCGGGGTCTCGACATGCACGTCTCGGGGCTTCAGCGGATGGGTGCGGCCGTCTCAAGCGAGCACGGCTACCTCATCGCAAGTGCCCCGGATGGGCTTAGTGGCGCCTCAGTGTGGCTGGACTTCCCCAGCGTGGGTGCGACGGAGACGCTGCTCATGGCGGCGGTGACGGCGCGCGGTCACACGGTCATCGACAACGCCGCGCGGGAGCCCGAGATCATCGACATCTGCCGCATGCTCGTGGCGATGGGCGCTCGAGTCGAGGGGATCGGCACGTCGACCCTCGACATCGAGGGGGTCGAGAAGCTCTCGCCGGCGGAGCATCGCACGGTGCCCGACCGGATCGTGGCCGGCACCTGGGCGGTCGCCGCGGCGATCACGAGGGGCGACGTCACCATTCGCAATGCCGAGGCCGCCCACCTCGAGATCGCCCTCGACAAGCTGGTGACGGCCGGCGCCCGCGTGGACGTCCTCCAGGACGGATTCCACGTCACCATGGATCGTCGCCCGGATGCGGTCGACATCGTGACCCTCCCGTACCCGGGCTTCCCCACGGACCTGCAGCCACAGTTCATCGCGCTCAATTCCGTGGCCTCCGGGGCGGCCCTCGTCACGGAGAATCTCTTCGAGGCGCGCTTCCGCTTCGTGCACGAACTGGCCCGCCTGGGGGCCGACGTGCAGACCGAGGGGCATCACGCGCTCGTGCGGGGCCGCGAGCAGCTGAGCGGCGCGCCCGTGGAGGCGACTGATATCCGTGCGGGCGCAGGACTGGTGCTCGCGGGCCTGGTCGCTGACGGAGTGACGACGGTGCACGAGGTGCACCATCTCGACCGGGGCTATGCCGGGTTCGTCGAGGGCCTCACGCATCTCGGGGCCGATGTCGAGCGCATCGAGGTCAGCGGCTGAGACGGGCGCGGGCACGCTCCTCGTCGGCAGGCCACACCATGATGCGCGGACCGTCGAGAGTCTGCGCGAGCGTTGCTCGAATTCCGGAATCCTCAAGCTCCCGGCGGACGATCTCACCCTCGACGTAGGTCGCGGGCGTGGCCACGGGGACCAGGAGTCCGTACTCCTGCTCCGCGCCGCGGCGAGCCGGTGCGGCGACGACGGACGCCCCGCGTCGGAATGCCCACCGCAGGATCAGGATGAGCACTCCCAGGCCGGCGAAGGCGAGGATCGGCCCGAGGGCATAGGAGAACGACGTTCCGGTCACGGGGCCATGGTGCTGCATGAGGGAGATCACTGCCACCCGTGGCGGATACGATGCGAGCGTGAGGCGCGAGAGGGACCGTCCCTGGCTCATGCGGACCTATGCCGGGCATTCCTCCGCGGCCGACTCCAACGCCCTCTACCGGCTCAATCTGGCCAAGGGGCAGACGGGCCTGTCCGTGGCCTTCGACCTGCCCACCCAGACCGGCTACGACCCGGACAGTCCCATGGCCCGGGGCGAGGTCGGGAAGGTCGGCGTCCCCATCGCGCACCTGGGCGACATGCGCCGGCTCTTCGACCAGATCCCGCTCGCCGACATGAACACGTCGATGACGATCAATGCCACGGCGATGTGGCTCTATGCGCTCTACGCGGTCGTGGCAGAGGAGCAGGGCGTGCCCGAGGCGGCACTGCAGGGCACGACGCAGAACGACATCATCAAGGAGTACCTCTCCCGCGGCACCTATGTCTTCCCGCCGGCGCCGAGCCTCCGGCTCATCTCCGACATGGTCGTTCACACCGTGGAGAGCGCACCCAAGTGGAACCCCATCAATATCTGCAGTTATCACCTGCAGGAGGCGGGAGCCACACCCGTCCAGGAGCTCGCCTACGCCATGTGCACGGCCATCGCCGTCCTCGACGCCGTGCGCGACGCCGGCCGGATCCCTCCTGAGCGCTTCGGCGAGGTCGTGGCGCGCATGTCCTTCTTCGTCAACGCCGGAGTGCGCTTCATCGAGGAGCTGTGCAAGATGCGCGCCTTCGTTCGCCTATGGGACGAGGTCACCCGGGAGCGCTACGGCGTCACCGATGCCGCCCAGCGACGATTCCGCTATGGCGTCCAGGTCAACTCGCTTGGCCTCACCGAAGCGCAGCCGGAGAACAATGTGCAGCGCATCGTCCTGGAGATGCTCGCCGTCACCCTGTCGAAGGATGCCCGTGCCCGGGCCGTGCAATTGCCCGCGTGGAATGAGGCGCTCGGGCTTCCCCGGCCATGGGACCAGCAATGGTCGTTGCGCATGCAGCAGGTCCTCGCCGAGGAGACAGACCTGCTGGAGTACGACGACATCTTCGAGGGCTCGGTCGTCATCGAAGCGGAAGTCGAGCGCATGGTGACGGAGGCCCGCGCCGAGATGGAGCGTGTCCTGGACCTCGGGGGCGCCATCCCGGCGGTGGAGTCCGGTTACATGAAGTCGCGCCTGGTCTCGTCGCTCGCCGAGAGGCGCGCGCGTATCGAGGCCGGCGACGACATCGTCGTGGGCGTCAATGCCTACGTCACCACGGAGCCCAACCCACTGCTGGCCGACCTCGATACAGCCATCCAGGTCATCGACCCCGACGTGGAGAAGCGGGCGGTCGACGAGGTAGAGGCCTGGCGCGATGCACGAGACGAGGAGCGTGCCCAGGCGGCCGTGGCGCGCCTGAAGACGGCGGCTCTCGCGGACGCCAATCTCGTCCCCCTCTCACTGGAGTGCGCCCGTGCGGGCGTGACAACGGGCGAGTGGGCCCAGGCCCTGCGGGAGGTCTTCGGGGAGTTCCGGGCCCCTACGGGCGTCGCGGGCCAGGCGGGAAGCGCGGACTCCGGCGACGACATGGTCGCGCTGCGCGAGCGGGTGCGGCGTACCGCGGGGGAGACGGGGGAGCGGCTGCGCTTCCTCGTCGGAAAGCCGGGGCTCGATGGCCACTCCAACGGGGCCGAGCAGATTGCCGTCCGCGCCCGCGATGCCGGCTTCGAGGTCGTCTATCAGGGCATCCGGCTGACGCCCGAGGAAATCGTCGCGGCGGCGGTGGAGGAGGACGTCGACATCGTGGGGCTGTCGATCCTCTCCGGCTCTCACCGCGAGCTCGTGCCTACGGTGGTCCAGGGCCTACGGGACGCTGGCATGGACGACACGGTCGTGGTCGTCGGCGGGATCATCCCCGATGCGGATGCGGAGTACCTTCGCGCGCAAGGCGTGGCCGCGATCTTCACACCTAAGGACTACGACATCACCGGCATCCTGTCGCGGGTGCTGGATGCACTCCGGGCGCAGCGCGGACTCGCGCCCGCCTAGGATCGCGCCGTGCGCATCGTGGTGGCCCGCTGCTCGGTGGACTACCAGGGTCGGTTGACCGCCCATCTCCCCGAGGCGGTGCGGGTCCTCATGGTGAAGGCCGACGGGTCCGTCCTCGTCCATGCCGACGGTGGCTCCTACAAGCCGCTCAACTGGATGAGCCCACCCTGCCGGCTCGCCGTCGAGATGACCGATGGCGTAGAGACGACATGGATCGTGGAGAACAAGGCGGGGGAGTCGCTCACGATCACGCTCCTGGAGATCCATCACGACTCCTCCCATGAGCTCGGCGTCGACCCGGGGCTCGTCAAGGATGGTGTCGAGGCGCACCTGCAGGCCCTGCTGGCCGAGCACGTGGAGACCCTCGGTCAGGGCTGGCGGCTCGTGCGCCGGGAGTTCCCTACCGCCATCGGGCCGGTCGACCTACTGTGCAAGGACGACGACGGCCACTCTGTGGCCGTGGAGATCAAGAGACGCGGCGAGATCGACGGGGTCGAGCAATTGACCCGCTACCTCGAGCTGCTCAATCGCGACCCGCAGCTCGCCCCAGTCTCGGGGGTGTTCGCCGCCCAGGAGATCAAGCCGCAGGCCCGGGTGCTCGCCGAGGACCGCGGCATTCGCTGTGTCGTGCTCGACTACGACGAGTTGCGCGGAGCGCAGAGCACCGGCCTGCGCCTGTTCTAGGGAGCACTCCGAGGTCCTTGCCCGCCGCTGGCAAGGTTGCCAGCACGGATGCACCCTGGCCTGTGGATACGGCGGCGCGCAGCCGTCCTACCGGCCGAAGCCCCCGTGGCGCACGCGGAACGTGCCGAGGATTGCCTTGGCGGCCCAGCTTTGCCGGCGGAAGGACGTGAGCGTCACGGGGAGGGGGAATCTCTGCCGCACGATGGACTTGGGCTGGCAGAAGCCACGGAGTCCGTCGGCTCCGTGGATCCGGCCGATGCCCGACTCCTTGACACCGCCCCAGGGCAACTCGGGAACTCCGGCGTACATCACCCAGGAGTTGATACTCACCATGCCGACGTGCAGGCGGCGGGCGGCCGCCGTGGCACGCGCCCGGTCGCGGCAGAAGATGGTCGCCGCCAGTCCGTATCGGCTGGCATTGGCGCGATCGACGGCCTCATCGAGGTCGCGCACCCGGTTGACCACGACCATGGGGCCGAAGGTCTCCTCGACGACGGCCGCGGAGTCCTCGGGCACGTCGGCGAGGACGATCGGCTGGATCACGCGCGAGTCCTCGGGCACGGATCCCTCGACCAGGCGCCCGCCGCGTGCCATCGCATCGCGGACGTGCCGGCCGACGATATCGACCTGCGTGGGGACCGTCATTGGGCCGTAGGAGGCGTTGTCGCCGGAGCCGGGGGCGAGGGCCTCCGCGCGCTGCGCGAGCGCGGCGAGGAGATCGTCGTAGACGTCCGTGTGGGCGTAGACCCGCTCCACGCCCACGCAGGTCTGGCCCGCATTGGAGAAGGCACCGAAGGCGATGGCGTCGGCCGCGGCCTCGATATCGGCATCGGCATCGACGAGCACGGCGTCCTTGCCCCCGCACTCGAGCACGACGGGGGTGAGGGAGGAGGCGCAGGCGGCCATGACGCGCTTGCCGGTGGCCGTCGACCCGGTGAAGGACACGACGTCGACCCCGGAGTCGCAGAGGGCGGCGCCGGTCGAGCCGTCGCCGGTGATGAGCTGGAGAACGGGCAGCCCGGTCACGGCGTCAGCGAAGGACTCGACGAGCCACGCTCCGACGGCGGTCGACCACTCCGAGGGCTTGAAGACCACGGCATTGCCGGCGGCGAGCGCGTAGGCCATGGAGCCCATGGGCGTGAAGACGGGGTAGTTCCACGGGCCGATGACGCCGACGACCCCCATGGGCTCGTAGGACAGCGTCGCCTCCTGGTTGACCGTGAGCAGTCCCGGTCGGACGCGGCGGGCTCCTAGGACCCGCTCGGCATTGCGCGTGGCCCAGTGAAGGTGGTCGATGGCGAGGATGATCTCCAGGCGCGCGTCGTCCACCGGCTTGCCCGTCTCGCGGTGCACGAGGGCTGCGAGCTCCTCCGAGCGGCGGGCGAGCGTGCGCTTCCACGCGCCGAGGCGCTGTGCACGCCCTGACCAGCCCAGGTCCGCCCACCATCGGGCGGCGATGCGGGCCGTGTCGACGCACAGCCGCACCTCCTCGGCTCCCATCACGGGGAAGGAGGCGACGATCTCGCCGCTGGAGGGGGAGCGTGACTCGCGAATGGCGCCGGGGATGCTCATGCGGTGAGCCTAGGGCCGCATGGAAGACTGCGCAGCGAGACGAGAGAGGACAGGGCCGATGTCAGGGATCACCCGTGTGGGAGTCGTCGGACTGGGCACGATGGGCGCCGGCATCGCCGAGGTCCTCGCCAGGAATGGCCTCTCCGTCGTCGCGGTGGAGACCTCGGTCGAGGCCGTCGATCGAGGTCGCGAGTCCATCGAGGGCTCCACGCAGCGCGCGGTGTCCCGGGGCAAGCTCGAGGAGTCGGAGCGTGCCGCCATCCTCGGCCGGATCACGTTCGGGACCCAGTTGGAGGCACTCTCCGACGTGGACCTCGTGGTCGAGGCGGTGCCGGAGGACCTGGACCTCAAGCGGGAGCTCTTCGGCAAGCTCGACGCGGTGACCCCGGCCCGGGCGATCCTCGCGACCAATACCTCCTCCCTGTCGGTGACCGACATCGCGGTCGCCACGTCGCGGCCCGCCCAGGTCGCCGGCATGCACTTCTTCAACCCCGCGCCCGTGCAGGCCTTCGTCGAGATCGTCCGGACAGTCGTGACCTCCGACGAGGTCGTGGACCAGTTGGCCGCCCTGGCGGCGTCGCTGGGCAAGGAGCCTGTGGTGGTAGGAGACCGGGCCGGCTTCATCGCCAACGCGCTGCTCTTCGGCTACCTCAATCACGCGGTGTCGATGTACGAGGCGAAGTACGCCAGTCGCGAGGACATCGACGCGGCGATGAAACTCGGCTGCGGCCTGCCGATGGGCCCACTGGCGCTGCTCGACCTCATCGGCCTTGACACGGCCTACGAGATCCTCGACACGATGTACCGGCAGGGCCGCGATCGCCTGCATGCCCCGGCGCCCATCCTCAAGCAAATGGTCACGGCCGGGCTGCGCGGCCGCAAGACCGGCCGTGGCTTCTACACGTACGCCGCGCCGCATTCCCCCGAGGTCGTCCCGGACAGCGAGGGCGAGGCGCCTGCCCTGCCGGATCCGCGCCCGGTGCAGCGCATCGGGGTCGTGGGCTCGGGGACCATGGCGACCGGCATCGTGGAGGTGCTGGCGAAGGCGGACTTCGAGGTCACGCTCGTGGCGCGCTCCGACTCGAGCCTGGCCAAGGCGCTCGGCACCCTCGACAAGTCCCTGGAGAAGGCCGTGCAGCGCGGCAAGCTCGAGGCCGATGCTCGCGACGGGATCCGTGCGCGGGTGACGGGAAGCACCTCGCTGGAGGACCTTGCCGACGCCGACCTCGTGGTGGAGGCCGTGGTCGAGGAGCTCAGCGTGAAGGCCGCTCTCTTCGAGAACCTCGACGAGATTTGCCGACCGGGCGCGATCCTGGCGACGACGACGTCGAGCCTGCCGGTGGTCGAGCTCTCCGCGGTCACCTCGCGACCGCAGGATGTCGTGGGACTGCACTTCTTCAATCCCGCGCCCGTGATGAAGCTCGTCGAGGTGGTGAGCACGGTCTCGACCGCCGATGATGTGGTGGCGACGGCAATCGACGTGAGCGAGCGCGCGGGCAAGCACCCCGTGGTCTGCGGGGATCGCGCGGGCTTCATCGTCAACGCCCTGCTCTTCCCCTACCTCAACGATGCCATCAAGATGCTCGAGGCCAATTACGCGAACGCCGACGACATCGACGTGGCCATGAAGAAGGGCTGCGGCTACCCGATGGGCCCCTTCGAGCTCCTGGATGTCGTGGGCCTCGATGTCTCCCTGGCCATCCAGCAGACGCTCTACCGGGAGTTCCGCGAGCCGGGCTTCGCTCCTGCCCCGCGCCTGGAGCACCTGGTGACGGCGGGCTACCTGGGGCGCAAGGC
>JBPCSL010000143.1:0-3980 GCA_051007175.1 Candidatus Nanopelagicales bacterium
ACGGTCGCCGTGATCCTCATCGGCAGCGCCGGCGGCGGCTGCTCCAACCGAGGCTGGTTCTGCACCCCCTCCCCGTTGCGGTCGGAGGTCAGCCGCACCGGGATGGTCACTCCGTCCCGGTCGAGGACCCCGGTGACGGCCGTGCCGTAGTTGGGCGGGGAACGCCGCAGCGAGTAGACCGGGCCGCCGACCGCGCTCGCCTGCCGCCGGTCGAGCATGAAGTCGCCCATCCGGTAGGTGAAGAGGTAGGGGTAGAGGCGGCCGACGGTGAAGAGGCCGTTGTCGCTGATGGTGATGTTGTCCGACGGGAGGTACCGAAGGCCTGGCCCACGCAGCGCGAGCGGAGATCCCGAGCCGATCCCCATGACCGGTGTGATGTGGTCGTAGTCCGGATCCGCCAGGCTGGCCGGCTCGCCGAGCGTGGTGACATTGTTGTAGATGCCGATGATGACGGCGTCTCCGCGCAGGAAGCGCACCTTCACCCAGCGCAGGAACTGGGCCGTCGACGACTGCCGGGCGGACGGGAAGTCCACGGACGCGAGTCGGAGCGCCTGCGCGTCACGGCGAGTGTGCACGCCGAGGAGCAGTTGGCTGCTGGGCTTCGTCTGCGGAACACCCGGTGAGACCGTGGCGCGCACCGTCCACTGCGAGGCGTACTGGCCGTAGCGCATTCCCGCGCTGATGAAGCTCGTCTCACCGCAGTAACCGTCGTTGGCGTTCCATTGCAGGCGCGGCGTCATGTCGATGCCGCGCTGGTGCCATGAGGCATCGGGCATGGCCTGGGCGACCCCGGGCACGAGGGCGAGGCCGAGGCCCAGACCGATCGCGCCCACGAGGACTCGCACGGCCTCAACCTAGGGGGGCTCCCCGACGGGGACAAGGGAATCAGCGGCCCAGGGGGCTGACAGCGCCGTCGCCCGCGACTAGATTCACTCGCGTCATGGACTGGGTGAAGACCCTCGGTCTCGGTGTGCTGATGCTCGCTGCCTTCACGGCGGGCGTCTGGCTCGCCATTCTCACTCCCGGTGGGCCGCTCTCCGTGGGAGCTCCAGCGTCGACGCCATCGCCGACGTCGGCCCCGGGCGCGACGTCGGCCTCCGCGCTTCCCTCACCTCGCCAGCCCTACACGGGACCCGTGCTCGCGTACGGCGACTACGTCCTCGTCAGCGTCGAGCCGTGCCTGAAGAAGCTCGGCTACGCCGTCGATGCCGTGTCCGATCGACGCATCGACGCGGCGGCCTACGACCTCCGCGCCCTGGACGACAGCATCCCCGGCGGCGTGCTCATCTCGCTCGGGGCGAATGGAGGCGCGACTCCTGGCGACCTCGACGGGATCATGAAGGTGCTGGGCCCTGATCGCGATGTCGTGTGGGCCACCATCCAGCTCCCCGATGATCCCGAGCGCTACACCTTCGAGAAGGACACCAATGCCGCCATCGCGGGCCTGGCGGAGAACTACCCGAACGTGCGGATCCTCAGCTGGAATTCGCTGTCCATGACCAATCCCGACTGGCTCAATGCCGATGGGAGCATGACCAAGCTGGGCTGCAAGGCATTCGCGTCGTACGCCGACCAGATCATGCGCGCCGGCACCTGAAAGGCCTAGCGGCGCGCCACCGACTGCGCGAAGAGGATGATCCCCACCATCGCCACGAGGTAGGCGAAGCCGGCCAAGGCGAGGGTTGCTGCCGAGTCGACGAAGAACGACAGGGCCGCGCCCACGCACACGACGAGCGCCACGCTCAGAACGAGAGCGACGATGGATCCGCGTTCGCCGCGGCGCATCGCCACGATGGCGAGGAGCGCGCCAGCCGTCGGAAGCAGGATCGCGATCGAGCACGACACGACGCCGCCGAGGAGTCGGGCCTCGGCGTAGGCGTTCTGCAGGGCATGCCAGAGGAAGGCGGCCGACACGACGAGCAGCGGGGTCAGCCCGACGACCATCCAGGCCCAGGGGAGCACGCCGTGGCCGTACTCCTCGCTGACAAGGTCGAGAGGGGACTCGGAGTCCATGGCCTCCTCCATGCCCTCGAGTACCTCGAGGACCTCGTACTCCTCCGGATCCGTGTCCGTCATGGGGCGACGCTAGGTCGGACAACGGGCCGGGGACCTGGAGTGACCGGGCAGGCCGCGGTCCTGATCGGTCATGGCGGCGCGCAGATGCTCGTATCCTGACGGGGTGCCGCACCGTCCGACCGCCGAGGTGAACGACGTCTTCGCCTTCTGCAATCACATCGCCTGGCAGGTCGGCGGCCCCGTCCTGATCCATGATGCGGCCTTCGGGGTCGTCGCCTACTCGACGCTGAACCAGCCCCTGGACGAGGCGCGCCGGGCCGTCATCCTGCGCCGGGAAGTCCCCGACACCGCCGTGGAGCACGCCGTCCTGGAGGCGGCCCGGGACTACTTCGAGGCCGGGGACGAGTCATTCGAGATCCCCGATGTCCCGGGCATCCAGCAGCGCCGGGTCGTCTCGCCGGTCCGGCTCATGGGCGTTGTCGTGGGCTCGATCTGGGTGGCCGAGTCCGCCGGGGACCTTCACCCGGACGTCCACGAGATGGTGAGATCGGCAGCCAAGCAGGCCTCGCTGTTCTTCCAACTCCAGGGGGATGCGCGCAAGCGCGAGGCCGACGTGTTCGTGCGCCTGCTCCTCGATGGAGGGTCCGACGAGGCCTTCCTGGCCCAGTACCTCGGCGTGCCGATCGGATGCGCCTTCCGCGTGCTCGCGGTCTGGCACGGCGACAGCCCGGAACTGCGTGACCAGGCGCTGAGCGTCATCAACGTGCTGTGCGACAAGCACGGCCTGCCGAGCATGATCCTGAAGTCCGGTGACCGACTCCACGTCGTCGTCCACGACAGCCCGGGGATTCCCGACTTCCTCGATGCCACGGGCCGCCTGGCCCTGGACATGACCGCTGCCGATGATCGGCTCCTCGTCGGCCTGGGCCGCGTGGCCGAGCGACTGGGCAGGATCCCTCGCTCCCGCGCTGACGCGGACAACGTCATCGACTACCTGCGCCGCACTCCCGGCGAGCGCCTGGCGTCCTACCGCACCCTTCAGTGGCCGGTGACCCTCATGCACATCCTCCAGGTCCTCGAGAGCCAGGTCGAGCCGTTGCACGGCCCGCTGGAAGCTCTGGGCCGCCTGGAGTCCATGGACCGGGCCGACGCGTTTAGCACCCTCGACGCCTACTTCGCCTTCGCGGGCAATGCCACGGAGGCCGCCCGATCACTGCACGTGCATCCCAACACTTACCGCTACCGGCTCGCCAAGGTCGTCGACATGCTCGATGTCGATCTCGACGATCGCGAGACGCGTCTCATGATCGAGATCGATCTCCTGCGCGAGAAGTACGGCCGGCCCCTTCCCTAGCGGCCCGGGCATGAAAGGGCCCCTCGCTGGTTCGGGGGGGATCCAGCGAGGGGCTGCGTAGAACATAACCCGGACGGCTCCGATCGGTAAACGAGGGATCCTCACAAGTTCCTGAGGACTTGTTCGTGGATAGCACCAAGACCTGCATGACCATTCAACGAGCCACCTGCACGGGCGGACCTCGCCGGTTGCCTCGTGAGACGGCCTACGCGGCGCGCCCGCCGTGCAGATGACGCGTGCGCCATCCCGTCCTCACCATCTGCACCGCCGTGGCCACGAGAACCGCGGCGAAAACCCAGGTCAGCACGGCGACCGGAAGGCGCAGACCGAGCCAGGCGCCCAGCAGGGCGCCCACCACTCCCCCGACGCCGAAGCGCACGCCGCGACTCCACGACGTGAGTCCCGGCCGCGTCAGGCGCACCGCGCCCAGCAGGGCCGTCGGCACCATGACGGCCAGCGATGTCCCCGCGGCCAGCCGCAGGTCATAGTCGAGCACCGTCACGAGGATGGGCACTAGGAGAATGCCCCCGCCGATCCCGAACATCGCCGCCAGGAAACCCATCGCAAGCCCGCTCACGACGTAGGTGCCGGCCACGCCAGCCGACAGCGC
>JBPCSL010000144.1:0-3926 GCA_051007175.1 Candidatus Nanopelagicales bacterium
TCGGTGAGCCACCCCGACCCCAGCGTCCCGATGAGGTCGAAGGCGCCCACGATGACGAGCAGCGAGGCCGCGGTCGTCGCATTGACGCCGTGATCGTGCATGGCAGGCACGAAATGACTGCTGATGATGCCGTTGGTCGTCCACCCGCACACGAAGAAGGTCCCGGCGAGCAGCCAGAAGGCGCGCGTCCGGCAGGCCTCGCCGAGGGTGGACAGCGCGCCGAGGGCCGTGCGCCAGGCGGAGGAGCCGATCGCGCCATTCGGCGACGGCTCCTCGACCGGGCTGTCATCCGGCGTGCCGAACGGCCGCAGGCCGAGGTCGGCGGGGCGGTCCCGGATCACCAGCCACACGGGGACGATGAGGGCGGCACTCAGGAGCGCGATTCCGATCGCGGCGTAGCGCCAGCCCTGGTGCTCGACGGCGTGGGCGATGATCGGCAGGAAGACCAACTGGCCGGTCGCCCAGGCGGCACCGAAGATGCCCACCACCAGTCCCCGTCGGCTGCTGAACCATCGGTTGGCCACCAGCGCGCCGAAGACGAGGGCGGTGGCACCGGTGCCGAGGCCGACGAGGACGCCCCACAGCAGGGCCAGCTGCCAGGACGCCACCATGAGTGCGGTGAGCCCCGTGCCGAGGGCGAGGAGGCCGAGCGCGCCGACGGCGATGCGGCGAATGCCGAAGCGCTCCATGAGCGCTGCCGCGAACGGCGCGGTGACGCCGTAGATCACCAGGTTGAGGGAGATGGCGAGTGACGTCTCCGTGCGAGACCAGCCGAACTCGTCCTCGACAGGGACAACCATGACGCCCTGGGAGGAGCGGAACGCCGCTGACGCGAGGAGCACTCCAAAAGTGACGAGTGCTACCCACCAGGCGCGATGGATCCGGCTCAGAAGAGACCCACCACGGCGCCGTCGACGAGGTCGATGCGCTCCGACGCCGGCTTCTTGGGCAGTCCGGGCATCGTCATGATGTCGCCGCAGACCATGACCACGAACTCGGCCCCGGCGGACAGCCGCACCTCGCGGATGTCGAGGACATGGTCGACGGGCGCCGCGCGCAGTGATGCGTCGGTCGAGAAGGAGTACTGCGTCTTGGCCACGCATACGGGCAGGTGGCCGTAGCCCATGTCCTCGAGCTCCTGAATGTGCTTGCGAACCTTGGCACTGGCGGTGACCTCGGATGCGCGGTAGACCCGCGTCGCGATGGCGGTGATCTTCTCCCAGAGGGACGCCTCATCGGGGTAGACGAAGGTGACCTCTCGGGGTGACTCGCACAGATCCACGACGGCGCGGGCCAGGGCCTCGGTGCCCGCCCCGCCGTCGGCCCAGTGGGTGGCGAGGACGATGTCGGCGCCGGCCTCGGCGACCACCCTCGTGAGCAGGTCGATCTCCGCGTCGGTATCGGTCGTGAAGCGGTTGATCGACACGACGCAGTTGACTCCGTAGACATCGCGCACGTTCTCGATGTGGCGCTGCAGGTTGACCACGCCCTTGGCCAAGGCGTCGAGGTCTTCGTCGGTGATGGTCTTCAGGTCGGCACCACCGTGGTACTTCAGGGCCCGGATGGTCGCGACGATGACCGCGGCCGCCGGCCTCAGGCCCGACTTGCGGCACTTGATGTCGATGAACTTCTCCGCCCCCAGGTCGGCACCGAAGCCCGCCTCGGTGACGACGTAGTCAGCAAGCTTGAGAGCGCCCTGGGTCGCCACGACGGTGTTGCAGCCATGGGCGATATTGGCGAACGGTCCACCATGCACGAAGGCCGGCGTGTGCTCGAGAGTCTGGACCAGATTGGGCTGGAAGGCGTCCTTGAGGAGGACGGTCATAGCGCCGTCGGCGTCGAGGTTGCGGGCGCGGATCGGCTCCTTGTGATGGTTATAGCCGACGATGATGTTGCCCATCCGCTCCTTGAGGTCGTCCAGGGAGGTCGCCAGGCAGAAGATCGCCATGATCTCGGAGGCGACGACGATGTCGAAGCCGTCCTCGCGCGGGTAGCCGTTGCCGGGTCCGCCGAGCCCGACCACGATGTCGCGAAGGGCGCGGTCGTTCATGTCGAGCACGCGCTTCCAGGTGATGCGGCGCACGTCGATGCCCAGGTGATTGCCATGGTGGATGTGGTTGTCGATGAGAGCCGCGAGCAGGTTATTGGCAAGGCCGATGGCGCTGAAGTCGCCGGTGAAGTGCAGGTTGATGTCCTCCATGGGGACAACCTGGGCGTAGCCGCCGCCCGCGGCGCCGCCCTTCATGCCGAACACCGGCCCGAGCGAGGGCTCGCGCAGGCAGATCATGGCGTTCTTGCCGATGCGTCGCAGGCCGTCGCCCAGGCCCACGGTGGTCGTTGTCTTGCCCTCGCCTGCCGGCGTCGGGCTGATGGCCGTGACGAGGATGAGCTTCGCTTCGGGCCTTGGGGGGAGAGAGTCGAGATAGGCGTTGGAGACCTTGGCCTTGTAGTGGCCATAAGGCTCCAGTGCATCGTCGGGAATGCCGAGCGATGCGGCAATGGCCGAGATGGGCTCCATCACGGTCGCCTGGGCGATCTCGATATCGGAAGGCATGTCTCTCCTAGGACTTGGCGGCGCGGACGGCCTCGACGAGCGCGGGCATGACGGTCGCCGCATCGCCGATCACGGCGTAGTCGGCGAACGACATGATCGTTGCGTCAGGGTCGGTGTTGATGGCGATCATGGTCTTGGCGTTCTTGCACCCGGCGATGTGCTGGGTCGCGCCGCTGATGCCGACGGCGATGTAGAGGTCGGGAGCCACCTTGGTGCCGGTCTGGCCGACCTGCTCGGCATGCGGGCGCCAGCCGGCGGACGTCACGACGCGCGAACAGCCGACGGCGCCGCCGAGTAGCGCGGCCAACTCCTCGAGGGGGCCGAAGCCGCCCTCGCCCACGCCGCGACCGCCGGAGACGACGACCTTCGCCTCGGCGAGGCTCACGCCGCCGCTGCCACCGCCGACGCGGTCCACCACCCGCACGGCGAGATCAGCCTCGGTGAGCTCGGGGGAGAACTCGGCCACCGTGGCAGGGCCGGATCCGGTGACGGGCTCGGCCGCGAAGGCGTGGAGCGCGGTCGAGGCGATGAGCATGGGTGCCTGCACGCGGGCATCCTCGAGCACGTTGCCGGCCCAGCGGTTGCGCGTCACGGTCGCCACGCCGTCACCGAGCGTGATGGCCGTGCAGTCCGCGGCGAAGGGCTCGTCGAGGATGGCCGAGGCATGCGCGAGGACCTCATTGCCACGCGGAGACCCCACTGCAAGGACGGCGGCCGGGGACAGCTGCCGTGCAATCTGCGCCACGGCGCGGCCCGATGCCATGGGGGCGTAGTCGGTGACGCGGGGATCGACGGCAACATGCGTTGTCGCTACTCCGAATTCGCCGAGCCGGGCCGCGGCCGCGACGGCATCAGCGCCGACCATGACGGCCTGCACCTCGGGGTCGAGGGCCCGGGCGGCGGCGACGGCCTGGAGCGAGAGTTCGTCAAGGACTCCGCGATCGTGATCGACGTACACGAGGATCATGCGAGAACTCCGATCTCCTTGAGGACCTCCACGACCTGCGGCGCCGCCTCGGCGCCGGATCCCAGGACCTGGGCACTGCGGGACTCCTGGGGGGGAAGGGCGAGCTTGACCTTCACCATGCGGGCTGGCCGCGCCTCGGGCATCACCGTGTCGAGTGGCTTCTTGCGCGCCTTGATGCGGCCGGGCACGGAAGGGTAGCGCGGGATATTGAGGCCGTCCTTGACGGCGAGCACGGCGGGCAGTGCCACCTCATAGACCTCGCGCTCGGATCCGACGACGCGCTCGCATCGTGCGACTCCGCCCTCGACGCTCAGGCCCTTGACGTTCGTGACGATCGGCCAGCCCAGCGCGTGCGCGATGCGCACGCCGACCTGGTAGCCGGCCGCATCCGCGGACTCGGTGCCG
>JBPCSL010000145.1:0-4203 GCA_051007175.1 Candidatus Nanopelagicales bacterium
GAGGAGCAGCCCGACCTCACTGAGCTGGTGGAGACCCGCCCCGACGAGGCCTTCATCCTGCATCCGGGCGAATTCGTGCTGGCCTCGACGTACGAGGTCGTGACGCTGCCCGATGACATCGCGGGACGTCTCGAGGGCAAGTCGTCGCTGGGTCGGCTGGGCCTTCTCACGCATTCGACGGCGGGCTTCATCGACCCGGGCTTCTCCGGCCACGTGACCCTCGAGCTGTCCAATGTTGCGACGCTCCCGATCAAGTTGTGGCCCGGCATGAAGATCGGCCAGCTGTGCCTCTTCCGACTGTCCTCGCCCGCCGAGCATCCGTATGGATCCTCGGTCTATGGCTCCCGGTACCAGGGGCAGCGCGGGCCCACGCCGAGCCGATCCTTCGCCAACTTCCACCGCACCGAGCTCGGCGACGCGTGACGCAGGACCTCGAGGTCTTCGACTACGCCGAATTCGGTGCGGGGATCACGTGGCTTGCCACCCAGCTCGTGGAGAGCGATTGGATCCCCGACGCGGTCCTGGGTGTCGTGCGCGGTGGTCTCTTCGTGGCCGCCGGCCTGGCCTATGCCCTGGAGGTCAAGGATGTCCGCCACGTGAACGTCGAGTTCTACACCGATGTAGGCGAGACGCTCGAGAAGCCGGTACTCATCGGCGAAGCGCCCTACCTCGCGGATCTCGGAGGTCGGCGCGTCCTCGTCGCCGACGATGTGGCGGACACTGGTGCCACGCTGCACTTCGTGCGCGGTCTTCTTCCGGCGGACGCGGACGTGCGCGTCGCGGTCCTGTACGGCAAGCCAGGATCGACGTACGCCCCCGATCTCGCGTGGCGGACAACCTCCCAATGGATCCGCTTCCCGTGGATCCAGGTGCCACCCGTCCTGCCGGGCTAGTTCCGCTGGCCCGCTGACCGCCTGTGCGCTTCACTTGCGCCATGCAGGGGGGCGAGCGACGCGATGCCACGACCGCTGCGCTGATGGGCGCGGCTCTCGATGAGCTCCTCGAGCAGGGCCAGGGCGACTTTGCCATGGAGTCCGTCGCGCGCAGGGCGTTCTTCTCGGTGGGCGCCGTCTACGAGCGTTGGCCGGACAAGGAGTCCCTGCTCGCGGACGTCGCGGCGCTGGCTCTCCCGGAGGTGATCGGGGATCTCGTCGACGAGGCCCATACGGAGCAGATGGTGTCGGCGCTGTTCGACGAGCAGGGCGGGCGCGATGCCATGGTCCTGCTCGGGGAGTGCCTTCTCGCGGCGCAGTTCCTGCCGGGCGTGCGGGATCCCGCCCTCGCGGCGTGGCAGGGCCTCCAGGACCGACTGCGCGCCTCCATGGGCGAGGGCATGGCGTGGTACGTCGGCACCCTCGCCCTCGGGAGTGCTCTGGTCGAGCTCATGGGAGTCGCGGCGCCGAGCCCCGCGCGCGGGCGACAGCAGGTGCTCACTGATGCGGTCCGCATCGAGCGTGAGCAGACGGTCCTGCCGGCAGCGCCAGCTATGGCGCCTCTGGAGGCGAATCTTCCGCACGTGCCCCCTCCCTCACGCACCGATGCCGTCGCGCAGTCGCTCATTGGTGCCGCCCAGTTGGTCCTCGCGGAGTCCGGCGCTGCGGGTGCCACGACGCGTGACATCGCGGCGACGGCGGGGGTCAGCACGGGTGCGCTGTATCGCCGCTACGAGGGCAAGTCCGGCCTCCTGGCGGATGTCCTGGTGACGCAGTTGCAGCCTGATCGCTATTCCTGGACCTGGGATCTCATCCGCGCCTTCGGGCAGGACGCGCCTTACGTCGCGGCGGGCGATGTGCTCGCAGACGTGCTGCTGCGGGTCTCCTCGGATCGGGCGGCGCAGCAGGTGCTGCTGCAGATTGGCATCGCGGCTCGCAACGACCCGGCGCTTCGTGCCCAGGTCGCAGACCGGATCCGGTCAGCCTGGGATGCGCGGCGTGACATGGCGGAGCACTTCATCCAGGTGGGCGTCCTGCGCGATGACGTTGCTCCCGACGTCGTCGCCTGGGCGTTCCAGGCACTCCCCGTGGGGATGCGCGCGCTGTTGCCCCTCACCGACGGGCCGGACCCGGATCAGGCGCGAGCGGGCCTGCGCGCTGTCGTCGCGGCTCTGGCCGCCCGCGGCTAGTTGCCGGCAGTCCCGCTCGATGCCGCCTTGGCGTTGTCGAGCAGCAGCGTCGCGAGGTCCACGACCTCGAAGCCCTCGGCCCTGCCCTCCTGCTGGAACGATGTCACCGCGTCGTTGAGCATCACGCTGCAGAATGGGCACGCGACGGCCACCTTGGAGGCACCGGTGGCAACCGCCTCTTCGGCGCGGTTGGCATTGACCCGAGAACCGAGCTTCTCCTCCATCCACATGCGCGCCCCGCCGGCTCCGCAGCAGAAGGACTGCGCGCCATGGCGCGGCATTTCGACGAGATCCACTCCGGGCACGGACTCGATGAGCTCGCGCGGAGGGACGTAGATGTTGTTGTGACGGCCCAGGTAGCAGGGATCGTGATAGGTGACCTTCTCCTTGACTCCCGAGTCGGGTGTGGTCACCGGGGTGAGCCGGCCCTCGCGGACGAGGGTGGCAAGGAGCTGGGAGTGATGCACGACCTCGTAGTTGCCACCCACCTGCGGGTACTCGCGGCCGAGGGTGTTGAGGCAGTGCGGGCAGGTGACGACAATCTTCTTCGCCTTGATCTCGTTGAGGACCTCGACGTTCTGCATGGCCTGCATTTGGAAGAGGAACTCGTTGCCCGCGCGGCGCGCGGGGTCGCCGTTGCAAGTCTCGCCCTCGCCCAGGACCATGAAGTTGACCCCGGCCATGGTGAGCAGCTCGGCGACGGCCTTCGTGGTCTTCTTCGCCCGGTCCTCGAAGGCACCGGCGCAGCCGACCCAGAAGAGGTAGTCGACGTCCTCGGGGATGGTCTCCTCGCCGTCGGCGCCGAAGACGCGGACCTCGAAGTCGACCTCCTCGATCCAGGCATTGCGCATCGAGGCGTTCATGCCCCAGGGGTTGCCCTTGCTCTCGACGTTCTTGAACATGCCGTTGAGCTCGGTGGGGAACGACGTGTCGATCATCACCTGGTATCGCCGCATGTCGATGAAGTGATCGATGTGCTCGATGTCGACGGGGCACTGGTAGACGCAGGCTCCGCAGGTCGTGCACGACCAGAGGGCGTCCTCGTCGATGACGGGTCCGACCTGCTCCTTGTGCCCCGCGGCGTCGTAGCCGTCGGTGTCGCGATGCTCCAGGCCGTCGCGGGATCCGACGAGCGGGCGCGCGACCGCGGCCCTGACGGTCGCGGGCATGGTGGCGAGCACGGCCTCGTCGACCTCGCCCAACGGCGGGTTGGCGCCGTCGTTGGCCTTCTGCGCGGCGAGCACGTAGGGAGCCTTCGCGAAGGAGGCCTCGCGCAGGTTCATGATCATGAGCTTCGGGCTCAGCGGCTTGCCGGTGTTCCAGGCGGGGCACTGCGACTGGCATCGCCCGCACTCGGTGCAGGTGGCGAAGTCGAGGGTGTCCTTCCAGGTGAAGTCCTCGGTGCGCCCCACGCCGAAGGTGGCGTCGTCGGCCGGGTCCTCGAAGTCGATGGGCTTGCCGCCGGAGTACATCGGCTGCAGCGGGCCCAGCCCGTTGGGGAGGCGGCTGAAGGCGATGTTGATGGGGGCGAGCGCGATGTGCAGGTGCTTGCTGTAGAGCACGATGAGCAGGAAGCCGAGGATGACGCTGATGTGGAGCAGTACGCCCACGAACTCCAGGATCTCGAGCGTGTGCGTGCCGAGCGGCTCCATGAGCGAGGCGATGGAGTTGGAGAGGAAAGCGCCGGGGAGCTCTCCGTAGAGCGCCAGCTTGGCCCCGCGGTAGAGCTCGAGGGTCCACAGCACGTTGAAGATCATGAGCAGCACGATCCAGGCGGCTCCCACGTGCGATCCGAAGAAGCGGGAGTAGCGACCCTCCTTGCGAGGGTTGTTGAGCAGTCGGATGATCGCGAACGTCACGATGCCGATGAACACGAGGACGACGAAGAGATCCTCGAGGAAGAGGACGATCGGCCACTTCCCGATGATGGGGAACCAGAAGTTCTCGATGTAGACCTCGCCGAGGGCCTCGACCACGGTGATGCCGAGGACGAGGAATCCCCAGAACGCGAAGACGTGGGCCGTGCCGGGGATGAGCCACTGGAGCAGCTTCTTCTGGCCGAGGACCTGGGTGCCCTCGAG
>JBPCSL010000146.1:0-6980 GCA_051007175.1 Candidatus Nanopelagicales bacterium
CCCCGCCGTTATGCGGTCCCTCGTGCCCGACGTCGCGGAGCGCGTCGCCGTGATCTGCGGGTCGCAGCCGATGATCCAGGCGTCCGAGCGCTGCCTCCGGGCATGCGGTGTCGACGCAGCCGATATTCACTTCGAGAGAATCTGGTGGTGACGCGCAGTGGCTGAGGTCGGTTTCCTCCGCAGGATCGCGCCGGCAATCGTGCTGGCGGTCGCGGGCGGCGCACTCCTGTACTTGCTGCCGTCGAGCCCTGACGCCGACAGTTCCAGCGCGGAGGACATCTCCTCGTCCGAGACCGGGCCGGGCGAGTCGGGAGCGCCGTCGCCAGCAGAGTCGAGCTCCGGCGGCGCGAAGCCGTCCAAGTCGAGCGCGACCGCGCAGCCGACATCGGGCGACACGCGCACGATCACGGGCGATCCCGTCGACTTCCGCTTCGGCACGATCCAGGCTGAGGTGACGCTCCAGGGATCGACCATCGTCGACATCGCGACGCTGACGGCGCCCGGCGGCGGCTACCAGCGCTACACCGACCGAGCGGTCCCGACGATGCGGCAGGAGATCCTGCAGGCGCAGTCCACTCAGGTGGCCGCAGCCTCGGGGGCGACGTACACGTCCATGGCCTATGCCCAGTCGGTGCAGTCGGCGCTCGACAAGGCATAGGGCTTCGTCGCGGTTCGACCCCTTCGCGGCACATGAGGCACTCCGGCGCCGACCTAAGGCGTATTGTGTTCTTTGATCACACTGGGCTCTGATTCTCATCAAGAACCGGCCCTCCGAAGACACGTCGTCGAGAGGAACCGGTCACATGTCCGACCGCCGGTGGGGATCCCTACCGTCCCTGGTGGCCGCCGTCATCGCGAGCACTGTGTGCCTGACGATGGCCGTTGCCGCTCCCTCGACCCAGGCCAGTCAGCGGGTAAGCCCGCGATCAGCCCCCAACGCCGGGCTCGGGGCGTTTGCGCCCGTCACGAGCGCCCCGCCCTACGGATTCGGATTCCCCGTCACGTCACTCGCCCTCGGCGACGACACGCTCTACGTCGGAGGCTTCTTCCAGGGCCCGTCGGATGACTCCATGATCACGTCGGTGACGACGACGGGTGGCCTTTGGACGCCACTGGGCACCGGCATGGGCGGAGTCAACGGGACCGCCGGCCTGGTCAAGACACTGGCCTACGCTGACGACACCCTGTACGCCGGCGGAGACTTCCCCAATGCGAGCGGTGTCGCAGGGACGTTCCATATTGCCGCCTGGTCGAATGGGTCGTGGCACCCGATGGGATCGTTTGACGACACCCAGACGGACACTGGAATCCTCAGCCTCACGACCCTTGACGACACGGTCTACGCCACGGGCCCCTTCTACGTGATCGGCGGAGTGACGGCGAAGCATGTTGCCGCCTGGTCGGACGACACCTGGCACCCGCTCGCGCAGGGCCTCCAGACCAGCGCTGGGGGCCTCGGCTCGTCACTGGCTGCCACGGACGACACCGTCTATGTGTCCGGCGCCTTCACCGATGCGAGCGGCGTGCCAGGGACGTCCAACATCGCCGCCTGGGCCGATGACACGTGGCATCCGCTCGGCCAGGGACTCGGACCGGGGACGAGTTTGCCGGACAACGGCGCCTTGGCGACGCTGGGCGACACCCTCTACGTCGGCGGCACCCTCAATGTCCTGGGCGTGGACGATACGAGCGCCATGACGCGTGTAGCGGCCTGGTCCGGCGGTTCCTGGCACGCCTTGGGTACCGGCCTGAACGGGCCCGTGAAGTCCCTCGCGGCGGATGCGGCCCACGGGTTGCTCTACGCCGGTGGGCCGTTCGCGAACCCCAACGGCAGTGACGACACGGTGATCGGCCAGGCATGGGATGAGGGAATCGAGGCGTGGATCCCGCTCGATGACAGCACCGCTGTCAGCCCCTTCGATTGGTACGGACTCGCCAACGCCATCGCGCCCGACGACTCGAGCGTCTACATCGGCGGCGGCTTCGAAATGAGGTCCCCCTCGAGCTACGGGATCACCAAGTGGACCTGGACGGCACCACACGGCGCCATCTCCACGACGTCGGCCTACATCGGCACGTCGGTCCCGATCACGGGCTGGGGCCTCATCGGAGTCAACGCTGTGCGCTTCGGCACGACTCCCGCAACCTTCACGCGCGATGACTCCACATCGATGGCGGCCACCGTTCCCAACCTGGCGCCGGGCACCTATGAGGTGTATGTCGACGCCGTGGGGGGCACGGCCGACATGGGATCCGTCACCGTGGTGCCGACACCGGTGCCGCCGGCGACGTCTCCGCCATCCGCGCCTCGCGAGGTCACGGCCATGGCCGGGGATGCATCAGCAGCGGTCGCCTGGGTCGCCCCGGCCAGCACAGGGTCCTTCCCCATCAGCTCCTACCAGGCCACCGCCTCCCCCGGCGGAAAGACCTGCCTGGTCGCCGCGCCCGCGCTCACCTGCACCATCACTGGCCTGACGAACGGCACGACGTACAGGATCACCGTCACCGCGCTCAACGGCGCCGGATGGAGTCCGCCCTCGGCGCCGTCCAACCCCGTCACGCCCAGCGGATCCATCCGGGAGACGATCATCATCACCGGCAGCCGCGACGCCAGAGACGCCCGCATCATCACGATCGCCGGCACCAGCACCGGCCTCGTCGGAGCGCAGGTCACCCCGTGGTTCCGCTTCCCCGGGCAGACGTCCTACACGCAAGGGACCGGTGTACGCACGGTCGACAGCGCCGGCACGTTCACCTGGGAACGCCGATCAGGCCGGAAAACCTACGTCTACTTCACCCACGACCGGACGAAATCCAACACCGTCGTTATCCCCGCGCGGTAGATCCCGATCCCCGCATACGTGGGGTGGCGGCCATCCTCGGCCTCGACGTGGTGGGCAAGGCCACGGCCGACGACGTACGCGCGGCCACGAGCTTCGCCATCGGCGGAGTCGCAGCAATGGCTTCCGTAGTTCTTTGCGCCTAGGCACCTGAGAGAAAGCCACACTGCCCTACCCGGCCGCGATGACGACCCGGTTGGAGGAGACGGACCCGTCCTCAGTGCGGATGAGAACGTAGGTCTTCTTGGCGGTGCTCCGCCGCCAGGTGAACTCCCCCGCGCTGTCCACGAGGATTCTCGCCGTGCCCTCGGCGTAAGACGTTTGGCCCGGGAAGCGCACCCACGGCTTGAGGATGGCTCCCCTTCCCATACCGGTCGCCGCTCCGTCGACGAGGATTCCGGTTCGGCCACGCACCTGACCACGCGTGCCACTGATAAGAATGTTCGGCGAAGCGGGCGCGCGAGGTGACACCGCGCTGCTCCGCGTCGACCACGCACCCCACCCTGCACCGTTCAATGCCCGCACCTCGAACGTGAACGACGTGCCATTCGTCAGGCCGGACACTTCACACGACCGTGCCGGAGCACTCACCAGGCAGCCGACCGAGCCCGGCGTGGATGTGACCTGATAGTTCGTGACCGGGAACGACCCAGGATCGGCCGGAACGCCCCACGACACCACCGCTGCGGCATCCCCGGCCACGGCCGTGACGTCCACAGGGGCCGACGGCGGATACGACACCGGTCCCGGCGGCGTGGGCCCAGGAGCGGTGCCGTAGGTGAAATTCCCCGCTGATGCCATCAGGCCCCCACTCAGAGACACCTTCACCGAACGCGTGCCAGTGCCCTCCGGCACGCTCACCCGCCACTGGTTGGTGCCCGGGATACGCGTCAGCCCGGTGCCGACGCTGTCGTCGAAGGACACCGAGGCAATGGTGGAATCATCCACCACGTAGTCGGTCGGCACCCCGAGCACGCCGAGCGAGACGGTCAGCGAGTCATCCGCCCAGCCATATGGGTCTGGCATCGACGGGCTCACGCGCGCAATCACCGACACGCTGCCACTGGCCGAGTTGGTCACGTAGATGAGGCCGTCAGCCTGATCCACCGCAACCCCATACGGCTGGGCGCCGACGGCGATCGTGTCATCGACACTGCCGGTGCGTCCGCTCATCACCGACACGCTGTTACTGACGACGTCCGTCACGTAGACGGAGTCATCAGCCTCATTCACCGCGATCCCCCAGGGGAGGATTCCGACGGCGATCGTGTCCTCGACGCTGTCCGTGCGTCCGTTGATCACGGACACGCTGCTGCTCATGAAGTTGGTCACGTAGACGGAGTCATCGGCCTGATCCACCGCAACTCCGAAGGGCTCGACGCCGACGACGATCGAGTCATCGACACTGCCCGTGCGTCCGTTGATCACGGATACGCTGCCGCCACCGTTGTTGGCCACATAGACCGTGTCATCAGCCTGATCCACTGCAATGCCGTAGGGCTGGATGCCGACGGCGATCGTGTCATCGACACTGTCCGTGCGTCCGTTGATCACGGACACACTGTTACTGTCGTTGTTTGTCACGTAAACGGTGTCATCAGCCTGAACGACCGCAACCGCATACGGCGGGGAGTCGACGGCGATCGTGTCTTCGACGCTGCCCGTGCGTCCATTGACCACCGACACGCCTTCACTGACGCTGTTGGCCACATAGACCGTGTCATCAGCCTGGTTGACGGCAACTCCGCGGGGAAGATCCCCCACAATGACGGTGTCATCCAACACACCGGTGCGCCCATTGATCACGAAGAGGAATCTGGGATAGCTGGTCACGTAGACCGTGTCGTCTGCATCGTTCACCGCCACCCCATCGGGGTTGCCCCCGATGACGACGGTGCGGATCACCGCATACGTCGTCGCCGGCGGCGTGGCCGTGGCGGGGGCGACTCGGGTCGCGGCGACCGTGGCCGCGCTACCCGCTGCTGCGGATGGCACCGCAACCAGTGCACACGCCACCGACAGGGCGAGGGGGCCACCCCACCGGGCAGAAACGTGGGAATTGCGAGACATACGGGCCGCCCCGGGTCGACATGGACCTCGAGGGGAATCCCCTGATCATCATGTGGTCTTCCTGCCCCCTCGAGGACCATACGCCCTGGGAGACCGGCACGCGAGGTATGGGCAGATTCCCTCCCCCCAGCGGGAGAGCCCCGAGCAGATCGCATCCCTACAGGGCACCGACGTCGGGGACACCTCATCTCTCCATCCCGAGAGCAAGCCAAGCCCCGCCGGGAGCCGGGCCCTGATGACGCCCTACATTCCTGGCCCATGGCTGAACAGGAGCAGGAATCCGTCATCCGCGTGCGCGAAGCACTGGCCGCGGCAGGCGTCTCAGGTCAGGTACGCCGCCTCGACGACTCGGCGCGCACGGCCAAGGAGGCAGCCGATGCCCTGGGCATCGTGCCGGCGCAGATTGCCTCGTCGCTCATCTTCATGGCGGACGGCCAGGCCGTCCTCGTAGTCGCCTCGGGTGGTCATCGCGTCGACACCGGCAAGGTCGCGGAGATTCTCGGTGTTGACGAGGTGGGCAAGGCGACCGCTGACGATGTGCGCGCGGCGACGAGCTTCGCGATCGGCGGCGTTGCCCCGATCGGCCACCCCGCTCCCCTGCGCACACTCGTCGACACCGATCTCGCCCAGTTCGATGAAGTGTGGGCCGCGGGCGGACACCCGCACTACGTCTTCCCGACGTCCTTCGACGAGCTCGTACGCATCACCGGTGGGACGCCCGCCGACGTCGGCGCCTGAGTCCAGCCGCGTCTCAGCTCGGCACCATTGCCAGGAGGGCGGCCCGCAGCCGCGGCAGACGCCTGCGGGCTTCCAGCTCCTGCAAGGCGGCCTCGGCAGTGGCCGCGACGAGCAGGCGCGCAGTGTCGCGCGGCGACGGGGTCACCCCTGCGAGGTCGGCCTCGAGCTCGTGGGCTGCCTGGTCGTTGCGCTCACGCACCAGGTCGGCGATCTCCGGGAGTGCGCGCGCCTGCAGGAGCATCGACCGCACTCCCGGCTGCTGGCGGCATCCGTCGAGAAAGGCGTCGATCCGAGATCGCGCGCGCTCCGGCCCGCGGGGCATGTCGTGCGTAGTCGAGCGAATGCGTCCGAAGAGCTCGTCGTGGAAGCGTCGATGCAACTCCGCGAGCAGTTCGGTGCGATCGCTGAAGTGGACGTAGAAAGTCCCCTTCGCGTGACCCGCTTCGCGGGTGACGGTCTCCACGGACAGGCCGGACAGTCCTTCCGCGTCCACGATGTCCGCCGCCGCATCCATGAGCTCCCGACGCGTCGGGTGATCGCCTCCGGCGCGCGACCCGGGGCCGCGACGGCGCACCTGGGCGGTGCTCATACGGACGCCGATGTCGGCTCGGCGAGGAACTCCCCCAGCACGGCGAGGAACTCATCCGGCATCTCGATATAGGGCTGATGCCCGCAGGGCATCGTGACCACCGTCGCGCCGGGCAGGGCCTTCGCTGCGCGCCGGCCAGCGATGAGCCACGGCAGGACCGGGTCTCGGGTGCCCCACACGAGAAGCGTCGGGACGCTCAGGCGCTCGGCCCCCGTGCGACCGTCGTGCTGGGGATCCGCAAAGCTGCGCCATATCGAGGCAAAGGTGCCCACCTGGCTCGGCGAGCGCGAGGCGGTCACGGCTCGGCCGCGCACCGCCGCCACGCCGGGAGTGGCCTTGCGCAGATACAGGCGCGGCAGCTGACGCATCACCGTCGGAGCCGCCCATTCGCTGCCGAAGAGGCGGCACGTCGCCAACATGAACGGCGTGCGCGGCGTGAAGCCACCCGGATCGACAAGCACGAGCTTGCTCACCAGATCGGGACGGGCGATGGCTGTGCGCAGCGCCGCGAAGCCGCCGACGGAATTGCCGACGAGGGTGAAGGGCCCGTCACCGAGTGCTTCGAGCGCGCCCGGCAGGAGATCCGCCAGCCCGCACGCGGTCACCTCCGCCGCGGGACCGCTGTCACCGTGGCCGGGCCAGTCGACGGCATAGACGGTCCGCGTGCGCGCGAGGGCCGGGACGATGGCATCGAAGTCGCGATGGTCGCCGCCATTGGCGTGCAGCAGCACGATGGCCGGACC
>JBPCSL010000147.1:0-3850 GCA_051007175.1 Candidatus Nanopelagicales bacterium
GTCCTCGGTGAGGAGGTTGACAATGAGGCTCGAGCGGGCGGCATCGCTGTAGCGCTGCTGCTCGGGCGACCAGTCCTCGCCGCCCAGGAAGGCGAAGTTGCGACCCTCGTCCCAGGGGACGTAGTCGTGGGGATTCCAGGGCTTGTGCATGGTGAGGTGGCGCTCGAGCTCGACCGTCACGACGGGCTCCAGGTCCAGGATGATCCGCCGGTCGGTGTTCTCATCGATGGCCGTCATGGCTCCACTCTCCCACGCCTCGGCCCGGTCCCATTCCCGGAATCCGGGACCGGTGGCCCTTTCCCCGATGACCCCCGGGCAGAGCCGGCCACCCCTGCGACCGTGGTACCACGGTGCAGGGGGTGAGGGAAGGGTGGCACCGTGGCCCTATGACCCGTGCGCCCAGGTTCTTGTCCGTTTTCGCCTCCCTCGCGATAGCCGCATCCGCGCTCGTGGCGGCGGGGACTCCCGCCCAGGCCCAGGGGATCGGGTCCGGCCGTGCCGTCGTGCGCATCGATGCACCGTCGGCGACGGTGATCAAGGTCGGTAAGCACTCGTACCGGATGCTGTTGCCCGAGGGAGCGACTGGGCAGTGGATGGGGGAGCGCCCGAACGCCGCGGGCACGCGAGTCACCCGCGTGGGGGATCTCACTGCGGCGAAGCTTGCCAAGCGCTGGACGAAGTTCCGCTATTCGATCGCGCCCGTCTACACGACGTTGACATGGGATGACGGGTCGCACATCCCGGGCGCGGCGCTCGTGATGCTGAGCCCCCCACGTGTGACGGACAAGGGAGTGCGTTTCGATTTCACCTCGCGAGCCGACCTTCCCCGCACGATGAGCAATGTCAGCCTCCATGTCTCCCGCGCGGCCCGTGCTGGCGATGGGGCGCGGAGTTCCGGTGCCCCTCAGTCCGCGGTCGTCACGGGAACGATGACGGTGGGGATCAGCTTCGATTCGACGGGGAGGGTCCTCGGACGCATCTACAGCGCTCCGTCCACCAACTGTTGGGGCGGATCCTCTGGCTCGAAGGTCGGATCGAGCACCAGCGTGGGGTCAGGCACGTGCGGCGGCATCCCCTATGCCGACTACGAGACCATTCCCCCTGCCTTTGGGATCAGCCTCGACTCCGTCAGGAATGAGGTGTTCTTCAACCTCAATGTGACGCCGCCAGGCCAAGCGTCCTACCAGTACGCGCAGATCTTTAGTTGGTGAGAGCGGGTGACGGGATCCGTCGCTTCGCTCCTCCCGATTCCCGGGGAGCGCTCTCTGCGAGAGCGGGTGACGGGATCCGTCGCTTCGCTCCTCCCGATTCCCGGGGAGAGCTCTCTGCGAGAGCGGGTGACGGGAATCGAACCCGCGCTGTCAGCTTGGGAAGCTGATGTTCTGCCATTGAACTACACCCGCGTGGAGGTTTCCCTCCGTAGGGGATGAGTATGCCACCGTCGCGAGGCTGCCCCTACGCCGTGCTGCCTTCCATGGGTGCGGACGCGGCCCGAGCCGCATTGCGGGAGACCATGAGCCACCCGTGACCCCAGACCGCGGCGACGGTGCGGTCGGCCACATCGGGCGCGGAGAGGTCCAGCGTGCTTGCGGCGGCCTCGAGTTGAGCCAGCGTGTCGGGGATGACCGGTGCAGCGGGGGCGGGCGTCCCTTCGACTTCGTCGGCGATGCTCGTCCACTCAGCGGCGACCACGGAGGCCTCCTCCTCCAGTGGCGGTCCCATCGGGGCGGCGTACTGGTCGATGGGTGGACGGTCGTAGGACCAACTCGCCATGAGATGCCCAGCTCCCATGAGCGTGCGCAGGTGATCGAGGAGTGCCTGCCACTGGAAGGCGCGCGCCACCACATCGGGGTTGGTGCTCGACATCGTGAGCTCGACCACTTCCCGTGCGCGCACGAGCGACGAGTTGGCCTCCTGGGGCAGCGCGGCGGTCGCGGCATCAGGACCCGCGACCAGGGAGTGCACGGCTCCGGTGAGCAACTGCGCTCCCGCATTGACGGCATCGGCCACGTTGTCGAGAAGCCCGCGCATCACGCCTCGAGGCCACATGAGCAGTGCGACGACGATGGAGAGGAGGGCTCCCACACAGATATCGACCACGCGTTGTTCGACGGTCGTCAGATCCGGGGGCCACGCGATGAGCGAGAAGGCGATGATGACGAAGAGGGAGAACGATGCCTGGCCGAGCATGAATCCGAGCGCTCCCGGTGCCCACGTGGCGAGGAAGACGGCCACGACGAAGATGACCCACATGAGCGGCTCATTGCGGTCGTCGACGAGGATCACCAGGATCCCGGCGATGGCGCCGATCATGGTGCCCGCGATGGCGAGGGCTCCGGTCTTGATCGTCGTGAAGCTGTCGAAGCGCAGCACTGACACGACGCCGAGCATCACCCAGAAGCCGTGCGCGAGGCCCATGAGCTCCACCACAAGGACGGCCATGGCGATGCCGAGGCCGGTGCGGAGCGCCAGGCGCCCCCACGGTGACCGCAGGTTGGCATGGGACCTCAACTCAAGCCATAGGTCGGGCACCGGTGGCAGCGGGATGGTGTGCTCGCCGAGCACGGGTGAGTAGTCCTCCGGCGGCAGCCCGAGGACGCGGCGCACGAGCATCGTGAGCCGCACGGACGTGAGCCCGAAGGCGCGGTCGGGGAACATGTCGAGCACCGTGCCCACGGTGGTCGGCGCCTCCGCCGGGGACGAGGTCGCGAGCATTCCCCGGGCCTCCTGCCACTGGTCCTCCCAACTACTCGCGACAGCAATGCCGCTGGGGACTGACGCAGGAGAGTCAGGCGTGGAGAGAGCATCGGCGGCGGAGCGCAGGGTGGCCGCTGTCGCGTCGACCATGCGCAGCGTGCTCGGCGTGCGCTGCAGGTCGGAGAAGTAGCCGTGTCCCCGGATGAACGCCGCGAGAAGTCCCTGCACCTGCGCCACGAGGATGAGCAGGGTCTGCGCGCGCAGGCTGAAGCCCGCGGCGCGGAACGGGTTGCCGAGATAGGAGTGCTGTAGGTCCGATTCGGCCTTGACGAGTGCGTCGATATCCAGGGGCTGCCCGGCCGCGCGGCTCTCCGCGGCGCCTGCGAGGGCACGCAGGGCGCCCGCGGTGGCCTGGCGCACAGGCGCCGTCGTACGACGTGGCATGACGAAGAGCGCGATGGGCAGTGCCAGGGCCATCGCGATGGCCCATCCCGCGAGGATCGGACCGAGGCTCGTGAGAGGGACTCCCAGCGACACCGAGACGACGTACATGATCATCACGGCAGGCGCACCGCTCGCGACGGAGCCGTGCAGGACGGCGATGAACGACAGCGTGGCCGTGACGATGAAAGTCGCCAGCACGGCCGACCAGATGCTCCTGCCAGCGACAACCCCGATGGTGAGGACGACGAATCCGGCGAGAGCCATGCCGCCGATGGCGCGGGCCTGGTCGATGCGCATACCGCCAAAGTCGGCGATGGCCACGGTGACGAGCACCCCGAAGGCGGCGATGAGGGCGGCCGGCGTGCCCGGCAGCAGCCAGAGGCACAGCCCCATGGCGATGGGAACGCCGACGGCAGCGCGGACGCCGCGATGCAGGGCTACGTGACCGGGGTCGTGGATGCGCATCGCCATGGGATTGACACTAGCGAGCGCAACGGGGATCTAGGGTGCGCTCGTGGAGACTGAGCGCCCGCCGGACGACGGCCGGGAGATCCTGCCGGATCTCACGGTCTCCGAGGTGCTCCAGCAGCGTCCCGCGGGGTTCTCCTCGCCGTGGCAGATCGCCCGCATCGCGATCGCGGTGACGGTGTCGTGGGCGGTCGGCTACTGGGTGTCGCCGAGCTCCTTCGGCATCTTCGCGCCGCTCACC
>JBPCSL010000148.1:0-25434 GCA_051007175.1 Candidatus Nanopelagicales bacterium
GACGCGCAACACCTTCGTCCGCGCCGCGTGGCCGCTCACGATCGCGATGCCGGACCTCGGCACGCCGAGCGCCGTCGCCAGCGCTCGAATCACGGCCTCGTTGGCGCGGCCGTCCACGGCAGGCTCGCTCACGGCGACGACGAGCGCGGGCGGATCGCCGTACCCGCCACCCACCTTCGTGCGGGACGATCCGGGCCTGACCCGCACGGCGTACGTCGACACGTCACGAGAGTAGGCCCGGGTAGGCTGCCCCTTCGATCCCGATCCGGAGGTAGGCCATGTACCGCCAGGTGCCGACGCACGTCGACCTGCCGGCCATGGAGCGGGAGGTCCTCGACTTCTGGTCCGCCGAGGATGTCTTCCATCGCAGCCTCGAGCAGTCGGAGGGCCGCCCCCTATGGGTCTTCTACGAGGGTCCGCCCACGGCCAACGGCACCCCCGGCACCCACCACGTCGAGGCCCGCGCCTTCAAGGACGTCTTCCCGCGCTACCGGACGATGAAGGGCTACCACGTCCCGCGCAAGGCGGGCTGGGACTGCCATGGCCTGCCGGTCGAGCTGGCCGTGGAGAAGGAGCTGGGCTTCACCGGCAAGAAGGACATCGAGGACTACGGCATCGCGGAGTTCAATGCCCGCTGCCGGGAGTCGGTCCTGCGACATGTCGATGAGTTCGATGCGATGACGAGGCGCATGGGCTTCTGGGTCGACATGGACGATGCCTACTGGACGATGGACCCGTCGTACGTCGAGAGCGTGTGGTGGTCGCTCCAGCAGATCTTCGACAAGGGCCTGCTCGTGCAGGACTACCGCGTCACCCCCTACTGCCCGCGCTGCGGCACCGGCCTGTCCGATCACGAGCTCGCGCAGGGCTACGAGACCGTCGTGGACCCGTCGGTCTACGTGCGCTTCCCCGTGACCGATGGCCCGCTCGCCGATCGCTACCCCGGCATCTCCCTCCTGGTGTGGACGACGACACCGTGGACGCTGGTGTCCAACACCGCGGTCGCGGTCAACCCGGAGGCGACGTATGTCGTGGGGCGCGCATCCGACGGCGAGACCCTGGTGGTCGCCGAGGACCTCGCCCCGTCGCTCCTGGGCGAGGGCTACGAGGTGCTCGAGCGGATGACGGGCCGCGACCTCGAGCGCACGGCGTACCGCCGCCCCTTCGACTACGTCGACATCCCGGATGCCCACTACGTCGTGCTCGCCGACTACGTCACCACCGATGACGGCTCCGGCCTCGTGCACCAGGCGCCCGCCTTCGGCGCCGACGACCTCATCACCTGCCGCGCCTACGGACTCCCCGTGGTCAACCCGGTCCGGCCCGACGGCACCTTCGACGCCGGCATCCCCGTCGTCGGCGGCGTCTTCTTCAAGAAGGCCGACGACCTGCTCGTGAAGGACCTGCAGGAGCGCGGGCTGCTGGCCAAGCACGTGGGCTACGAGCACGCCTACCCGCACTGCTGGCGCTGCCACACGCCGCTCATCTACTACGCGCAGCCGTCCTGGTACATCCGCACGACGGCCGTCAAGGACGAGCTCATTCGCGAGAACGAGCAGACCCACTGGTTCCCCGGCACCATCAAGTGGGGCCGCTACGGCGACTGGCTCAACAACAATGTCGACTGGGCGCTCTCGCGCAACCGCTACTGGGGCACTCCCCTGCCGATCTGGCGCTGCGAGGAGGGACACCTCACCGCGATCGGCTCGCTGGCCGAGCTCGGCGAGCGAGCCGGCCGCGAGCTCGCCGACCTCGATCCGCACCGTCCCTTCGTCGACGAGGTGACCTTCGCCTGCCCCCAGTGCGGTGGCACCGCCACGCGCGTGCCCGAGGTCATCGACTGCTGGTACGACTCGGGGGCCATGCCCTTCGCACAGTGGGGCTACCCGCACCGCGGCCGCGAGACCTTCGAGGCGCGCTACCCCGCCGACTTCATCTGCGAGGCCATCGACCAGACGCGCGGCTGGTTCTACACGCTCATGGCGGTCGGCACGCTCGTCTTCGACGACTCCTCCTACGACAACGTCGTCTGCCTGGGCCATATCCTCGACGAGGACGGCCGCAAGATGAGCAAGCACCTCGGCAACGTCCTGGAGCCGATTCCGCTCATGGACGAGCACGGCGCGGATGCCCTGCGGTGGTTCATGCTCGCCTCCGGCTCACCGTGGTCCGCGCGCCGCGTCGGCCACACGGCCCTGCAGGAGGTCGTCCGCAAGATCCTGCTCACCTACTGGAACACCGTCTCCTTCCTCTCCCTGTACGCGCGGGCCGCGCAGTGGTCCCCCGGCGATGCGCCCCCGGTGCAGGACCGGCCAGCCCTGGACCGCTGGCTCCTCAGCGAGGCGCACCGACTCGCCCGCGACGTCGACACCGCCCTGGAGTCCTTCGACTCAGCCCGCGCCGGCCGGCAGATCGCCCAGTTCGTCGACGACATGTCCAACTGGTACGTCCGCCGCTCGCGTCGCCGCTTCTGGGATGGCGATCCCGCCGCGCTCGCGACCCTCGACGAGGCCCTGCGCATCGTCACCCTGGTGATGGCCCCCTTCACGCCCTTCGTCACCGAGCGCGTATGGCAGGACATGGTCCGTCCCGTGGATCCGGATGCCGCACCCAGCGTGCACATGGCCGCCTGGCCAACGGTCGACGAGGCGCTCATCGACGACGAGCTCGCCGCGCACGTGGCCCTCGTGCGGCGCATCGTGGAGCTGGGCCGCGCCGCCCGTGCCTCCTCCAGCGTGCGCACCCGCCAGCCGCTGGCCCGCGCCCTCGTGTCGGCGCGGGGATGGTCCTCGCTGCCGACCGAGCTCGTCGCCGAGGTCGCCAGCGAGCTCAACGTGCTTGACATGTCGAGCCTGTCGTCGAGCGAGGGCGACCTCGTCGACGTGAGCGCCAAGGGCAACTTCCGCTCCCTCGGCAAGCGCTTCGGCAAGGAGACGCAGTCTGTCGCCACGGCCATCGCGCAGGCCGATGCCGCCGTGCTGGCCGCCGGCCTGCGCAGCGGCTCGGCTTCCATCGACGTTCCCGGCATGGGCGTGATCGACCTGACGCCCGAGGACGTGATCATCACGGAGACACCCCGGGAGGGCTGGTCGGTCGCGACCGGAGAGGGCGAGACCGTCGCTCTCGACCTGCACCTCACCGACGAGCTGCGCCAGCTCGGGACGGCCCGTGAAGCCGTGCGGCTCATCCAGGAGGCCCGCAAGTCCGCCGGCCTGGACATCTCCGATCGCATCGCGCTCACCTGGGCCTCGACCAATCCGACCGTCGCCGATGCCCTGCGCGAGCACGGCGCCCTGATCGCCGCCGAAGTCCTCGCGACGTCGTACTCCGAAGGGCCTCCGGATCCCGACGGCTTCCTCGCCCACGACGACGAGCTCCCGCTCGAATTCAGCGTCCGCAGGGCGTGATTCGCGCCGTGTCCGGCTTCGACGTTCCCAACATCGCAGCCAACACTCCGCTGTGGCTTGCCCTCGTCACGACCTTCGTCGCGGCCATCTCAGGAGCCATCCTCGGGCGCACCCCCGGGAAGGTGACCTACGACATCGTCGGCATCGTGGTCTTCGCGTTCTTCCTCGGGCTCGGCGGCGGCATCACGCGTGACGTCCTGCTGGGGAACCTTCCGCCACTGGCGCTGCGCTCGCCGTGGTACGTCCTCACGGTGATGGGCGCCGTGCTCCTCGTGCTGCTCGTGGGTCGATGGATCCCCGTCAACGGCTGGCTCTTCACCCTTCTCGATGCGCTGGCACTGGGCCTGTACGCCGTGATCGGCGCCCAGATGGCCGTTGAGTTCGGCCTCCCCGACATCGGCGCGATCGTCGTGGGCTTCCTTGCCGCTATCGCCGGGGGCGCGATCGTGGCCGTCCTGCGCGGTGAGACCCCGGAGATCCTGCGCCCGGGGCGTCCCTACGCGCTCCTCGCCATCCTGGGGTCCACGATCTTCGTCCTGCTCGATCAGTTCAACGCCGGCGTCGCCGCCCTGCTGTGCGTGGCCACGGTCGTCGTCCTGCGTTTCGTGACCCTCAACTGGGACGTCCGGACCCGCGGCCTTCGGCCGATCCACCGGGATGAGCCGGATTAACCCAACTCGTACACGGAGATGGCGCACCACCGAGGCCGGGTGTGTGAGGCTTCCCCCGTGCCTTTCGATCTCGTCCTCGGCCTTCCCGTCCATCCCCTCGTGGTGCACTTCGCGGTCGTCCTGCTCATCCTCGGCTCCCTGGGTCTCATCGCGATCGTGCTCGTCCCGCGCTGGCGCGGGGCGCTGGGCTGGGTGACCCTAGGCGTGCTCGCCGTGGGCACCGTCGCCGCCTTCGTGGCCAAGGAGTCCGGGGAGAAGCTCTCCGCGCGCGTGGGACTGCCGCAGGAGCATGCGGAGTGGGGCGACCGCCTGCCGTGGGTGGCACTCCTTCTCCTCGCGGTCGCCGCGGCATGGTTCTTCTGGCAGCGCAGCTCGAGACCAGGCGCCCTCGCCACCGTGCTCGGCGTGATCGGCATCGTCCTCGCGGTGGCGACCATGGCGCTCACCACGCTGGTCGGCCACTCGGGTGCCACGGCCGTGTGGCAGGGCCGGATCGATGGTGGCGGCCCGGCTCCGGCCCCGTCGCCGGGAGGCACCGGCGCGAGCGGCATCACCGCGAGCGAGGTCCTGCAGCACGCATCCGCGGACGATTGCTGGTCGGTCGTCAACGGGACCGTCTATGACCTCACCCAGTGGATCCCGCAGCATCCCGGCGGACCGCAGGTGATCGAGGCGATGTGCGGCAAGGACGGCACCAACGCCTTCACGAACCAGCACGGAGGCCAGCAGCGCCCCGAGCAGATCCTCGCGAGCTACGAGGTAGGGCCGTACGCCGGCTAGGTGACGGGAGCCTTCGGCTCCGCCGACCCGATGCTGTCGAACTCCTTGAGCTGGCCCGCGATGGTGTCGCGCAGCTTGACGCGGTAGCTGCGCTCGAAGGTCCGCAATTCATTGACCTTGACCTCGAGGGCCGCGCGCTGCTCGTCGAGGGCGCCCGTGACCTTCTTGGCCTCCTCACGAGCGCCGGCGAGGATGGTGGCAGCCTCGGATTTCGCGGACGAGACAGTCTCGTCGGCCGTGCGCTGAGCGGCCTCGAGCATGGCGAAGGCCTTGGCGGGCACGTCCTGCGAGGTGGCGGGCGCGGCCGGGGTGGCCAGCGCGGCCGCAGCGGCCGCGGGAGCCGCCGCAGGCTTCGACTGCAACTCCTTCACCTGCGACTCCAGGGTCGCGACCTTGGCGTCGGCCGCACCCTTCGCGGCCACGGCATCGTCGAGCTTCTTCTGCAGGTCCGCGACCTTGGCCTCGGCCTCCGCGATCTTCTTCTCGGCATCCGCCACGGCGGGTGCCGAAGCAGCCGCGGGCGTGCCGCCACCCTTCACGATCTGCGCCTTCAGGGCGTCGTTCTCCGACTGCATCTGCCCGAGTGAGGCCTCGACGTCGTCGAGGAACTGGTCGACCTCGTCCATGTCGTAGCCGGTGCGCATCTTGACCGTGCTGAACTGCTTCTCGTGCACGTCCTTCGGGGTGAGGGCCACGGTGCCTCCTAGATCGAGTAGTGCTCGGACGGGTCGGTCATCTCACCAGCGCAAGCCTTAGCCGGACAGGCTGAGGGCCACGTTGATGAGGATCTGGACGGCGATGATGAGGATGAGGAAGGCGAGGTCGAACTGCACTCCCCCGAGACGCAGGGGCGGGATGATCTTGCGCAGCAGTCGCAGGGGCGGATCCGTGAGCGTGTAGATGGCCTCCGCGAGCAGCAGGATCGGCCCGCGCGGCTGCCAATTGCGCGCGAAGATCTGCACGAAGTCGAAGACGAGGCGCCCGATGAGGATGAGCCAGTAGATCCACAGGAGCGTGGCGAGCACCTGCCCGACCACTGCCACAGCTCCTCCTCGATCCCTGCCATCACGTCCGCGCCCTCAGCGACTCGCGCTTCCTGCGCTCCGCGATCAACTCTGGTTGAAGAAGCCCGTTTGCGCGAGCTGGGCCCGGGCCTCCGCGCCGACCTCGACATTGGCCGGGGACAGGAGGAACACCTTGTTGGTCACGCGCTCGATGGTCCCCCGCAGACCGAAGACGAGGCCCGCCGCGAAATCCACGATGCGCTTGGCGTCGCCGTCTTCCATCTCCGTCAGGTTCATGATGACGGGAACGCCCTCGCGAAACTCCTCGCCGATCCGGCGGGCGTCGTTGTAGGTGTGCGGATGGATCGTCGTAATGCGATTGAGGTCGACGGGCGCGGGGGCCGGAGCCGACGGCACCGTGCGCACCGTGGGGCCAGGGATCGGCGACACGTTCGACGGCTCATCGCGGTACATGCGGCGCGGCTGATTGGGGTCCATGACGGTGACCGTGCGCGGCTCAGATCGCTCCGTGCTCCGGGTACGACGGGACGGCGCGGGAGCGGGCTCGTCGTACTCCCACTCCTCCTCTTCGTAGTAGCCGTCCTGGCGGTCGTTGTCGTCCTCCACGAGGCCGAGGTACACCGCCATCTTGCGCATCGCGCCCGCCATGGCACTTCCCTTCACGGCGAGGGTCGGCCTCGCCGTCCTCACACACTACCTTCGGAGGGGCCTCCTCCCCAGGATCGCGCTGCCCACGCGCAGGTGTGTCGCACCGGCCGCCACGGCCTCGTCCAGGTCATCCGACATGCCCGCCGACATCACGTCGAGATCCGGGTACTGCTCCCGCAACTGCGCGAGAACCTCCGCGAGGGTCGCGAAGGCGCCCGCGGCATCCCCGTCCAGCGGGGCCACCCCCATGACCCCACGCAGCCTCAGATGCGGGGCCTGCGCGATGGCCGCGGCGATCTCGCCGGCCATGGCCGCCGGCGTTCCCCCGCGCCCGCCCGTGTCCGGCGCGAGATTGACCTGGACCAGGCAGTCCAGGGTGCGATCGGCCCGCGCCGCCCCCTTCTCCAGGGCACCCACCAGGGAGGTCCGGTCCACCGAGTGCACCAGGCTCGCGTAGCCGGCCACGGATGCGGCCTTGTTCGTCTGCAGCTGCCCGACGAAATGCCACCGCAGCCCGAGACCCCGCGTCGCGGCGACCTTGACCGATGCCTCCTGGTCTCGGTTCTCGCCGACATCGTGGACCCCCAGCGCCGCGAGTCTCTCGACATCCTCGACCGGCCAGGTCTTGGTGACGACGATGAGCGTGATCTCGCCCGGGTCGCGACCGACGGCCTCGCAGGCGCGCGCGATCCGCGCCCGCACGTCCTCGAGGTTGGCCTGGATCTCCCCCGTGCGGGCGTCAGTCATCACGCGACCTCACGACGATGACGCCGACCTGACGTCCCGTGACGCCGTCCCGGCGGAACGAGAAGAGGTCCGGATCCTCGAAGGTGCATCCGCCCACCAGCGTCGCGTCCACTCCCCGGGCCGCCAGCTGCCCCCGCACCCCCGCGCGGACATCCACCGCGGGAGTGCCGGCTCGCGTCACCGCGGCGCTGCCCGGCGCCGCCGCCTCGACCTCATCGCGCACCTCGACACTCACCTCGTAGCAGCCCGGGCAGATGGCGGGGCCGATCCAAGCGTGCACGGGGCCCCGGGCATCCAGGGCGTCCAGTGCGGCGCCGACCACGTCGGCGGCCACTCCCCGCCAGCCGGCATGGGCAACGGCCACGCGCCCTCCCTCGACATCGGCGAGGAGGACCGGCACGCAGTCGGCCACCTGGACGGCCAGCCCCAGGTCGGCCACGCTCGTCACGGCGGCGTCTGCGTCGGGAGGGTCTGCCGGCACCGCGTCCATGATCGCGACGGCGCGCCCGTGGACCTGGCGCATGACCGCCAGCCGATCGCAGCCGAGATAGGCCGCGATCACGGACCTGTTGAGCGCGACGGCCTCCGGAGCATCGCCGACGGAGGATCCGAAGTTCAAGGAGTCGTACGGCGACAGGCTGGCGCCCCCGCGTCGATCCGTGAAGAGCCACTCCGCACGGAAGCGGTCACCGTCGACGGCGCCCCGGGCCAGGACGGCCATGCGACTACTTCAGGAAGTCAGGCACGTCCAGGTCGTCACCGGCGTCATCGAAGACGATGGTGCGCGGCTGCTGCACCGGTCGCTTCGGCTCGGGAGTCACCGGGATCTCCGGACTGTCCGCCGAGGCCGACTGGCGCGCGGCCACGGCCGCCGCCAGCGGGGTCTCCTCCGCGATCTTCTTCGTCACGGGCTGGGCACGACGCGCCGGCGGGGCACCCCCGTCGAACCCGGCCGCGATGACCGTCACGCGCACCTCGTCCCCGAGGGTGTCGTCGATGACCGCCCCGAAGATGATGTTGGCATCCGGATGAGCGGCATCCGACACCATGCGGGCTGCCTCGTTGATCTCGAAGAGCCCGAGGTCAGAGCCGCCGGAGACCGAGAGCAGCACCCCGTGGGCGCCCTCGATGCTCGCTTCGAGAAGGGGGCTGGAGATGGCGGCATTGGCCGCCTCCACCGCGCGCTCCTCGCCCCGGGCCGACCCGATGCCCATGAGGGCCGATCCGGCGCCCGCCATGACGCTCTTGACGTCGGCGAAGTCGAGGTTGATGAGGCCCGGCGTGGTAATGAGGTCGGTGATGCCCGACACGCCCTGCAGGAGCACATGGTCGGCCTGGCGGAAGGCATCGATGACGCTGATGTTGCGGTCGGACAGCGACAGCAGCCGGTCATTGGGGATAACGATGAGGGTGTCGACCTCGGACCGCAGGGAGTCGACCCCCGACTCCGCCTGGGACTGGCGACGCCGACCCTCGAAGCCGAAGGGACGCGTGACGACGCCGATCGTGAGAGCACCCAGGGATCTCGCGATGCGCGCGACCACCGGGGCACCGCCGGTGCCGGTGCCGCCTCCCTCGCCTGCGGTGACGAACACCATGTCGGCCCCGCGGAGCACCTCCTCGATGTCGGCGGCGTGATCCTCGGCTGCCTGGCGGCCCACCTCGGGGTCGGCGCCCGCGCCGAGGCCCCGGGTCAGCTCGCGACCGATGTCGAGCTTCACGTCGGCATCGCTCATGAGGAGGGCCTGCGCATCGGTGTTGATGGCGATGAACTCCACGCCCTTCAGTCCGACGTCGATCATCCGGTTGACGGCGTTAACGCCGCCGCCGCCGATGCCGACGACCTTGATGACGGCCAGGTAGTTCTGCGGTGCTGCCACGGGTGCATCCCTTCGGGTCCGGCCCACGAGCGTCCTCCTAGGCCGCTGTGCGTGTCCACGCACAGATCTCGACCTCACGTTAAGGTTGAGATATCAGTTCCGGGTGGAACTGAACACGAGGTTAGAGGTCAACCTCACCTATGGCAAGAATGCTCGCCAGCCCCACGTGTCACATTTCTTCCTCATCCGACTCCACGTCACGGCACGAGCAGCCCCGCGGCGGCGGCGACCGCGCGCTCCCCCAGGTCGACGACCGCGGCCGCGGAGCCGGCGGGCCCGCAGGCCCACAGCGCGGCTCGACTCGCCGGCGGCACGTCCGCCGGCCGGAGGCTGGCGGGGATTCGCTCGGGGTCGGCGTGCGAGAGGCCGGGAAGCGCGATGACCTCCGCCCGGGCCTGCAGGCGATCGACGGTCTCCCCGTGCCGGTTGCACCGCGACGGCGGACAGGCGAGGACCGTCATCGGCAGGCCGGCGATGCTCGGCAGGGACGAGGCCAGCAGCCGGCCCACCGAATCCACCGGATCGAGCAGGATCAGGCCCGCGGGCGCGCCGACCTGACCCCCCGGTCTTCCCGCCAGGACCCCCGACACATGACAGGCCACCGCGGCTCCCGCCGAGTGCCCCATCGCGACCCACGGTCCCGCGACGTCAATCCCTCGGTCCTGCGGGATCCCGCGCTCCACGGAGGTGGCGATCGTGAGCGCCACCGACGTGAGGAAGGTGGGATCGTGGAGTGAATGCCAGGGCGTCCACGAGCCGAGGTCGGGACGCACCACGGCGATACCCCGCTGCGCCAGCGCTCCGGCGAGGCCGGCCAGATGATGACCCCGCCGGGCGAATCCATGCTGCAGCCACGCCCATCCCCGGGCCGGACCGCGCGGCGGGGTCCAGGCCATGCGCACCGCAGCGTCGCGGGCGCCGGGCACCCTCAGCTCGAGCAGGAGGTCGGCCACGTCGCCACTGTGTCACTACCCCGAAATGCGAGCCCCCGTGACTCGCGAGAGGGTGGAAAGGAGTCGTTCTCGGGAGGACGCAGTGAGCCTGGCTGGCACGGAGATCCGCCGCGCCCCGCTGCGCTTCGGCCTGCTCACGGGTGCGGTCGCCCTCCTCGTCTTCCTCGTCCTCCTGCTGTCCACCCTGTCGGGTGCGCTCATCGGCGCCCTCGTGGGCGCCCTCCAAGGGCTGCGCACCGACGGCATCGTCTACGCCGACTTCGCCCGCGACAACATCGCCGCCAGCCGCCTGGAAGCCGCCACGGTGGATGCCGTGGCGGCCGTCCCCGGCGTGGCCGCGGCTTCCGCGGTCGGCACCTTCACCACCGCGGCCCTCATCGACGGCGCTTCCGCTGACGTCCAGGTCTTCGGGTTCGCGCCGGACGCACCGGGCGCACCCTCGGGTCTGTCCGACGGCCGCCTGCCCACGGCACCCGGCGAGACGGCGGTCGATGGCGGCGGCGTGGCGATCGGCGACACCGTCACCCTTGATCCTGCGGGCACGCCACTCACCGTCGTGGGCTTGCTGCGCGGAGCGCAGTTCAATGCTCTGCCCACGATGTACGTCGACCTCGACACCTACGCCGAGGCCGCCGCGGCGACCAACCCCGGACTGCCGTTCGTCCCCATCAACGCCGTCGCCTTCGACGTGGCCCCCGGCAGTGATGCCGCCACGGTCGTCGATGCGATCACGCAGAGTGTGCCGGGCGTCAAGGCCTACACCCTCGATCAAGCCGTGGCCCTCATCCCCGGAATCGACTCGATCACCCAGAGCTTCGGCATCCTCGTGGGGCTCACCTTCGTCATCGGCATCGTGGTCACCGGGTTCTTCTTCCTCATCCTCACCGTGCAAAAGCTCAAGCCCTTCACCCTGCTGCGCGCCATCGGCACCGGCACCGGGCGCCTGGCCTTGACCGTGGCCGCGCAGATCACCGTCGTGGTCCTCCTGGCCTCGCTCGTCGCGGTCGCCCTCACCCTGCTCGCCGTGCGCGGGCTCAACACGGGCATCCCGGTGATCCTCGATCCGGCGCTCATCGGCGGGACCATCGCCGCGGTCTGGGTGTGCTCCCTTCTCGCGGGGCTCCTCAGCATCCGGCGCATCGCGCGGATCGACCCGGCCAGCGCCGTGGGAGCGCGCTGATGGCCGGGCCCGCGCGACTGCTGTCCAGTGGCGAGCTGCGCCGCAGCAAGGGACGCTTCAGCGCCATCGTCGCCGCGCTCTCCCTCATCGTGTTCCTCGTCCTCGTGCTGGGAGCCCTCGCCGACGGCCTCTTCTACGGAGCCACCGGGGCGGTGCGCTCGACGAGCGCCACGGCCTACGCCTTCTCCGACGATGCCGAGGGCTCGCTCATCCGCTCGCGCCTGGACACCGCGTCAGTGGCGGCCTTCACCGACACCCCGGGAGTCGAGGCCGCCAATCCCCTCGGTGTTCTGCTCACCGGCGGGAAGGGCCCCGAGGGGGATATCGACCTCGCCGTATTCGGCCTCGACGCCGGAGGCCCCGGCGCTCCGACCACCCTCGTCGAGGGCCGGCTGCCCGACACCGGCGAGCAGGGCGTCGCCGCCGTCGACACTCGGCTGGAGCGCGAGGGGGTGACCCTGGGATCCCGCGTCTCCGTCGGGGACGTGTCCGTCGAGGTGGTCGGCTTCGTCTCCGATACGGCGTACCAGTTGCAGCCCACCCTCTGGACGAGCGTGGCGGACTGGCGTGCGATGCGCGACGCGGTGCGACCCGAGCTGCGCGGCCAGCCCACGTCGATCAACGCTGTCGCCCTCAGCACGGCGCCCGGCGCCGATCTCGCGGCCATCGCCGCCGCCAACCCGGGGACCGCGGTGCTGTCGGCCGACGCCGTGGGGCTGGCAATCCCCGGCGTCGCACAGCAGAAGTCGACCCTCAACTCGATCATCTACACGACGCTGGCGGTGGCCGCCCTCGTCGTCGCGCTCTTCTTCGCCCTGCTCGTCCTGGAGAAGCGCGAGCTCTTCGCCGCGCTCAAGGCGCTCGGCACGCCGACGGGAGCCCTCGGGCGCACCGTCTTCGTGCAGGCCATCGTCGCCTCGATCCTGGGCGTCATCATCGGCACGATCGTGGCCCGACTCTTCGGCCTCGTCATCCCGGCCAACGTGCCCACGCTCTTCCGCACCGACACGCTCATCCAGATCGCCCTCTTCACTCTCGTCGCAGGAATCGTGGGCGCCGCCTTCTCCCTGCGACGCATCGCCCGCATCGATCCGGCGACCGCCATCGGAGGCACGCTATGAACGATCCCGTCGTCGACGCCACGAGCTCGGCCCCGGACGGCCCTGGCCCCTCTCCCGCTGCTGATGCGGGCGGCCACTCCGGAGCCCTGCTGCACGTCGACCATGTGAGCAAGGTCTACGGCGCCGGGCACACGGCCGTGACCGCACTCGATGACGCGACCATGGCGGTCGACCAGGGCGAGTTCGTCGCACTCCTCGGCCCTTCCGGCTCGGGCAAGACGACGCTCATCTCGATCATCGGAGGACTGCTCTCGGCCTCCTCGGGCACCGTGCGGATCGGCGACGTCGACGTCACGTCGCTCAGCCGCAAGGAGCTCACGCGCTTCCGCGCTGAGCGCGTTGGCTTCGTCTTCCAGTCCGCCAACCTCGTGCCCTTCCTCACCGCGCGCGAGAACCTGCTGTACGTCGCGACCCTGGTGAAGACCCCGAAGAAGGCGGCCCAGCAGCGAGCCGACCAGCTCCTCGAGGAGCTCGGCCTCGCCGACCGGGCCAAGAACCTCCCGGAGCAGCTCTCCGGCGGCGAGCGCCAGAGAGTGGCCATCGGGCGCGCACTCATGAACGATCCCGACCTCGTGCTCGTCGATGAGCCGACCGCCGCCCTGGATACCGCCCTGGGCCGCCAGGTGGTGCAGTTGCTGCGCCGCGAGATCAAGGACCGCGGCAAGACCGGCATCATGGTGACGCACGACCTGCGCATGGTCGAGTACACCGACCGGGTCTTCGAGATCCTCGACGGGCACCTCACCCATGTCGAGGCGCCCAGTGCCCTCGGGCACTGAGCTCCCCGCTACATCCCTGCGGCCTGCGCCACCTTCTGCTGGATGACCTTGGCCGAGGCGATCCGCCGGCCGTCGACACCCAGGGTGAGAGCGGTGAGCGGACCGTTGCCCCGTGCCGGGGTCACGAGCATCCGCGCCCCCGTGGGAGTGCTCACCAAGCCCACCTTCGCTCCTGCCTCGTAGCCCCAGGTCGCGATCGACCGGGAGTAGACACGGGCGACCTGCCGCGGAGCGAAGGCGTCGTACGGGAGCGCGAGGTGGACGCCGGTCTCCGACACCATCTCGTGGAAGCCGAGCTTGTGCATCGCCATCTCGTCGGAACCCCCGACGGCGAGGATCTCCAGGTGCCCAGTGCCCTCCGCCGTCGCGACGATCTGCCCGAAACCACCCTGGCGCGCGCGAGGAGTGCCGACGCCAACGGAGACCCCGTCCCGATAGCCCGTGGGGCCGAAGCGATAGTCCGCGACTCGGCGGAAGGTGCCGATCTGCCGCGCGGAGGCCGGGGTGCCCTTGGCATCGCCGAAGAGGTCGTTGTTGAAGACCGACACGGTCGCGCGCATGCCCGCCCCGCTGCCCGTGATGATCAAGTTGCGGCCGCCCTCCTCCACCATGCCGCCCGCCACCGAGACGCCGCCGCGGAAGGACTTGCCGTAGGCGAGGAACGAGCCCATCACGCGGCCGCTGCCCCCTGACACCACCACGACCTTGGGCGCCACGCCGGGGCCGGCGCCGAGAACGACATCGTCGCGATGGTCCCCGTCCATATCGACGAGAGCGATCGAGGGGCGGTTCCCGAGCCCGGCGTAGGAGCCCAGGGTGCGCAGCGATGACGGCTTGCCGTCCAGATAGACCTTCACCACCGCCTTGCCCTTGTCGACGCCCACGACCGCCACGTCGGGCAGGGCATTGGCGTTGGCATTGCCCACCGCCGCCTGGACGAACCGCTGTCCGCGGAACGGCGTCACGCTCATCACGGGGTCCCAGGTGAGGGAGGAGCGCACGGTGACCTTGGCGCTCGAGCCGGTGGTGACGGCAGCCACGAGCGGGTCGGTCGGGATGGACCGGATGAGGGTCATCATGCCGCGATCCTCGTGCGGCAGGCGGTGGCAGTGCTCGACGTACCAGCCCAGGAAGTCGTTGACGCGCACGCGGAGCACGATCTTGCCCGGCTCCGTCGGGATCCCGTCCGCATTGAGCACGGGCATGCCCGAGTCGTCGTTGGACACGAGTGCCGGCGGGATGTTGATGACGTCCTGCTGGAAGGGCGAGGGCGTGGGCTGGTTCATGTCGACGACGTACTGTGCCGAGGGATAGTCATCCGGTGGGTTGACGAAGTCCGGGTTGACCGGCGAGTCAACCTCCATCACCTGCGCGTCCTGGACATGGGCGTGGAAGGGGTGCAGGAGCGGGGAGTAGTTGAGGATCGTCCACTCCTCCACGGTCCCGACACGCGGTTGCGCGATCGGGCCCTCAGGGAACAGCGCGAAGTTCACCCCGAAGCTGTTAGGCGTGTCGATGGTCGGAGCCGACACGTTGTTGAAGATGAAGGTGCGCTTCTGGGCGATATCCGCCTTGGACAGGTCCTCATCGCCCACCGCGTAGTTGGGAGTGAGCGTGGCCGGCGTGGCCACGTGCTTGGTCTGCACCGCGTAATCGCTGTAGGACGACATGAAGACATCGCGGGTGTAGTCGCGCCACCCGCCGATGAAGTGCTGCTCCAGCCAGTCGTAGGAGCTCTTCATGCCTGTCCCGCTGCGGTTCTCGACCTGCAGGAGGCGCACGACCTTGCCGGGCTCCGAGGCGCCCTGGACCAGGATGGAAACGCGGCCGCCCTGCGGGATCAGGTAGCCCTGGGCCGCCTTCTCCCCGCTGAGGACGATCGGCTTCGGCAGCGAGTCGCCATCGATGGAGACGATCACGAGGTCACGCGGCGTGCCGATCACGCTGGCATCCTGCGCGTCGGCGGCATTCACCTCGTCGAGGGCCACGATGTAGGTCGCGCTGCCGGTGATGTTGGACATGGACCAGATCTGGCTCTCCGCCGGCAACCCCTGGGCCGGGTCGGCCGAATTGAGGCGCACGCGAGGATCCAGGGCCCCATTCACCGTGTAGATCATCTGCCCCCGGGGCGGCAGGGCGGTGCCGAAGGAGTCCGTTGCCGGGGCATCGAGCAACTCGCCGTTGTAGGGATTGGGGTACTGCACGTTGTAGCGGAGGGAGAGCTCGTGCTGAATGAGCCCGTCGAACTGCGCGTAGTTGCCATCGCTCCGGCCGATCACGATGAACCCCGCCAGGCCGTTATAGATCTGCGCGTCCGCGAGGCCATGAATGTGCGGGTGATACCAGTAGAGGCCCTGGGGCTGGTCCTTCGCGATGGTGATCTCGTAGCGATTGCTGCGCCCGGGGGGAACGGACAGCAGGACATTGTCGGCATTGCCCGCCGGCCACAGCGCGAGACCGTGGAAGTGCAGGCTCAGCGGCTGCGGAACCTGATAGCTGGGGATGTGCTCGGTGCCGGGCTTCTGCACCGGCATGAACGTGTAGGTCGGGAGCTTGTTGATGTAGTCGATGACGATGTGGTCGCCGGGCTGGACGACCCAGGTGGCACCGATGTAGGGAGAGGTCGTGCCCGGGGTGTAGGAGCCCTTGCCGTCGACCACTTCCTGCCGGTAGGTCAGCAGGTCGCTGAACGTCTCATTGCCGATCTTCCCCTCGGTCTTGACCGCCGTGACCTTCAGGTGCAGCTCGCCATTCACGCTGGCGTACTTCGCCGGCTCCGGCAGCACGGGCTGCTCGGTGGGCGGGTCCGCGGACGGGGTCGCGGCGCCCGAGGAGGCGGGCACCCCCACCAGCACGGCCGCGACGCAGGCGGCGGAGGCGAGGGCGGCAAGGGCGGCGCGGGGGGACTTCATGCCCGCACCCTAAGCCAGGCCCGCCCCCCGCGCGGGCGACCTCAGCCCGAAGGGGTCGGCGTGGCCACCGGCGTGGGGCTCACCACGGGGAAGGCCGTGGGCCTCGTCGCGTTATCCGAGGTGGAGGGGACGCTGGGCGCGGAGACGTCGTACCGCAGGGCCTTGACCTCGAGGAGCACCTTGAGCACCTGGGCCTTGTACTCGTTCTCCTGGGCGGATCCCCAGGTGACGATGGACCCATTGCGCAGGTTGAGGGTGACGTCATTGCGGGTGCTGGCCTCGACCGATTGCACCTTCTCCCGCAGCCAGTCGGGCAGGTCGCGGACCACGAGCAGGGCCGCCTCGAGGCCCGCGCTCGCCGCCGTGACCGTGGGCACGTCCTTCACCGGCGTCGGGGACTGGCGGATCACGACCCCGGCGGCATCGACGATGTCGTACGCCGTGCCGTCGGGCACCGCGGCCACCGGCACCCGCCGGGTCACGTCGATCACCAGCGTGGAGGGCCAGGAGCGCGTCACCGTCACGCTGGCGACCTGCGGGAGCGCGGCCACCTGCGCCTCGACCTCGCTCGTCGACACCCGCAGGAGCGGCGTGCCCTCGGGCACGGTGACCACCGCGGTGACCTCCGCGGCAGTGAGGGGGCCCGCCGACTCAGCCGCCGCGGAGATGCGCACGTCGACAGTGTCGAGAGCGAACCACGGGGAGAACCACCCGATCCACACCGCGACCGCGGCGACGGGCAGGACCACGGCCAGTGCCCAGAGCAGGCGCCTCATGCACGCGACTCCCTCATGAGGTCGAGGATCTCGGGCACGAGCATGCCCACGTCGCCGGCGCCCATCGTCATCACCAGGTCGCCGGGCCGGACGCGCGCGACAAGGCTCGCCGGCACATGCGACCAGGAGGGCTGGAACTCCACGCGGTCGGCCGGCAGCGGGATCGCGGCCGCGATGACGGACCCGCTCGCCCCGGGGATGGCCTGCTCCCCCGCGCTATAGACCTCGAGGACCACCACCTCGTCGGCGAGGCCGAGGGCGCGACCGAACTCCTGCGCGAAGGCCGCCGTGCGCGAGTAGCGATGGGCCTGGAACGCCACGACCACGCGTCCGTCGCCCGCGACCTCGCGCGCGGCCCGGAGGGTGGCCTCGACCTCGGTGGGATGGTGGGCGTAGTCGTCGTACACGCGCACGTCTCCCACGCTCCCCCGGAACTCGAAGCGGCGCTGCGTCCCCGTAAAGGACTCCAGCCCCTCGACGAGGTCCGCCGCCGGGAAGCCCAGGCTGATGCCGACCGCGAGGGCCGCCGTCGCATTGAGCGCGTTGTGCCGTCCGGGGACGCGCAGCCGCACGCGTCCCAGCCGCACGCCGCGGTGAATGGCCTCGAACGACCAGCCGCCCCTCTCGGCCCGCGACTGGCTCACGCGGAAGTCCGCATCCGCCGACTCCCCGTAGGTCACCACGCGAGTGCCGGACGCGCGGACTCGCTCGGCCACGGCGCGCGCACCGGGATCGTCAGCGCACAGGACCGCCAGGCCGTCACGGGAGCCCGCCGAGTCGCAGAAGCGGACGAAGGCGTCCTCGATGTCCGCGTAGCCGCTCCAGTAGTCGAGGTGATCGGCCTCCACGTTCGTCACGACGGCGACCACGGGGCTCATGGCGAGGAAGGACCCGTCGGACTCGTCGGCCTCGACGACGAAGTAGTCGCCCGACCCCAGGTGCGCGTTGGTACCGGAGGACTGCAGCTCGCTGCCGATGGCGAAGGACGGATCCACCCCGCACGCCTGCAGGGCCACGGTGACCATGGACGTCGTCGTCGTCTTGCCGTGAGTGCCGGCGATGGCGATGGGCTGCAGGCCCTCCATGACGGCATTGAGTGCCTCCGCGCGCGTCCACACGGGCAATCCCCGGCGCTGCGCCTCGACGATCTCGGGGTTACCGCCCTGGATCGCCGTGGAGGCCACGACCACCACGACGGGGCTGCCCGGCGCATCGAGGACGTCCACCGCGTGGCCGACGCGCGCGTCGGCGCCGAGGGCGCGCAGGGCCGCAAGCCGGCGGGAGTCCTTCGCATCGGATCCGGAGACGGGGATGCCCTGCGCCAGCATGATCCTCGCGAGCCCGGACATGCCGGCCCCGCCCACGCCGACGAGATGGACGCGGCCCGTGTCGATGAGGCGCGTCATGCCCGGCTTCCCGCCGCGGCACGCACGAGCTCGGCGAGCCGGCGATCGCCGTCGCGAACGCCGTGCGCGGAGGCGGCCTGTCCCATGCGGTCCAGCAGCGCGCGATTGGTCGCGAGCGGGATCACGGTCTCGCGCACGGTGCCCACGGAGAAGTCCGCGTCCTCGACCAGCAGTCCGCCGCCGGACTCCACCGTCGGCAGCGCATTGAGACGCTGCTCCCCATTGCCCACCGGGAGGGGCACGTAGACGGCCGGGAGGCCTACCGCAGCCAACTCGGCGCAGGTCATGGCGCCCGCGCGCGTGACCGCGAGGTCCGCGGCCGCGTAGGCGAGGTCCATGCGATCCACGTAGGGCAGCGTGACATAGGCCGGGTCGCCGGCCTGCCGCGGACGATGCTCCTGCACGCCGAGGCCCTTGTCACCCACCACGTGGAGGACCTGGATGCCGGCATCGGCGAACTCGTCGGACATCGCCGTGAGCACCTCGTTGAGGTGACGCGCCCCGAGGGATCCGCCGAAGGCCAGCACCGTCGTGCGATCGGGATCGAGCCCGAAGTGCGCGCGCGCCTGCGCGGAGAGCGCAGCACGGTCCTGCGCGAGATCTGCGATCGCCGGTCGCAGGGGCATGCCGACGAAGGTGGCGCGCGGGAGGGTGCCCGGCACCGCCTCGGCCACCCAGCGGGTCAGGCGCGCACCGACGCGATTGGCCACGCCCGCCTTCGCGTTCGCCTCGTGGATGACAAGAGGTACGCCGGCCCGACGGGCGGCCAGGTAGGCCGGAAGGGCGACGTACCCGCCGAATCCGACGATGACATCGGGGCGCTCGTCGCGCACGATCGACAGCACCTGGCTCACGGATCCACTCACCCGCAGGGGCACCAGCGCGAGGTCCCTGGACGGCTTGCGCGGCAGCGGGACCGCGGGGATCGTGCGCAGCCGGTAGCCGCGCTCGGGGACCAGCCGCGCCTCGAGGCCTTCGTCGCGGCCGACGAAGACGATCTCGGTGGCCGGGTCCTCGCGCAGCGTGTCGGCCAGCGTGAGGGCGGGTTCGATATGGCCGGCGGTCCCGCCGGCCGCGAGCAGGACCTTCACGCAGCACCCCCGGGAGTCCGGCTGGCCCCCTTCCCGCGCTTGGGGGTGACGAGACGCAGCACGGGCGTGTGGCCGCTGGGCGATGTCCCGAGAGTGCGGGCGAAGGACAGCAGCATCCCGATCGCGACGAGCAGCGGGACCAGCGAGGAGCCGCCGTAGGAGACGAGGGGCAGCGGGACGCCCGTGATGGGCAGCAGGCTCAAGACGGCGCCGACATTGACCACGGCCTGGAAGACGATCCAGGTGCCCACTCCCGCTGAGGCGAGGCGCACGAAGGTGTCGTCGGCGGAGTGCACGAGGCGGAAGGCGACGAAGGCGACGATGCTGAAGAGGACGAGGACGGTGATGGTGCCGATGAGGCCGAGCTCCTCGCCGATCACCGGGAAGATGAAGTCGGTGTGCGCCTCCGGCAGCGAGCCCCACTTCTCCCGGCTCGCGCCGAGGCCGACTCCCCACCAGCCGCCGGTGCCGAGGGCGTACTGGCCCTGGGTGACCTGCCATCCGTCGCCCAGTCGATCCGAGGCCGGGTCCAGCCAGGAGGTGAAGCGACTCATCCGGTAGGGCGCGGCCACGGTGAGCGCCACGATGGCCATGAGACCGAGGGCTCCCAGGAGGGCGAAGAGGCGCAGGGGCGCACCGGCCGCGAAGAGCACGCCCGCGACGATGACGGAGATGAGTAGCGAGTTGCCGACATCTCCCTCAAGGAGGACGAGCAGCAGCACGAGGCCTGTCACCGGTAGCAGCGGCATGAGCAGGTGCGACCAGCGATCGAGGATCGGCTCCTTGCGGGTGAGCAGGTCGGCCGCCCACAGGATGAGGGCGAGCTTCGCGAACTCCGACGGCTGCAGTCGGAAGGGTCCCACGATGTCGATCCAGTTGCGCTGGCCGGAGACCTCGACCCCGATGACGAGGACGGCGCCGAGCAAGGCGATCGCGGCGATGAGCGATGGCCATGCGAGCGCGCGCCACCATGAGACGGGGAACCGCGAGCACACGAGCATGAGGACGACGCCGAGCACCGCGAAGAGCGCCTGGCGCTGGGCCAGGACGTACGGCGACCCGAACTGGCGGATCGACAGCACCGAGGAGGAGCTCAAGACCATGAGGAGACCGAGCAGCAGCAGGGCGAGGGTCGCGCCCAGGAGCATGTAGTACAGCCCCATCGGGTGGTGGAGCAGGGATGCCCGCGGGGCCGCGGCCCCGCGGGAGGGGGCCTCCGCGCTCGTCCCCGCCGCCTGTGTCACGACAGACAGTCTCCCGGGGCGGATGGGGCAGGACGAGGACATCGGGGCGCGTGTCGCACCCTGGGGGCCATGTGACGGGAGGGATCAGCCGCCGAGGGCCCGGACCTCCGCGGCGAAGCGGTCCCCTCGGTCCCCGTAGTCCCGAAACATGTCGAAGGACGCGCAGCCCGGGGCCAGCAGCACGGTGTCGCCGGGACTCGCGAGGCGCGCGGCGGCCGCGACGACCTCTCCCATGGCCTCGGGTCCGGTGGCCGCGACCTCGATGCGCGGCACCCCCGGGGCCTCGGCCTCGAGGGCCGAGGCGATGGCGGCACGGTCCACCCCCATGAGGACGACCCCGCGCAGCCGCCCGGCCACGGAGCGGACGAGGTCATCGAAGGCCTGGCCCTTGGCCATGCCCCCGGCGATCCACACCACCGGATCGAAGGCACGCAACGATGTCTGCGCAGCATGGGTGTTGGTGGCCTTCGAGTCGTCCACGTAGGCGACTCCCCCGACCTCCGCGACCCGGGCGATGCGATGCGGCGCGGGCGTGAACCCGCGCAGGCCATCGCGCACGGCCTGGGGTGGCACACCGTGCGCGCGCGCGAGGCCCGCGGCCGCCAGCGCATTGGCGATGTTCGCCGGCGACGCATGGGGTACGTCGCCCACCGTCGCCAGCTCCTGGGCGGAGGTCGCCCGGTCGGCGATGAAGGCGCGGTCGACCAGGGCACCGTCGACGACGCCGAGCATCGAGAGTGCGGGCACGCCCAGGGTGAAGCCGATCGCGCGGCAGCCTTCGACAACATCCGCGTCGCGGACCATCTGCTCGGTGGACGGGTCGTCGGCGTTGTAGACGGCCGCGCGCTGGGCGTGCCGGTAGACCAGTGCCTTGGCCTCGGCGTACTCCTCCATGGTCGCGAAGAAGTCCAGGTGATCGGGGGCGAGATTGAGGCAGGCCGCCGACTCCGGGCTCATCGACCAGACGAAGGGCATCTGCGTGGCGCTCACCTCGGTGGCGATGACGTCGAGGCCCGGCTCGCGCACGGCGTCCACGAGGGAGTGGCCCACATTGCCCGCGGCGATCGAGGCGAGCCCGGCGGCGCGCAGGATGGCGTCGAGCATCAAGGTGGTGGTCGTCTTGCCGTTGGTGCCGGTCACGCACAGCCAGGGCGCCGCCCCCTGGGCCGGTCGCATCCGCCACGCGAGCTCGAGCTCCCCCCAGACGGGGATCCCGCGCCGGCGGGCACTGCCGATCACCTCGGCACTGGGCGGGATCCCGGGAGATACGACATAGACATCGGCATCGTCGGAGGCCGACTCGCGAGTGCCCAGTCGCACGCGCGCTCCGAGTGTCTCGAGGACCGCGGCCCGCTCGTGCTGCCGCTCGCCGTCCGCGGAGTCCAGGACGACGACGTCCGCGCCCACCGCGAGCAGGGCGTCGGCCGCGGCGAAGCCAGCGATGCCGATGCCGGCGATGTCGGCACGCACGCCCGACCAGTCGGATTCAGGCGAGGTCAGCGACGAGAGGTCGCGCCTCATCCACGCACCCACTCGGCATAGAAGATCGTGAGACCCAGAGCCACCATGACGCCCTGGATGATCCAGAAACGGACCACGATGTTGATCTCGGGCCATCCCTTCATCTCGAAGTGATGGTGCAGCGGGGCCATGAGCAAGATCCGGCGATGCAGGATCTTGTAGGAGAGCACCTGCCCGATCGAGGACAGCGAGACGAGGACGAAGAGGCCGCCGAGGAGGGCGAGGAGGAGCTCCGTGCGGCTCGTCACCGCGAGGCCGGCGATGATCCCGCCGATCGCGAGGGCGCCCGTGTCCCCCATGAAGATCTTGGCGGGGGCGGCGTTGTACCAGAGGAAGGCGAAGCACGCGGCCGCGCTCGCCGCTGCCACGACGGCAAGATCGAGGGGACTCGCCGTGGGGTAGCAGGAGGAGCCCGGGGTGAAGAAGCAGGACTGGCCGTACTGCCACACGCCGATAAGGACGTAGGCGCCGAGGGTCATGGTCGCGGCCCCGGTGGCCAGGCCATCGAGCCCGTCCGTGAGGTTGACGGCGTTCGTCGAGGCCGTGACGAGGAACCAGATCCAGAGCACGTAGAGGACGACCGGGAGCACGAGGGGCGTATCGCGAATGAACGAGACGGCGGTCGTCGCCGGTGTCTCGCCCACGGAATTGGGGAACTGCAGCGCGAGATACGCGAACGACAGCGCGACAACGGCCTGCCCGATGAGCTTGGTGCGGGCCCGCAGCCCGGTCGCGCGCTGCTTGAAGATCTTGAGGTAGTCGTCGGCGACGCCGACGGCACCTAAGCCGAGCATCAGATAGAGGACGAGGAGCGCCGAGGGCGACGGCGGAGTCCAGAAAATGAGGTGCGTAAGCCCGTAGGCGAGCACGACGGCGAGGATGATGGCGACGCCGCCCATGGAGGGTGTGCCGCGCTTGCCCTCGTGCTCGGGATAGGGCTCCCCCTCCGTGGAGACGCGGATGGCCTGCGAGTAGCCGCGCCGCAGCAGCACCCGAATGAGCAGCGGCGTCCCGATGATGACGACGAGCGCGGAGATGACCGCGGCGAGCACGACGAGTTTCATGAGGGGTCCTCGAGCAGGGCGGTCGCGACCGAGTCCAGGCCCACCGAGCGCGATGCCTTCACCAGGACCACGTCACCCGGCTGCAACTCGGCCCGCAGGATGTCCAGCGCCGCGGCAGCGTCCGGCACCCACTGGGACTCATTGCCCCAGGATCCCTCGTGACTGGCGCCCAGGTGCACGGGGCGTGCGCCCTCGCCCACCGCGATGAGCCTGCTGATGTCGAGACGGACCGCGAGCCGGCCCAGGGCATCGTGCTCGTCGACCGATGTCGGCCCGATCTCCTTCATCTCCCCGATGACGGCCCAGGTGCGCGTGCCCTGGCCCATCGAGGCCAGGGCCTTGAGCGCAGCGCGGGTCGACTCCGGATTGGCGTTGTAGGCGTCGTTGACCACGATGACGCCGTCGGCACGCTCATGGACCTCCATGCGCCACTTGCTCGCTGGCTCGTAGGACTCCAGGGCCGACACGATCTCGTCGACGGGCACGCCCGCGGCGATCGCCATGGCCGTGGCAGCCAGGGCATTGGGCACCTGGTGCTCGCCGGAGACGCGCAGGCTCACCGGCCACGACCCGTCGCCGTGCTCCAGGACGAAGGAGGCCCGTGCGCGTGCGTCGAGCCGCACCTGCGCTGCGCGCACCTGCGCCTGCTCCGACTCCCCGAAGGTGAGGATCGGGGCTTCGGTGCGGCCTGCCTGCCCGAGGGCCAGGGGGTTGTCGGCGTGCAGTACGCCCACGCCGTCGGGCGGCAGGCACTCGAGGATCTCCCCCTTCGCCTCCGCGATGGCCTCCCGGCTGCCGAGCAGCTCGAGGTGCGCGGAGCCGACATTGATGAGGCCGGTGATCCGCGGGTGCGCGATGCCGCACAGATAGGCAATATGACCGCGGCCCCGCATCCCCATCTCGAGGACGAGGTAGCGGGTGGTCGTCGTGCACGACAGCACCGTGAGCGGGAGCCCCACCTCGGAGTTGAACGAGTTGCGAGGGGCGACCGTCTCCCCCTGCGGCCGCAGGATGTGGGCGAGCATGTCCTTCGTCGTCGTCTTGCCGCTGGATCCGGTGATGCCGAGCACGAGGGTGTCAGGGAGCCGCCGGATCACGTAGCTGGCCAGCGCGCCCAGCGCGGCCACCGGGTCGGTGACCACGATGGCGGGCGACCCGACAGGGCGCGAGGTGAGCGAGACCACGGCACCCCGCTCGCGCGCGTCATCGATGTAGTCGTGGCCGTCCACCCGCTCGCCGACGATGGCGACGAAGAGGGAGCCCGGGATCGCGTCGCGCGAGTCGGCCACCGCCGAGGTCACGACGATGTCGGGGTCGCCGTCGGAGATGCGCCCGCCCACGACGCCGGCAACCTCCGCAAGGGTCATGGGGATCATGAGGCCTCCCGCAGGGCCGCCACGAGCTCGGCCCGATCGTCGAACGGGTACACGGTGCCGCCGACCTCCTGGCCGGGCTCATGGCCCTTGCCGAGCAGGACGAGGACATCGCCGTCGCGCGCCTCCTCCACCGCGGCGGCGATGGCGGTGCGCCGATCGCCGATCTCGCGTACGTCGCCCCCCACCTCCCGGGCACCCTCGAGCATCTGCGCGCGGATCGCCGCCGGGTCCTCGGAGCGCGGATTGTCGTCGGTGACGATGAGGACATCCGCCATCCGGGCGCCGATCCGACCCATGACGGGACGCTTCTCGCGATCCCGGTCGCCCCCGCAGCCGAGGACCGCGATGCGCCGGCCACCCGCTGCGGGCACGAGCGCCTCCAGCACGCGCTCGACGGCATCGGGACTGTGGGCGTAGTCGACGACGGCGACGAAACCCTGGCCCTCGTCGACGATCTCCATGCGCCCGGGCACGCGCACGCCGGCCATCGCCGTGGTCAAGTCGACGGCGGGGACGCCCATCAACACCAGTGCCGTCCACGCCGCCAGGCCGTTCGCGGCGTTGAAGCGGCCCGGCAGTCCCACCACGACCTCGTGGTCGGTCCCCGCGAAGCTCACCGTGAGCACCTGACCTCGGGCGTCCGGCGTCACGGAAGCGCATCGGGCGTCGGCGGGATGGTCCACGGCGTAGGTCGTCGTCGGGACCGCGGCGTCCTGCGCCAGGCGACGCCCCCAGTCGTCATCGACGCCCACGGTGGCCCGCCGGGCCCGATGCGGGGTGAAGAGGGACGCCTTCGCGGCGAAGTAGTTCTCCATGGTGCCGTGGAAGTCGAGGTGGTCCTGCGTGAGATTGG
>JBPCSL010000149.1:0-20650 GCA_051007175.1 Candidatus Nanopelagicales bacterium
GGTCGACCTCCCCGGGCTCTCGCCCGAGGCGGTACGCCGGCTGCTCGACTCGGGGGCGCGACTGGCGGCCGCGACGTACGACGGCGATCGGGGTCACCCGGTGCTGCTCGGGTCCGAGCACTGGGCCGGGGTGGCGGCGTCGGCCGAGGGAGATGCGGGGGCGCGCGCCTACCTCCGCGACCATGCCGGGGAGCTGGTGCTCGTGGAGGTGGGGGATGTCGCGTCAGGCGACGACCTCGATGAGCCGCCCAGGCGTTGAGTGGCGGGTTATGCCGCCGTCACGCCGTCAGATGGCGGCATAACCCGCCACTCAACGAAGTGCTAGAGGCCGAGGGTGCGGGCGATGACGAGCAACTGCACCTCGCTGGCGCCCTCGACAACGCGGAGCATGCGCAGGTGCCGCAGCACTCGCTCGACGGGACCCTCGCGCATGATGCCCATGCCGCCGAAGGCCTGCACCGCGCGATCGGCGACCTCGTAGGCGCGCTCGGTGGCGTAGAACTTCGTGATGGAGGCGTCGCCCATGATCGCGAGCGGATCGCCCTCGGTGTCGACACGCCAGGCCAGGTGGTAGACGAGCCATCGGATCGCCTCGATGTCGGCCTTGCTGCGGGCGAGGGGGAAGGACACTCCCTGGTTCTTGCCGAGCGGCTTGCCGAACGCCGTGCGCGTCTTGACATGCTCCACGGCGGCGTCGAGCGCCCACTCGGCAAGGCCCAGGGACTGGGCGCCGATGTAGGCACGGCCGGAGTTGAGGAAGGCCATGGCCTCGAAGAAGCCCATCCCGACCTCGCCGATGACGTGGTCGGCCGTCACCCGGGCGCCGTCGAAGAAGAGCTCCGCCGGATGGGAGTCGGAGACGTTCCACTGCAGCTTGCCGCGCCGGAACTGGTCGGCGGGGACGACGAAGGCCGTGATGCCGCCGGCAGCACGCTTCTCCGGGTCGGTCACGGCGAACACGATCGCGAAGTCGGCGCTCTCCCCATTGGTGATGTAGTGCTTGTGACCGCTGATCACCCAGTCGTCGCCATCGCGCTCGGCGCGCGTGCGGATGGACTGGGCATCGCTGCCGGCCTCGGGCTCGGTGAGCGCGAAGCACATCGTCTTCTCGCCGGCGACGACCGGGTAGACGTAGGTGTCCCACAGGTGGCGCGGGAGCTTCAGCAGGAGGGGTGAAGGCCCGGCGGGGTTGGGCGGGGCGATCGCGGCCATGGCGAGGCGCATTCCCGAGCGGGCGGCGTCCTCGACCAGCAGCGTCGTGCCGAGGACGGACAGGCCCTGGCCGCCGGCCTCCTCAGGCATATAGGCCGCGTAGAAGCCCTCCTCGGCACTGCGCTCGCGAATGCGACGGACGACGGGGGCGAGCACCTGTCGATCCGGGGCCTCACCCCAGAACTGCCGCGCGTACTCGTCCTCGAGCGCCCGCACCTCCCGGTCGAGGAAGGCGGCGAAGGACTGCCGCAGCGCGGTGAGCTCCTCGGGGATGCCGAATTCCATGTTCTGATCCTGCCCCAGACCAGCCGGGTCCGCCCTGCGGGCGTCGCGATAGCGTCGTCGTCATGAGCGATGCGTCCATCCCCGGAATCGACCCCTCCGTCGTCACCCCCGTGCCCTATCTCGGGGGCTGGACCACGGGACAGAAGGCCGTCGAGGTCCGCGCGCCCTACGACAACGCCCTCCTCGGGAGCATCCCGGAGATGACCGCTGCCGACGTCGACAAGGCGGTGGCCTTCGCGAAGGAGGCGCTGCACGCCGATCCGCTGCCGCAGTGGAAGCGCGCCGAGATCCTCGACAAGGCCGCGGCTCTGCTCGCCGAGCGGCGTGAGCAGTTCGGGCGCTGCATCGCCCTGGAGGCGGCCAAGCCGATCAAGACCGCGCGCGTGGAAGCAGAGCGCGCCGCCGGCACCTTCCAGTTCTCGGCCGCGGTCGCGCGCACGCTCACCGGGGAGACGGTGCCGCTCGAGGCCTCGGCCGTGGGAGCGGGCAAGATCGGCTTCGTCCTGCGCGTGCCGATCGGCGTTGTCGGCGCCATCTCGCCGTTCAACTTCCCGCTCAACCTTGTCGCCCACAAGCTCGGCCCGGCGATCGCGGCGGGCTGCCCGGTCGTCCTCAAGCCAGCGTCCCAGACCCCGTACTCGTCGATCCTGCTCGCGCGCCTGCTCATCGAGGAGTGCGGCCTGCCCCCGGCCTACCTGCAGATCGTCACCGGCGGCGGCTCGACGGTCGGTGGTGCGCTGGTGGACAACCCCGATGTCGCCCTCATCACGTTCACGGGATCTCCCGAGGTGGGCTGGGGCATCCGGGCCAAGGCGCCGCGCAAGCGCGTGGGCCTCGAGCTCGGCAACAACGCCCCCGTCATCATCGAGCCCGACGGCGACTGGAAGACGGCGGTCGCGAAGATCAAGGTCGCGGGCTTCTCGCACGCGGGCCAGTCCTGCATCTCGACGCAACGGCTATTCGTGCACGAGTCGATCGTCGACTCGGTGGCGTCCGAGCTCGCAGATGCGGTGAAGACGCTCGTGGTGGGCGATCCCATGGATGACGCGACTGATGTGTCGGCCCTCATCTCCACGGGCGAGCGCGATCGCGTGAAGTCGTGGATCGACGAGGCCGTCGCCGAGGGCGGCCGCGTCGCCTGCGGAGGCGAGATCGGTCCCGATGGCGTCCTGCAGCCGACGTTGATCGTCGACGCCAAGCCCGACATGAACGTCTGCGCCCTCGAGGTCTTCGGCCCGGTGGTCGCGATCCAGTCGTACTCGTCGTTCGACGAGGCCCTGCGCCTGGCGAACGACACCCGCTACGGCCTGCAGGCCGGTGTCTTCACCGCGGATATCGACAAGGCGCTCAAGGCCGCGCGGACCCTCGACTTCGGCGGTGTCACCATCAACGAGGTGCCGACCTGGCGTGCTGACCAGATGCCGTACGGCGGCCTGCGCGACTCCGGCAACACCCGCGAGGGGCCGGCGTACTCCGTGCGCGAGATGACCGAGGAGCGACTCATCATCCTGTGCGGCTGACGCTCAGGCGGCCCGAGATCCCTCGAGCGCGCCCATGTCCTCGAGCGGCACGCCCTTCGTCTCCTTGATGTAGCGGGCCACGAAGGGGATTGACAGGATCGCGAAGGCCGTGAAGATGCCGTAGGCGAGGCCGAGGGAGATCCCGGCGAGTCCGGGGAACGTCGTGGAGACGAGGAAGTTGGCGACCCACTGGGCTGAAGCCGCGACGGCGAGAGCGGCGGCGCGGATCCGATTGGGGAAAATCTCGCCGAGCAGCACCCAGACCACGGGCCCCCAGGTCGCCGCGAAGAACGCGACGTAGAGGTTGAACGCGAACATCGCGACGATGTCGGGCCCGTCGGCGAGGACCGGCTGGCCGTCGGGGCCGATGGGCGCGGTGCCGAAGACGTAGGTGAGGGTCGCCAGGGTGACGACCATGCCGCAGGAGCCGACGAGCAGGAGCGGCTTGCGGCCCACCCGGTCGACCAGCGCGATCGCGACGATGGTGAAGAGGACGTTGACCCCTGTCGTGATGAGCGACGTCTGGAAGGCCTGCGACTCACTGAAGCCGACCGCCTCCCAGATCGTGTTGGAGTAGTAGAAGACGGCGTTGATGCCGACGAACTGCTGGAAGGCACTGAGGAGGATGCCGATCCACACGATCGGCATGAGGCCGAACGCGCGGCCGCGCAGGTCGGACATGCGGGGCTTATGGTCCCCCGCGAGAGACTCCTCGATCTCGGTGAGAGTCGGGGTGATGTCGACGGTGTAGATCGTCGAGAGCACCTGGCCCGCCTCCTGCGTCTGGCCGATGGCAACGAGGTAGCGGGGCGACTCTGGGATGCGTAGCACGAGGAGGGCGTAGACGACAGCAGGGATCGTCATGCTGAGGAACATCCACTGCCACGCCTCGAGCCCGAGAAGCCAGGTGTTGCGGGCATCGCCGCCCGCAGCGTTGAGGACGAGGAAGTTGACGAGGCCGGTGGCGAAGATGCCGATGACGATGGCGAACTGCTGCAAGGCCCCCATGCGCCCGCGGATGGGAGCCGGCGCGATCTCGGCGATGTACATGGGGGCCATGACGCTGGCGACGCCAATGCCGGCTCCGCCCACGAACCGCCAGAAGCACAGGTCGTAGACGCCGAGGGGGAAGGCCTGCCCGAACGCGGCCACGAGGAAGAGGGCGGCGGCGACCAGCATGACCTTCTTGCGGCCGAAGCGGTCGGCGAGCGATCCGGCGAACCAGGCGCCGATCGCAGAGCCGATGAGTGCGATGGAGACGACGAGGCCGATGGCGAAGTCACCGAGGCCGAAGATGGACTTGATGGCGCTCGTGGCGCCGTTGATGACGGCGGAGTCGTAGCCGAAGAGGAACCCGCCGAGGGCTGCGGTGCTCGCGAGCCCCACCACGCGTCCGGTGCGATAGTCCTTTGCTGCCTGGGTCGTCATCGTGCCTCCCTCTGGTGTGCACCGTAGGGCCGCGCGGCCGATCGCGTGCGGATTTGCCTAGGCGCCGGTCTGGCGGATGCGGCTCCCCCCACGCCGGGAGGGGATGACCTCGATGCGGTCGTGCACCCACTCCTTCATCTCGGCGACGTGGCTGATGACCCCCACCGTGCGGCCTCGCGCCCTCAGGGCATCGAGCTGGTCGAGGACGACGGCCAGGGTGTCGGCGTCCAGGGAGCCGAAGCCCTCGTCGACGAAGAGGGTCTCCAGCGTGACGCCGCCGGACTCGGCGAGGACGACGTCGGCGAGTCCGAGCGCGAGGGACAGTGAGGCGTAGAAGGTCTCGCCGCCCGACAGTGTGCCGGGATCGCGAGGCTGCCCGCTCCACGTGTCGAGGACGGCGATCCCCAGCCCCGACTGCGCGTTGCCGGCTGCCGTCTCGTCGAGAAGGAAGGAGTACTTGCCGCCGCTCATGCGCTCGAGGTGCACCGAGGCCGCCTCGAGCACGGAGCGGAATCGGCGCTGCACGGCGTAGGCCTGCAAGGTGAGGTTGCGCAGGTTGGCGGAGCCGCGCGCGGCAGTGGCGATGGCGCCGAGGCGAAGAGCGGCTGTGGTCTGCGACGCGATCTCTTCGCGCGCCTTGCGCGCCTGCGCGAGCTCGTTGGCGTAGGCGCCGAGGGCGGAGAGTGCGTCGGCAAGGCGCGCGCGACGGTGCTCGGCGGACGCATGGAGCGCTTCCGCGGCCTGCCGCTGGCTCTCGGCCGACACGGCTGCTGCCTCGGCCGCGGCGGGGTCGGCATCGACCGGAAGGCCCACCGCGACGGCCCGCGCCGCCTGGAGAGAGGCGATCGACTCGAGTCGCTGGTCGAGGTCGGCCACGAGAGAGGTGGCGCTGCCGGTGTCGCCGACCTCTGCCCGGTAGCGGGCAGTCTCGTCCTCGCACCGCCGCGCGAAGGCCCGCACGGCTTCGCGCGCAGCAGCCTCGCGGGCGATGAGACCTTCGAGGGCGGCTGCGAACACGTCTGCCTGCTGACTAAGGTCCGCGACGCGCTGCAGGAGCTCAGGCAATCTTCCGCTCGCCGCCTGCTTCTCCGCAAGCTCCGCTCTCGCCACCGCGAGTTGGGACTCCACCTCCGCGGGGCTCGCGCCGTCGAGCCTCGCGGCCATCGCCGTGAGCTGCTGATCGAGCGCGGCGACGGCCTCGCGCGCGGCGTCGTGCGCCGACGAGGCGGTGGCCTCCGACTGCTCGGCAGCGCGCGCGGCGGCCTCCGCTGCCGTCACGGCGTCCTCCGTGACGAGCTCGGCGCCGTCATCGTGCGCGGGGCTGGGGTGGTCGGGTGATCCGCAGACCGGGCAGGCCTGCCCGTCGGCGAGGAGCGAGGCGAGGTGGGCCGCACGCTGATCGAGCTGGGCTCGCACGAGGGCGAGGTGTGACGTCCGCGCGGAGTGGAGGGCGTGGCGCGCCTCCTGCAGAGCCTGCGCGCTTCGATCCTCCTCGGCCTTCACAGCCCCTGCCTTCTTCGAGAGGGCCGCATGGTCGACGAGGAGAGCCTGCAGGCCCTCCAGTCGCCCGACCTCGGCCAGTGATGCCGGTAGCTGTGTCTCCGCCAGGCGCGCGGTGGCGACCTCGGCCTCCACGGCACGGAGGAGGTCGGGCAGCGCGGCCGCCTCGGTGCGTGCGAGATCGAGGGCGCTCGCGAGCGACGCTGCGTCCGCCTCGAGGCGTGCGCGCGTGGCCTCGCGCTCGTCGTCCGCGGCCTCCCATGCCGCCAGCGGCTCCAGGCGCGTGCGCCGCGCCACGAGCTCGCCCGCTCGCGAGGACAGGGCCGCGTCGTCGAGATCCGCGTCGTCGCGATCCAGGGCGGCGGTGGCGGCCGCGATCGCCACGCGTGCGTCGCTCGCCGCCCGCGCTTCCCGAGCGTGTTGACGTGCCGCATGCTCGGCAGCGCGGAGGGCTTCGAGGGGCGCGGCTGCCTCCGCTGCCTCGGACTCGGCGCGTGCTGCGAGGTCCTTGACCTGCGTGATCGTGGCTTCGGGGTCGAACTCCTCGCCGACCTCGGTCACCTCGCTGGCGCGCTCGCGCATGACGCCGAGAAGGCGCTCGACCTCGCCGCTCGCGACCGATCGCTGCTGGATGGCGAGATCGGCCTGCGACTTCAGCTCGGCCTGCACGCGCTCGAGGAATCCGTCGTCGATGAGCGTGGCCAGGGTGTCGTAGCGCTCCCGGGGCTTGGCCCGCAGGAGGGTGTCGAACTCGCCCTGCGGCAGCACGACGAGCCGGCGGAACTGGTCGACGGTAAGCCCGAGCCGCTGAAGGAGGTAGACGCCGATCTCCCTGGCCTCGCGCATCGACGGGGTGATGTCGTCGTGGACCTCGAGCGTCTGCGCAGCTCGGTGCAATGTCGTGCCGCCGCCCTTCTTCGCACTGCGCTCGTAGGAGGGGTTGCGGCGGATCGTGTGGCGCACGCCGTCGATGCTGAACTCCAGCGCCACCTCGGTGGGCTCGTCGAGGGCGCAGAGGTGGCTGCGCATCCGTGTCGCATCGGACTCGGCGCCCGACAGGGAGCCATAGAGGGCGAAGACGATGGAGTCGATGATCGTTGTCTTGCCGGCGCCGGTCGGGCCCTCGATGAGGTAGAGCCCGGAAGCACCGGCGGCATCGAAGTCGATGACCTGCTCGTCGCGGAACGGACCGACCCCGGTGAGGGTCAGCCGGTGGAGCCTCACGAGGGCACCTCGCCGATGCGCACCCGCTCGACCGCATCGCGCAGCAGCTCTCGCTCGACGGGCTCCGGGGGAGTGCTCGTCACATGCTCGACGAAGGCCTCGGCGATGGCCAGGGGGTCACGCGACGGTGCGCCCGACTCGTCGAGTGCCTCAATCGAGACTAGGTCGCGCCGCTCGAAGGTTAGCTCGACCGCGTAGGGCAGCACCTCGCGCAGGCGGCCCATCGGATCCTCGGGGCGCCGCTCGTCGGTGAGGACCACGCGCACCCAGTGGTCGACGTACTTCTGCGTCTGCTCGTCGTCGAGCAGTCCGGCGAGCGTGCCCTTCAGGGTGATGAGTGGTCGAGGGACCGGGGCGGGCACCCGGGCGATGCGAGCGGGGCCGGAGCGCGGGATGTCGATGAGGGCCACGGACTTGACGTGGGGCTCCTCGGAGAAGGAGAAGGCGAGCGGTGAGCCGCTGTAGTGGACGACCCCCTCCCCGCCGCTCACCTCCTGGGCGCCATGCAAGTGGCCGAGCGCGACCACGTCCGCACCCGCGAAGACGCTCGCCGGGGCATCGCCGATGCCCCCGACGCGCAGGTCGCGCTCGGAGTCGCTGACCGTGGCCTGCGCGCTGCCCGTGACGAAGGCATGGGCGACCACGAGCGAGCGCGTATCGGCGCGCGTCGCCAGGTCGGCGCGCACCAGGTCCATGGCGGCTGTGAGGACGGCCGTGTGGGAGCGCTCGGCGCCGAGCTCGTCGCGGTGCAGGTCAGGCTCGAGATAGGGGATGCCGTACGCCGCAACCGTGACGCCGTCGCGGCCGGTGACGATGACGGGATCGGCGATCGCATCGAGGCTCGTGCGCAGGTGGAGCCCTGCGTTGGAGAGCAGCGACCCGGCGAACCCGAGCCGGGTCGGGGAATCATGGTTGCCCGACGTCACGAGCATCGGGCATGCGCGGGTGAGGCCGACGACGGCCTCCTCCCACGCCGTGACCGCGGCCAGCGGCGGCACGGCCCGGTCGTAGACATCGCCGGCCACCACGACGAGGTCGACCTCCTCGCGCGCCGCGAGGTCGATGAGCCAGGCGATGAACTGGCGCTGGTGATCGAGGATGTCCGCTCCGTGGAAACTCCGTCCCAGATGCCAGTCGGAGGTGTGGAGGACGCGCACACCGGCAGGCTAGTGGGACGGCCCGACAGCGCCGATAGCCTCGGGAGGTGACCACCTTCCGCGAGCTCACCTCCGCCGCCGCCGGCACCTGGCGCCGGCCCGAAGGCTGGGAGCAGGGCCGCGGTGCCTGGGGTGGGCTGCTCGTGGGGACGGCGGTCCGCGCGGCGGAGGAGGCCGATCCGCGGCCCGGCGAGACGGACTCTCATCGGTCCGTGCGCGAGGTATCCGTCGACATGCTGGGCCCGGTGCCCGCGGGCGACGTCCCCGTGCGCGTCAGTGCCCTGCGCCAGGGATCGGGGACGTCGGCGTGGCGGGTGGAGTTTCTGGGCGAGGACGAGGTGTTGGCCACGGCGAGCGTGGTCCTGGGGCAGCCGCGGTCCGGCGACCAGCCGACGATCGAGCAGCTCACGAGGCCGGAGGCCCCGGCGTGGAACGACGTACCCCTCGTTGCCCTCGGTCCGCCGCTGGCGCCGGTCTTCACCCAGCACCTGGAATTCCGGCCGGTCGCCGGCTTCCCTTATCAGGGCCGCATCGAGGACGTCGTGTGCTGGGTGCGCTTCCCGCAGCCGGATCCGGTCGATGCCGCTCTGCTTCTCGGCATGGTCGATGCTCTCTGGCCGGCCACCCTGGTGTCGTTCAGCGAGCCGCGGCCGATGGCGACCCTCACCTTCGCCGCGAGCCTGCTTGTCGATCCGTCCGAGGTCGACCCGGAGCAGCCGCTGCTGCATTGCGGGCGACTCCTGGCGGCGCGGGACGGCTATGCCACGGAGGTGCGCGAACTGTGGACCCCCGACGGGCGCCTCGCGGTTGTCAACACCCAGGTGATGGCGATCATCCGCTGACCCTCCCTGGCAGGATGGCGATATGCCCGGGCGGATCGTGAGATGGGTCGGCTCTGACCGCACCCTCGCGGAGGGTGCGGGAATGCTGGCGGCCGCCTCCGTGGTGGGCCCGTCGTTCGAGCCCGGGCTGCAGCCGCGCAGCACGCTGCACCAGGCCGCCGCGACCGGTGTCATCGCCGCGACCACGCTCGGCGTCGTCACCCTGGGGCAGAGCGCGCTCACCTCGGCGGGGCGACTGATCACCCATGACCGCGACACGGCGGCCTCGAGCCTCGCGCGCCTGGTGATCAACGCCGCGGGCGATGCCGCGGTGGCCGGCACGGGATTCGCGATCGCCGCTGCCCTGCCTCCCCGCGACGATGAGTCCTTCGCGCGCGGGCTCGTCCGCGTCACGGCTGATCGCGGCGCGCGTGTCGCGCTCGTTGCGATGGGGCTCACGGTGGGCATGGGTACGGCGTCCCTGGTGTCGCAGGCCAACCCGCGGGCCGACTGGCTGCGCGGGATCCCCGTCAGTTTCGGCCTCGGAGTCGCGACAGCGGCCTGGGGCATCCATCGTGCGCGCACGCGCACGCGTGAGGCGGGGGACACCACCGTGGCCGACGTATCGGTGGGCACCTCGGCGGCGCTCGCCGTCGGCGTGGGAGCCGGGATCGCGGGGATTCAACTCGGTCAGCGGGCCATTGCCCACGCAGCCGCGTCGCTGGTACGCCGTGCCGCGCCAGGGCTGGAGCCCGTGGCGGCTCCGCTCGGGCACCTCGCGTCCCTCGCCGTTCTCGGCGGCGCGCTGGCGACGGGGTATGAGTACGCGGTCCGCGCGGTGGAGCAGGGCGGTGCTGCCGTGGAGCCGGCGTACGAGAGCCCGCCGGAGTCCCGTGCCGTCTCGGGGGGCCCGGCAAGCCTGGTGACCTTCGAGTCGCTCTCGCGGGAGGGGCGCCGTTTCGTCAACATGGCCCTGACAGGGCAGGAGATCGCCGAGGTCATGGGCGAGCCAGCCGCGGCCGACCCGATACGTGTGTTCGTCGGTCTCGCGGCGGCGCCGGACGTCGATGAGCGCGTGCGCCTTGCCATGGAGGAGCTCACCAGGACGGGCGCCTTCGATCGCTCCCTCCTGTGCCTGGCCTCGCCCACCGGGTCGGGGTACGTCAACTACGTGATGGCGGAGACGCTGGAGTTCCTCGCGCGCGGCGACTGCGCCATCGTGACCCTGCAGTACTCGCTGAGGCCGTCCTTCCTCTCCCTGGATCGCGCGGGGCTCGGCCTGGAGCAGAATGCCGCGCTCCTGCACGCGATCTCCGAGCGCCTGCGCCGGATGCCGGAGGATCGACGGCCCCGCCTGCTGCTCTTCGGCGAGAGCCTGGGTGCCTTCACCCTGCTCGACCTCTACCGCCATCGGGATGTCGGCGCACTCGATCGCGATCTCATCGACTCATCCATCTTCCTGGGTGCGCCTGCGGGCACGCAGTTCGCCCGGTCCTGGCGGCGCGATCCCGCCCGCCTGGACCCGGACGGCCGCATGGTCGATGTCGATTCCCACGCCGACTACCGGGCGCTCCCCGCGGAGAGGCGGGATCGCGTGCGACACGTGATGCTCACCCACCACGACGACCCGATCCCGAAGTTCGAGCCCTCGCTGCTCATCCGGCAGCCGGACTGGCTGGGCGATCGGGACGACCGGCCGGCGGGGGTCCCGAAGTCGACGGCCTGGCGTCCTGCCACGACATTCGTCCTCACGGGGATCGACCTCCTCAACGCGATGGAGGTTGTCCCCGGTAGCTTCGGCCGGCGCGGCCACGACTACCGCGAGGACATCCCCGAGTTCGTCCGCGACGTCTATCGGCTGCCGGCGACCGATGAGCAGATGGCCGCGATCGAGGGGCGGCTGCGGGCGCGCGAGCTCGCCTGGGCAGGGCGCCGGGTCATCACGGAGCAGCTCGCCCGCGCGCGTGAGTCCGTCCGGCGCACGATTGAGACGTGGGGAGTGGGTCCCGACCAGGTCGATGCCGCGTCGATCCTGCGCGAGCTCGCCGATTCCCTCGGCCCGGCATCGGGTGGGGCGCGCTAGCCGTGGGCCCGCTGAGCGGACTGCGCTTCGTCGAGATGGCCGGGATCGGCCCCGCCCCCTTTGCCGCCATGGTGCTCGCCGACCTGGGTGCCGAGGGCATCCGCATCGAGTCGCCGCGACCAGGGCTTGCCTTGGGCGACCGGACTCGCGACATCACGCGTCGTGGACGCGACAGCGTCGTCGTCGACCTGCGCGCGGATGCCGGGCGCGCGCTGGTGCTCGACCTCGTGGCGCAGGCCGATGTCCTCATCGAGGGATTCCGGCCCGGCGCCATGGAGCGCCTCGGCCTGTCTCCCGAGGAGTGCCTCGCCCGGCGCCCCGCCCTCGTCTACGGTCGGATGACCGGCTGGGGCCAGGACGGCCCGTGGGCGCGCACGGCGGGTCACGACCTCGACTACATCGCGATCGCCGGCGTGCTCGCGCACGTGGGTCGCCGCGGCGAGCCGCCGACGCCGCCGCTCAATCTCGTCGGCGACTACGGCGGCGGGGCCATGCTGCTGCTCGTCGGCGTTCTCGCCGCCCTGTGGGAAGCCCAGCGGTCCGGGCGCGGGCAGGTCGTCGACGCGGCGATGGTCGACGGGGCCGCGCTGCTCATGTCGCTCTTCCATGCCATGAGCGCGCAGGGATTGTGGCGCGAGGAGGCCGGCATCAACCTGCTCGACTCCGGGGCGCCGTTCTACGACGTCTACCGCACGTCCGATGATCGCTGGCTGGCCGTCGCCTGCCTTGAGCCGCAGTTCTACGCCGAGTGGCTGCGCATCGCGGGTCTGACGGACGAGGACCTGCCCGCGCAGTTCGATGCTCCGCAGTGGGATCGACTGCGCGCCCGTTTCGCCGAGGTGGTGGCGACGCGGACTCGCGACGAGTGGGCGGCGCTGGCCGACGGCACCGATGCGTGCGTGGCGCCGGTCCTCACGATGGCGGAGGCGGCTCGTCATCCCCAGATGGCAGCGCGCGGGACGCTCGTCGAGGTGGATGGCCTGCGGCAGCCCGCGCCCGCGCCGCGCTTCTCGCGCACTCCGGCCGCCGAGCCCGGCCCCATCGTGGCTCCGCGCGCGACATCGCTCGCCGCCTGGGGCATCGACGATGCCCGGATCTCGGCCCTCGCCGAAGGCGGGGTGATCGCCTAGTAAGGCCAGCCCGACAGGGGTGGCTAGGCCGGCCCGCCGGGCCAGGAGTCGAGGCGCGGCAGCAGCGCCGACACGTCCGCGGAGATCGCCTGCGCGCACGCCACGAAGTCCTCGATCTCCCCGCCTGCCGGGTCGTCAACCTCTCGTAGGTCGCGCACGTTGACGAGCGCAAGGTCCGGCAGCGGCCACGCAGAGTCGAGAAGAGACGGGAGCGTCGTCGTGTACGCCGCGGCGGCAGGGAACCGCTGGCGGATATACGCCACGTGGTCGCGCTCGAAGGTCACGACGAGGTCGGCGTCGTCGAGGTGATGAGCGGAGAGCGTGCGACTGCGATGTCCCGGCGCAGAGACGCCCACGGATTCGAGTGCGGCGAGCGTGCGCCGGCTCGACGGCAGGCCGGGAATCGCCCAGGTGCCTGCTGACGTCACGCGCCAGTCGGGCCGGTCGCGGCGCACGAGGGCCTCGGCGATGACCGACCGCGTGGCGTTGCCTGTGCAGACGAAGAGAAGTCGGGGCGCGGGCACACCCCGTCCTATCACGGCGGGTCCTCGTCGCTAGCCTCGGCGGCGAGCGAGGAGGTGTTCCCGTGGCGGGAATCTGCGAGGGCCGTGTCGTCGTCATCACCGGGGCCGGTCGGGGGATCGGGCGCGAGCACGCCCTGGCCTTCGCGCGGGAGGGGGCCAAGGTCGTCGTCAACGACGTCGGGGGCTCCATGGACGGCTCCGGGGCGGATGTCGGCCCTGCCCAGCAGGTGGTCGACGAGATCCGCGCCATGGGCGGCGAGGCCGTCGCCAACACCGACAGCGTCGTGGACTACGCGGGCGCAGGCCGCATCATCCAGACGGCGATCGACACCTTCGGCGGCCTCGACGTCGTCGTCAACAATGCCGGCATCCTCCGCGACCGGATGTTCGTCAACATGACCGAGGACGAGTTCGACTCCGTCATCGCCGTGCACCTGCGCGGCATGTTCGCGGTCACCCGTCACGCCGCGGACTACTGGCGGGCGCGCGCCAAGGCGGGGGAGACGAATGACGCGCGCATCATCTCGACCTCGTCTCCATCTGGCATCTTCGGCAACGTGGGACAGGCCAACTACGGCGCCGCCAAGGCTGGCATCGCGACGATGACGATCATCCTGGCTGACGAGCTCGGCCGCCTCGGCGTCACGGCCAACGCGATCGCGCCGGTGGCGCTCACGCGGATGACCGAGGGCCTGCCGCTCTTCGCCGAGGCCGAGGGCGCGCAGCGCGATGCCGCCGGCTACCACCCGATGGACCCCGCCAACATCTCCCCGCTCGTGGTCTGGCTGGGCAGCCCCCTGTCGGCCGGTGTCACGGGCCGCGTCTTCACGGTCATGGGCGGCGAGATCGGCGTTGCCGAGCCCTGGGTCAAGGGGCCCGTCGCGCACAAGGACGGTCGCTGGTCGCCGGAGGAGCTCACCGCCGTCGTGCCCGGGCTCGTGGAGCGTGCTCGCGGCAATTCCGACATGGGCGGCAACCCGCGCGCCTGACCTACAGCTCGACGTGGTCGGCCCGGCGCAGGATCTTCTCCACGTAGGCCTGTGTCTCGGGGAATGGCGGCACTCCCTGATACTTCCGCACCTGGTTGAAGCCCGCGTTGTAGGCCGCCAGGACATTGCGCACCTCGTCTCCGGGCACCTCGGCGACGAGGTCCAGGTTGACGCAGTTGAGCTCGGCTGCCGAGTAGATCGCGTCCACGGGATTCCACACGTCCGCAACACCGTCACCGTCGCCGTCGACGCCGTACTGGTCCCACACCTCGGGCATGAACTGCGCCATGCCCTGTGCGCCGGCGGGACTGACGGCCCGGGGATCCCAGTTGCTCTCCGAGGCGATCTGCGCGGCGAGGACTTTCGCGGGCACGGCCCGGCACCGCTTGGCCGCGTCCTTGATCACCGTGCGATACGCCTCGGGCACGACGATCGCCTGGTTGTCGCGCAGCCGGTCGAGGCCCCCGAGGGCGAGGAAGGCGCCGACTGCGGCGATGGCGAGCAGGGCCGCCACGCCCGCCGCGATCGCGGCGATGATCCAGCCCCGGGACATCCATCCACGGTAACCCGTGAGCCGTGCCCGAGACCCGTCAGCGCCGCCCGGCCTCCACCACGTCGAGCAGCGCGGCCGACAGGCAGTCCACGAGCAGGTCGGGATCAGTCACGGCGGCGGGATCGATCGTGATCCCGAGGTACGCCGTGCCGTCGTACGTCATGAGAGCCACGTTGAGCGAGGCGCCGCCCTTGGGGGCGAACGGCACGAGGATCGACACCTTGGCTCCCGCGACGTACACCGGGAAGGGCGGCCCCGGCACATTGGTGGCCGCGACGTCGGTGCCCTTCATGAAGCCGCCGGCGACGATCGCCGAGACGGGATTGGGCAGCGTGCACAGCACGCGATAGACGACGGCGGACACCGGCAGGGCTGGCTCGGTGCGTGCGGCGAGCAGCACTGGATGCAGGAGTCGCATCGTGTCGGAGGCGGTTTTCCCGCCGAGGGGGAGCGCGAATCTCGCGGGCACCCAGGCATTGCCCCGCACGGGTGCGTCGTCGCCTTTGCGCACATTGACCGGCATGTTGACGCGCAGTGCCTCGACCGGGTCGCCCAGCGCGGAGTGGTAAGAGCGCAGTCCGCGCGCGACCACGGCCATGAAGGCGTCGTTGAGAGTGCCGTCCACGCTCTTGCCCGCGGCCTTGAGGTCCGTCAGCGGCGCGTGGAGCAGCGCGCACCGCACGTCGAGTGACCGCCCGGTCATGAGCGGGCTCAGGGGAGTGCCCGCGGGAGCCAGCAGCCGGCTCGCGGACAGCGCGAACGCGCTGGTGGCCATAAGCGACCCTGCGGGATCGGTGACGGCCTGGCGCAGCAGGCCGAGGCCGTGCGCCACGGCCCCCTGCACGAGCCCCTGCGACTCCCGCATCTCGTAGTCGATCCCCGCCGACAGGCGCTGCATCGGGTCGAGGGACGGGCGGGAGGTTGGTGCTTCGGGCATCGGCCCGAGGTCGGCAGCCTCGGGCGCGAGGTCGAAGAGGGTGGCGGCAAGCATCATGCCGCCGACACCATCGGTGATCGCGTGGTGCAACTTGAGAACGATGCCGGCCCCGCCCCCGTCGAGGCCGCTGATCACGGTGAGCTCCCAGAGGGGTCGATCCCGGTCGAAGTCCTGCTCGGCGGCGAGCTCGGCGACGTGGAGCACCCCGCGGAGGTTGCGCTCGCCGGCCGGAAGCGCCGTCCAGCGCAGGTGGTAGGCAAGGTCGAACGACGCGTCGGTCTCCCAGCGCGGCGGGATCAGCGAGACCGGGTTGCCGATGACGCGCTGCCTCAACTGCGGCACGACCCGCGTGAGTCGCTCCACGCGCTCGGTCAGCAGGGCGCGATCCGGCTCGGTCTCGGTGACGACGACGGCGACGATGACGGATCGCAGCAGGGGATCGTCCTCGATGCCCCACATCACGGCGTCGAAGGCGCCCATGCGATCGTCGTCGCTCATCGCCCACCTCCTCGACCCGGACTGCCCTGACGGTAGTCCGCGCATCGCCCCCTGCGGGGGCTTACGGTGATTCCATGACGGTGCAGAGGCCCGAGGATCCCCCGCCCGGTTCGACCGCCGACCTGGGCCGTGCCGAGCTCGAGGCCCTCTTCGCCCAGCGGCTGTCGGAGGCCTTCGCCCAGCTGGGCTGCTTCAACCTCGCCGTCTTCGGCAAGACGGGCGTCGGCAAGTCAACGCTCGTCAACGCGATCTTCGGCACGGAGGTTGCCGAGACGGGCATGGGGAAGCCCGTGACGAAGGGCCTCGTCTACTACCGGCACCCCGGCGGGCTGCTCGGGCTCTATGACTCCGAGGGATTCGAGACGGGCACCTCCGGCGACGAGATCCTCGCGGGCCTGCGCACCTTCGTGTCGGACTCGCGGACGCTGCCGATCGACCAGCAGATCCACGCGGCCTGGTACCTCGTGCGCTGGTCGGATCGCCGCTTCGAGGATCGCCAGGCCGACTTCGTGCGCGCGCTCGCCGACCTGGGGCTGCCGGTCATCCTCGTCATCACGCAGGTGCCGAGTCGCGAGGGCATTCCGCACCCGGAGGCGATCGAATTCGCGCGCTACATCGAGTCGCTGGGCCTGCCACTGCGACCCGACGGCCGCGCGTACCTCACCAATGCTCTGGCGGACCCGTTCACGGGGGCCCCCGTCTTCGGCCTGCAGGAGCTGCTCGACGCGACGTACCTCGTCGTGCCCGAGGTGGCGACCGCTGCGCTCACCGCCGTGCAGATCCTCGACCTGGAGCGTAAAAAACAGGCGGCGCGGAAGATCATCAATCAGTCGATGGCCCTGGCGGCAGGTGTCGGCGCGACTCCCATTCCCTTCTCCGACGCTGCCCTCCTGGTTCCCGCGCAAGTCACGATGATCGCGAGGATCACGGCGGCCTACGGCCTGCCGTCGGATCGCTCGCGCGCGCTCGCGGCCGCGGGCTCGCTCGTGCTCACGGGCGGCGCGACCATGGCCGGCCGCTACATCGTGACGAGCCTCCTCAAGGCCATCCCCGGCGGCCAGGTGGCGACGTCGGCGATCTCGGCGACCGTCGCCGGATCGATTACGCGTGCCGTCGGCGAGGCGTGGGCGCGGGTGTGCGAGTACGCCCTGGGGCTGCCGCCCGCCGAGCGGGACCGCTTCCTGTCGGGCAACGCACCCCTCGAACTGTTCACCACCTACATGAAGAGCCGGCGCCGATAGGGGCCCTCGCCCCTCGGGCTCCGGTGACCGGGGCGCGGCGGAGGCAGCTCCTTGCTACCGTCAGGCCGGACGGGAGGAGACCCCCATGCGCAAGGCCGTGCTCATTGCCGCTGCGATCGCCGGCGCCGCCGCGGGCGTGGCCGCGTGGAAGCGCTACCAGGACACCCAGCCGGTCGCCGAGCGCGCCGATGCCTGGGCCGATGCGGTCTCCGGTTTTGCCGGACGCACATCCACGGGGCTCGCGGATGCCGCCTCCACGACGGCGGGCCTGGCCGACAAGGCGGCGCGCGGTGTCTCGGATGCGGTGCACTCCTCGGGCATCGTCACTCCCGGCGTCGCCGACACCGTGACCGCGGGCGCGGCCGCAGCGGGTGCGGCCGTGGCGACCGCGGCGCAGGCCACGCAGGCGGCGGCCGCTGCCGCAGCCGAGACCACCGCCGACGTGGCCGCCCAGGCCGCCGAGACGGCCAAGGGTGCCGCGGAGGCCGCGGCCGGCGAGCTCGCCGACGAGCCGCCCGCCGCCGAGCCTTCTCCTGCCGAGAAGCCGACCAAGAAGGCGCCGGCCAAGAAGGCTGCCGCGAAGAAGCCGGCGGAGAAGAAGCCAGCCGCGAAGAAGTCCGCGAGCAAGAAGGCCGCAGAGCCCCCGGCGGATTCGTCAGCCGACTTGTCGGCCGACTAGTCCTCTCCCGGCCGGGAACATCCGGGCCCGGCCCGGCGTTGACCCTGGTCAGAAGTAGCGAGCAGGAGGACTCATGCGCGACCCGGCCGATCTCATCACCTGGCACGGCGACCCGACCCCGGTCGAGGGGCGGACCGTGCTCGTCCACGCCTTCACGGGGTTCCTCGATGCGGCCGGCGCGACCCAGATGGCCGCCCAGCTGCTGCAGGCCCGCGAGCCGCGCCTGCTCGCCACCATCGATCCCGACGAGGTCCTCGACTACCGCGCCCGTCGCCCGATGCTCACTTTCGTCACCGACCACTTCGCCGCCGTCGACATGCCGCAGATCGCCCTGCACGAGGTGAGCGACGCCTCCGGCACGCCGTTCCTGCTCCTCACCGGCCCCGAGCCTGACTACCAATGGCAGCGATTCTCCGCGGCGATCCTCGACATCGTGCGTCGCACGGGCACCCAGCTCACCGTGGGGCTCTCCGCGATCCCGTGGCCTGCGCCGCACACGCGGCCACTCGGCGTGACCGTCCACGGCAACGACCCGGCGCTCGTCGACAACCCGCATCCCATGGCCGGCAACATCCAGGTGCCCGGCCACATCGGCGGGCTCCTCGAGCTCAGCCTCGGCCAGGCGGGGGAGCGCGCCATTGGCATCGCCACCCACGTGCCGCACTACCTCGGCCAGTTCGAGTACCCGACCGCCGCGATCCGCACCCTCGAGGCGCTCACGTCGGTGACCGGGCTGGAGATCCCCGTCGAGTCGCTGCGGGCGCCTGCGTCGCGCGCCGAGGGCGAGATCGCCCAGCAACTGCAGTCCAACGAGGAGTTCGTCACCATCGTGCGGGCCCTGGAGCAGCAGTACGACCAGATGGCTGCGCTGCGCGCGAGCCAGGGCGCGGTCGGCGGATCCGATCTCGCCCCCGGCGGAGAGGTCCCCTCCGGCGACGAGATTGCCGCCCAGGTCGAGCAGTTCCTCGCGCAAATGCACGACCGTGAGTCCGGTGACGCCCCGGAGTGATGACAGGAGCCGACTCGACGCCTTGACGGGCCTAGTCCTGCGCCCTTCAGGCTGCTAACTTCCTCTCCATGACACATCTCGGGACGTTGTTCAAGCCACTGTCACTCGGAGTCGCGGTACTGGTTCCGACCCTTCTGCTCGCCGGCTGCGGCGGTAGTAGCGATTCCACCTCGTCATCCGCAGCAGAGTCCTCGGCGATGCCGGGCGGCGGCGGCGTTGCGGAGTGCGACGAGGCATCGCTGACGACGGCCGCGAAGGAGGCGACCTCGACGGGCGGATTCGGCATGCTCATGGATGGCACCCCGGTTCCTGCCGGCACGGCGTTCGAGTCCTACCAGAGCAGCAATTGCGCGGATGGCTGGGCGCTCGTGGGAGCCAACGTGACGTCGTCCGGTCAGACCGCAGGCGCCCTCTTCCTCTTCCAGGCGGAGGGCCAGTTCTGGGTGCCGAAGTCGGTCGCGGAGGCTTGTGCAGGCGCCGATGTCCCCGAGGCACTCCGCGCCGCTGGCTGCCAGTTCGCCAAGTAGTCGCTAGCGGCAGACGGTGCCCTGCGCGGGTACGACGTCCCGCACGAGGTAGGCGCTCACCGCACGCGCGATGCACGGCGACCCCGTGCCGATCGCGGTGTGGCCGTCGCCCGCGCGGGTGACGAGCACCCCGGAGTCCAGCTGCGACGCCAGCGAGCGCGCCCATGCATGGGGCGTGGCGGGATCATGTGTCGTTCCGATGACCAGGATCGGCGCCGCGCCGGCCGCGAGCACCGGACCGGGTGGCTCCGACACGTGCGCGGGCCAGGTCGAGCACGGCAGGACGCTCCACGCGAGATAGCGCGCGAGCTCCGGGATGCGCACCTGACCTGCGCGCTCCGACGCCCAGGCGGCCACTTCCCGGGTGCCCGGCGTCGCCGGGGAGTCGATGCACGAGATCGCATAGAACGCCGACAGGAATCCCGCGCTCGAGGTGAGGAATCCGCGGCCTTCGAGCGCGAGGTCGGTGCCATCGCCCGCGATGGCCGATCCGAGGGCGTGCAGAGTCGTCGCCCAGCTCGCCCGGTCGTAGAGGCCGGCGAGGAGGCCCGTGATGGCCTCCTGCTGCGTGAGCGGGCGACCGACACGGCTCGGGATCGTCGAGCTGTCGAGGCCGTCGAGGAGGCTGTTGATGTTGCGCAGGACCTGCCGCGTGGTCGTCCCCGGCACGGCGCACCGGCGCTGCTCCGCGCAGTGGCGGGCCATCCGCGTTGCCGCGTCGTCGAATCCGTCGATCTGCCCGTCGGTGAGCGCCACCTGGTCGTCGCGCGGGTCGATGGCGCCGTCGAGGACGAGATGGCCGACCCGCTCGGGAAAGAGATCGGCATACATCGCTCCGAGATAGGTCCCGTACGACGCCCCGACGAAGGTGAGCTTCTCGTCGCCTAGCGCGGCGCGCAAGATGTCGAGATCGCGTGCCGTGTCGCGCGTGCTCACATGCCCGACCATCTCCGGAGAGCGCTCCTCGCAGGCCGTGCCGAAGCGCGCGGCGAGTGTCGCGAACTGTCGCTGCTCCGCGGGTGTGTCCGGCGTGGCATCGGCGGTGAACCAGGGCTGGAGCTCGCGCTGGTTGAGGCAGCGCATCCGCTCGCTCTGCCCGACGCCGCGGGGATCGAAGCCGACCTGGTCGTAGGAGGCCGCCACCGAGGCGGGGAGAGACCAGCCCAGGGCCCCTGCATAGTCGAGACCCGGCACTCCCGGCCCGCCGGGATTGGCGAGGAGCGAGCCCATGCGCGTGCCGGTGGCGCGGATCCTGGTGATCGCGAGGGAGATCGTCGCGCCGTCCGGATTGGCGTAGTCGAGCGGCACGGTGAGGCGTGCGCACTCGCTGGAG
>JBPCSL010000150.1:0-9702 GCA_051007175.1 Candidatus Nanopelagicales bacterium
AGCAGTCGCTGCACGAAGTCGATGTCCTCGTCGCGGAAGAGGTCCATCTCGCCCACGTCGATGAACATGGGCGGCAAGCCGGTCAGGTCGGTGGCGCGAGCGGGGGCAGCGTAGCCATCAGCGGGCTTGCCGCCGAGGAACCACTCCCACGCCTGGATATTGCCCGCGCGATCCCAGATGCCCACCTCGGTGATCTCGTGGGTCGACGGCAATTCATTGCGGTCGTCGAGCATCGGATAGGGCGCCACGACAAGCGTGATAGCAGGGCCGGACAGGTCGCGAGCCATCATCGCGGTGGCGATGGCGAGATTGCCTCCGGCACTTCCTCCGTAGACGGCCAGCCGGCGCGGGTCGTATTCGAGCTCGCCGGCGTGGGCGGCCATCCAGGTCAGAGCGGCGTAGCAGTCGTTCACCTGCGCGGGGTGCGGGTCCTCGGGTGCCTTGCGATAGCCGGTGGAGACGATGACCGCATTGATCTGCTCGCACATCATCGCCGCCGTGAGCTCATTGGCCTCGATGTCGCCGAGGATCATCCCGCCCCCGTGGATGTAGAGGATCCCGGGAAGCAGGACGCCGACGGCCTCGGCGGGGGTGTAGATGCGCACGGGAATGTCGGGCGCACCGTCGAGTCCGGGGATCACCCGGTCCTCGGTGACGACGCGATCGTTGGGCGGCACGTCGGCCATCTGGGCAGCGAGCAGCCCGGCGACGACGGCGCGACGCTCGACGATGTCGGGAATGCCATTGAAGCCGCCCGGGAGGGCGGAGAGGAGCATCTCGAGAGGCTCCCGCGATGCGGGGTCGAGGCGGTCGCGCTGGGCAGACATGGAACTCCTTCGTCGAGGCCTGAGAGAACGCTAGGACCCGGGGGACGATCGCGTCAGGGGAACCCCGCATCGCCCGCCCGGCGGCGAGGCCAGGTGGCGGACTAGGACGCCAGGGAGGGGTCGGCCTCGCGGGCCCGCTGCGCGTAGCGCGGGAAGATGACGATCACAGGGATGATGAGCAGCGAGATCCCGATGATGACGAACGCCGGGATCAGGAGATTGCCCGTCGTCCCCAGGAGGGTCTCCTCCAGGGCCGGCGTGAAACTGCCGATGATCATGCCGATGCTGTAGGTGAGCGCGATGCCGGTGTAGCGCACCCGCGTGGGCACGAGCTGCGTCATCTCCGTGGTCGTCGTGGAGTCCACGAAGGTCTGCAGAGTGGCGAGCACCGCGATCGACAGAAGCACTCCGAGGACGGCGCCGCTGCCCAGCAGCAAGATGGCGGGGATCGCGAGGACGACGTACCCGATGACGGCGATGACCATGAGGCGCTTGCGGCCGTGCCGGTCTCCCAGGATGGCGACGGGCAGGATCAGGGCGATATAGATGGCCGAGATGAGCGCCGAGGTCAGGTCGGCGCGGGAGTTGCTGACTCCGACAACGGTCTCCAGATAGGACGGCATCCAGGAGATGAGCGTGTAGACCGTCACGCCGCTCCAGGTGGCGAGGGCGAGCATAAGGAACGTCGCGCCGGGGTAGTTGTGCAGCAGGTCGCGCACGGGGCTGCCGGTCTTGCCCGCCTCGACGGCCTGCTCGAAGGACTCCGTCTCCTTCATCTTGCGGAGCATGAGCACGGCGAGGATGGCCAGCACGAAGCCGATGGCGTAGGGGATGCGCCAGGTGCCCTCCGCCAGCGCCTCCTCGCCCCAGATCGCCGTGGTCGAGAACACCACGAGGGACGCCAGCAGGTTGCCGCCCATGGCCGTGGCGAGACCGAGGGAGACGCTGCGGCCGCGGCCCTCGCCCGCGGCGGACTCGCTGAGCGCCGTGAGCGCTCCGGAGTACTCGCCGCCCACGGAGAAGCCCTGCATGAGCCTCATCAGCGTGAGCAGGATCGGCGCCCAGAGCCCGATCTGGTCGTACGTCGGGAGGATGGTGATGACGAAAAGCGGAATGAGCATGAGGGTTGTGGACAGCACGAGGGCGTACTTGCGGCCCTTGGTGTCGCCGAGCCGGCCGATGACGACGCCGCCGATGGGTCGAGCGAGGTAGCCGACGGCGAAGGTGGCGAAGGTGAGGATGAGGCCGACCGTGGGGTTATCCGTCGGGTAGAAGACCTGCTGGATGGTCGTGGCCAGCAGGCCGTAGACCATGAAGTCGTACCACTCGATGAGGACGCCGCTGGTGGCGAAGATGCGGTTGCGGCGCTGGCTGCTGGCCGACTCGGCTGCGATGCTCACCGGCACACACTAGTGGGCGCCCCCGGCAGGATTCGAACCTGCGACCTTCGGTACCGGAAACCGGCGCTCTATCCCCTGAGCTACGGGGGCCAGGGCGTCGGAAAGCCTAACAGCGCGCGTGAACAGTGCGATCAGCGCGTGATGCGCGAGGTCAGTGTGAGCGCGTGATGCGCGAGGTCAGGGTGAGTGCGTGATGCGCCTGGTCAGGAGGAGAACCAGCGTGGCGGGCCGGCGATGAGCGCGGCCACGAACGCGCCGATGGCACCGCCGATGCCCAAGTCGATGCCGCCGATGAAGGGCAGGAAGATCCCGGCAACCCAGGTGAGCAGGCCGAGGCTGACCGCGGCCACGAGGGCGAAGGCCAGCCGTCCGCCCGGGGCGGAGTCCCGCGGAGCCGGCGTACGGGAGGACGTGGCCACATCTCGGGAGGAGCTGGGGGTTGTCTTGCCCACCTCGGAGAGGAGGCGCTCGATGTCGTCGCTCATATCCCTATGGTCACCGGAGGCGGGCCCCCCGTCCACTCGGGCTTTGATTCCTTTGATGGTTCGCGGGTTTCGCTCACCCTTGGCACAGTGGAGTGGTCCGGGCCGTGGTCGGGGGACTGGGCCCGGAACGCGATGCGGCCCGGCTCGAAGAGCCGGGCCGCATCTGCGCTACGTCGTCAGACGAGGCGAACGTTGTCCGCCTGGGGCCCCTTGGGGCCCTGGACGATGTCGAACTCGACGCGCTGGTTCTCGTCGAGGCTGCGGTAGCCGTCAGCCTGGATGGCGGTGAAGTGCACGAAAACATCGGCACCCCCGTCAGCCTGAGCGATGAAGCCGAAGCCCTTCTCGGCGTTGAACCACTTCACAGTGCCCTGTGCCATGCGGTGTTACTCCTTGCGGTAGATCCCAAGTGCGGATACGTGGTCGCCGGGCGGTCGCCCGGCGGGCTGGTCGTGCTGCTCCCCGTCTCGGCGGCGAACCGCCGAGGTGGCGAGCTGAGCCGACGTCCCGGCTTGGGTTGTACCCCAGGTAGCCGAAACGCCCGCCGTGTGGTGAGGGCGGGCGTTCCTTGAACGGTGGTTCTTGTGCAGCACAGCCACCACGACGGTAGCACGCAGGCCGGGGCCGGAGGCCCGGAACCTCGGACTCTGATCGTTCAGCACCCGACTACGCTTCGGGGGATGACCCCCGAGCAGCTCGCCGACGCTGTCCGGGAGAGCATCGCGGCCCTCATCGACGAGGGGGCCATCGTCGGCGCGGTGCCGGCCGAGGTCGTCATCGAGAGGCCACGCCAGCGGGAGCACGGCGACTATGCGACGCCGGCCGCGCTGTCCCTGGCCAAGGCGGCGGGCGTCCCGCCGCGGCAGATCGCCCAGGCCCTGGCCGATCGGCTGGCCCTCGTGCCGGGCATCTCCTCGGCCGAGGTGGCCGGCCCGGGATTCGTGAACCTCCGGGTGGCCGCCGATGCGCTCGGCCAGCTGGCCGGCGCGGTCGTGGAGCGGGGCTCCGACTACGGACGCGGGGATCACCTCGCGGGCCAGCGCGTCAACGTCGAGTTCATCTCCGCCAATCCGACCGGGCCCCTGCACCTGGGTCACACGCGGTGGGCCGCGGTGGGCGATGCCATCGCTCGCGTCCTGGCGGCGGATGGCGCCGACGTGTCGACCGAGTTCTACGTCAATGACCGCGGCGTGCAGATGGATCGATTCGGTGCCTCCGTCATGGCGGTCGCACACGGGCAGCCGGTGCCGGAGGATGGCTACCACGGTGCCTACATCGCCGACCTCGCCGCGCACATCGTGGCCGAGCACCCGGAATTCCTGTCCCTCCCCTCCGACGAGCAGTTCGTCGCCTTCCGGGAGGCGGCGTACACGGTGCAGCTCGCCCAGCAGCGCGAGGTCCTCGACCTCTTCCGCACCCACTTCGACACCTGGTACTCCGAGCGCTCCCTGCATGAGTCCGGTGCCGTGGACCGGGGGATGGAGCAGTTGCGCGAGCAGGGGCACGTCTTTGAGGCCGATGGTGCCGTGTGGCTTCGCACGACCGATTTCGGCGATGACAAGGACCGGGTCCTCGTGAAGGCCGACGGCGACCTCACCTACTTCGCGTCGGATACGGCGTACTACGTGGACAAGCGCAATCGCGGGTTCGACGTGGCGATCTACCTGCTCGGCGCGGATCACCACGGCTATGTCAACCGGCTGCGCGCCGTGGCCGGGTGCGCGGGGGACGACATGGACCGCAATGTCGAGGTTCTCATCGGCCAGATGGTGAAGATGCTGAAGAACGGCGAGGAGGTCAAGCTCTCCAAGCGCGCCGGCACGATCATCACCCTCGAGGAGCTGGTCGAGGAGGTGGGTGTCGACGCGGCGCGCTACTCGCTCATCCGCTATCCCGCGGATTCGCCCCTGACGCTCGACCTCGACCTCCTCGTGCAACGCACGAGCGACAACCCGGTCTTCTACGTGCAGTACGCGCATGCCCGCATCGCCTCGGTCCTGCGCAATGCCGCCGACCTCGGCATCGAATGGCGCGCGACGGCGTACGACGCCTCCCTGCTCGACCACGAGCGCGAGGGCGACCTCCTCAGGGCCATCGCGGAATTCCCCGCGGTGGTGGCCTCCGCGGCCGAGCTCCGCGAGCCGCACCGCATTCCGCGCTACCTCGAGTCGCTGGCCACTGCGTACCACCGCTTCTACGACGTGTGCCGGGTGCTGCCCCGTGGCGACGAGGAGCTGCAGCCGCAGCACATCGCGCGGCTGTGGCTGTGCGCGGCCGCGCTGCAGGTGCTGGCCAACGGCCTCGCCCTGTGCGGGGTGTCCGCCCCGGATCGGATGTAGTCAGGCCTCGCTGCTGGTGCGCCGGCGCAGCGCCAGGAGCAGTCCGCTGAGGGCCAGGAGCACCACGCCCGCCACGAGCAGTGCCGCCACCCAGCCCAGGGCCTGTCCGGCGAAACCCATCGAGGCGAGCACCGCGGCGACGACGCCGCCCACCGCCCATGCCCAACTCGCGCCGCGCGCGAAGAGCGTGAGCGCGACGACGGTCATGAGCACGAGCAGGCCGCGACTCACCCAGACGGAGGCCGCCTGGGCCTGCGTGATGCCGGCGGGGTTGGCGAGATCGGAGACGGCCGCCGGTCCGAGCATGAAGAGCAGCCACGCCATGCCGAGCGACTCAGAGAGCGCGGGGATGGCGAGGAGTCGTGGTGCGATCCCGAGCCACAGTGCTCCCCCGATGGCGGCGGCGATGGGGATCCACCATTCGGGCTGGTCTTGCGCGATGACCATGATCGAGGTGATCCCCGCCCAGGCGCAGGTGCCGGCGACCGCGATGGTCGACACCGCTCCGGGCGCGCACCAGGCGCCCGCGGCCGCGGCGAGGAATGCGAGCGCCGCAGGAAGCACGAGCCACGCGGTGACCTGGTCGAAGAGCCCGCGCGAGTCGAGGATGACCGCGAGGAAGGCGCCGACGAGGGGAGCGGCGAGGGCGAAGAGGACCGCCACGAGGCGTCGGCGGTTGGCTCGCTCCTCGGACTGGAGTGCTGTCCGCCACCCGGCGATCCCCATGATCGTGAGGCCGGCCGCGTACAGCAGCACGACCGCGACGCCGATGACGCTCAGGCGCACCGTGAGACTCCAGGACTCCCAGGACTGCGCCACGAAGTTGAGGGCGGCGCTCGCGACAAGAGCGGCACCGACGTAGCCGATGACCTCGGGGAGCGGCCCCTTCATCCAGGACCGGTGGTGCTGCTCGGGCTGCGGGGGTGCCTGCTGCAGGTTGCTGACCGGAACGGCGTTCATCTCGAACCTCCCTGTCATCTCCGGCGTCCACGCTAGGCGCGGCGAGAACAGGGCTGTTGGTCCTGAAACGCCAGGGATCATTGCTGACCGGCCAGCCGATAGCCTGCGTCCATGCGCGCACACCCCGCCGGACCGCGACATGGCGATGTCGTGCCGGCGTCGGGCGCACCACCGGTGCCCGCCGCGGGCCTACACCTGCTCGACCCTGTCTTGTGGCCGGCGACGGCGCGGCGCGGCGGCGACGGTGCCCTGGTGATCGGCGGCTGCGACGCGCGCGCGCTGGCGCGCGACTTCGCCACGCCACTCCTCGTCATCGACGAGGCCGACTTCCGCACCCGTGCTGAGGCCTTCCGCGTCTCCTATGGAGCCGGCGAGGCGCCGGCGACCGTCTACTACGCGGCGAAGGCCTTCCTGGCGACCACGATCGCGCGCTGGGTCGACGAGGAGGGCCTCGGTCTCGATGTGGCGACCGGAGGCGAGCTCGCGGTGGCGCTCGCCGCGGGATTCCCTCCCGCGCGCATGATCATGCACGGCAACAACAAGTCGGCGGCGGAGATCGAGCGCGCGCTGTCGAGCGGGGTCGGCACCCTGGTGATCGACTCGCTCGCGGAGATCGACCGGATCGCCTCGGTGGCCTCCCGCCTGGACGTGATCGCCCGCGTGCTGGTGCGCGTGACGGTGGGAGTGGAGGCCCACACCCACGAGTTCATTGCCACCGCGCATGAGGACCAGAAGTTCGGGCTCTCGCTGTCCACCGGCGAGGCCGCCGAGGCGGTGTCTCGAGTCGGGCGGCATCCATCGCTTCGCTTTGCCGGCCTGCACTCTCACATCGGCTCGCAGATCTTCGATGCATCGGGCTTCGAGATCGCCGCGTCCCGCATCGTCGATCTCGCCGCGGACCTGGCGGCTGCGGGAACGCCGGTGGAGGAGCTCGACCTCGGGGGCGGCATGGGCATTGCCTACACCCCGCAGGACGATCCGCTCGCGGTCGATGACATGGCGGCGGCCATCGATCGGATCATCGTGAAGTCCTGCGAGCGCGCGGGCATCCCGGTGCCCGAGCTCTCCTTCGAGCCCGGCCGGGCCATCGTGGGCCCGGCGGGAGTCACCCTCTACGAGGTCGGGACCGTGAAGCCGGTCGCACTCGACCACGGCCAGGTGCGCACCTATGTGTCGGTTGACGGGGGCATGAGCGACAACATCCGCACGGCCCTCTACGACGCCGACTACACCGTGGTGCTGGCATCCCGTGAGTCCACGGCCGAGCCCATGCTGTGCCGCGTCGTCGGCAAGCACTGCGAGGCCGGCGACATCGTGGTGCGCGATGCCTGGCTCCCGGCCGACCTGGCCGAGGGTGACCTCCTAGCCGTCGCCTCGACCGGGGCCTACTGCCGATCCATGGCCTCCCAGTACAACTACCTGCCGCGCCCCGCCGTCGTGTCCGTGCGGGACGGGGTCGCCACCACGGTCCTGCGCCGCGAGACGGAGGCGGACCTCCTGGGCCTCGACCCCGGCGTTCGCCGCTGACCTCGGGCCTTACGCCGCAGGCCATCTGAGAGGCTTAGGGCCATCCCGATCGAAGGAGTCTCCATGCCGGCGTCGTCCCCCGCCCCCGTGACGGTGGCCCTCCTGGGCGGCGGCACCGTGGGCGCGCAAGTGGCCCGACTGCTGCAGGAGAACTCCGCCGACCTGGCTGCCCGCGTGGGCGCACCCCTGGAGCTCATCGGCGTCGCGGTGCGCGATGCTGCGCGTCCACGGGAGGGCATCCCGGCGAGCCTCATCACCGACGACGCGGCAGGACTGGTGGCGCGGGGTGCCGACATCGTGGTGGAGGTCATGGGCGGCATCGAGCCGGCCCGCTCGCTCATCCTGTCGGCGATGGCTGCGGGGTCCAGTGTCGTGACCGCCAACAAGGCGCTCCTGGCCGTCGATGGCGCGACCCTCTACCGTGCGGCCTCCGACAATGGCGTCGACCTGTACTTCGAAGCCTCCGTCGCCGGCGCCATTCCGCTCATCCGGCCGCTGCGCGAGTCGCTGGCGGGTGACCGCGTGCTCAAGGTGCTCGGCATCGTCAACGGCACGACGAACTTCATCCTCAGCAAGATGAACGAGGAGGGCGCCGATTACTCGGCGGTCCTCGCCGAGGCCCAGGCGCTGGGATATGCCGAGGCCGACCCGACCGCGGATGTCGGCGGCCTTGATGCCGCCGCCAAGGCCGCGATTCTCGCCGAGCTCGCTTTCCATACCCGTGTCACCGGGGAGGACGTCCACTGCGAGGGCATCACCGAGGTGACGCTGGCCGACGTGGAGGCGGCTCGCGACATGGGCTTCGTCATCAAGCTGCTCGCAGTCGCCGAGCTGTCCGCCGATGGTGGAGGCGTCATCGTGCGAGTCCACCCGGCCATGGTGCCCGTGGACCACCCGCTTGCCAGCGTGCGCGGTGCCTTCAACGCGGTCTTCGTCGAGGCCGAGTCGGCCGGGCAGATGATGTTCTACGGCCGAGGCGCCGGTGGTGCTCCGACCGCGAGCGCGGTGCTCGGCGACGTGGTGGCCGCGGCTCGCAATCGCGTGAGCGGCGGCCGCGGGCCGGGGGAGTCCACCTATGCCCAGTTGCAGGTGCGTCCTGTCGACGAGGCGCTGACCCGCTACTACGTCAACCTCGATGTCGCCGACAAGCCGGGCGTGCTCGCCGCGATCGCCCAGGCCTTCGCGGACAACGGCGTGAGCATCCAGGTCGTGCGCCAGGACGGCCACGGCGACGACGCGGGCCTCATCGTGCGCACGCACCTGGCCACCGACGGTGCCCTGCGGACCACCGTCGACCGGCTGCGTGGCCTCGACGCGGTCAAGCGCGTGGTGGGCGTCATGCGCGTCGAGGGAGAGGCGGGTCCATGACGGGGCAGCCGGCTCAGTGGCGCGGCCTCATCGAGGAGTACCGCCACCGCCTGCCCGTCACCGATGCCACCCCCGTCGTCACCCTGCGCGAGGGCGGCACGCCACTGGTCTACGCCTGCGTCCTCAGCGAGATGACGGGCTGCGAGGTCTGGCTGAAGTACGACGGAGCCAATCCGACCGGGTCCTTCAAGGACCGCGGGATGACGATGGCCATCAGCAAGGCCGCCGAGGCGGGCGCCAGGGCGGTCATCTGCGCCTCCACGGGCAATACCTCGGCCAGCGCGGCGGCCTACGCCGTGAAGGCCGGCATGGTCTGCGCCGTGCTCGTGCCCGAAGGCAAGATCGCGATGGGCAAGCTCGCCCAGGCGATCGTGCATGGCGCACGCTTGCTCCAGGTGCAGGGGAACTTCGACGACTGCCTCACCCTCGCGCGCGACCTCGCCGACCGCTATCCGGTGGCGCTCGTCAACAGCGTCAATCCCGACCGCATCGAGGGCCAGAAGACCGCGAGCTTCGAGATCGTCGACATGCTCGGCGACGCCCCCGATATCCACTGCCTCCCGGTAGGCAACGCGGGCAACATCACGGCGTACTGGAAGGGCTATGTCGAGTACGCCGACTCCGGGCTGGCCTCGCGCCTGCCCCGGATGTGGGGCTTCCAGGCGGCGGGTGCCGCGCCCCTGGTGCACGGAGCGCCCGTCGCCAAGCCCGAGACCCTCGCGACCGCGATCCGCATCGGCAATCCGGCGTCCTGGGACTTCGCCATCGCGGCCCGCGACGACTCCGGCGGTCTCAT
>JBPCSL010000151.1:0-5084 GCA_051007175.1 Candidatus Nanopelagicales bacterium
AAGAACACCGTCGAGGCCCTGCAGTCGGGCGCGCTCTACGGCTTCGCGGGCCAGGTCGACGGACTGGTGCGCCGCATCTCCGATGAGCTCGGCGGCGTGCAGGCGGTCATCGCCACCGGGGGACTTGCGCCGATCGTCGTGCCGGAGTCTCAGACGATCACCCACCACGATCCTGATCTCACCCTGGTAGGCCTTCGGCTCGTCTTCGAGCGCAACGTCGACTAGCCAGGGCCGAGGCGTCCGCGCGCGGGCACTACCCTTGCGCCCGTGACGACCGACGCGCTGGAGCCGGCAGACGACCTGCCCGAGCAGATGCGCGTGCGCCGCGAGAAGCGCGAGAGGCTGCTCGCCGAAGGACATGACCCCTATCCGGTGCGACTGCCGGTCACCCACACCGTCGCGCAGGTGCGCGCGGCCTTCCCCGACCTCGACGTGGATGTCGTCACCGGGGAGCGGGTGGCCCTCGCGGGCCGGGTGATCTTCCAGCGCAACACGGGCAAGCTCTGCTTCGCGACCCTGCGCGCCGGTGACGGCACCGAGATCCAGGCGATGGTCTCGCTGGCCTCGGTGGGGGAGGAGTCCCTGGAGAGCTGGAAGCAGCTGGTCGACATTGGCGACCAGGTCTTCGTGGCCGGGGAGGTCATCACCTCCAAGCGCGGCGAGCTGTCCGTGATGGCCGACGAGTGGCGGATGGCGGCCAAGTCGCTGCGCCCGCTCCCGGTAGCCCACAAGCCGCTCTCGGAGGAGACGCGCGTGCGCCAGCGCTACGTCGACCTCATCGTGCGCCCGGAGGCGCGCGAGATGGCGCGGGTGCGCGTCGCAGCGGAGGCGAGCATCCGCACCAGCCTCATCGACCGCGGCTACCTTGAGATCGAGACGCCCCTGCTCCAGACGCAACAGGGCGGCGCCACGGCGCGTCCGTTCGTGACCCGCTCGCATGCCTTCGACATGGAGCTCTTCCTGCGCATCGCGCCGGAGCTCTTCCTCAAGCGCGCGCTCGTCGGCGGCCTCGAGCGCGTCTTCGAGATCAATCGCAACTTCCGCAATGAGGGCGCCGACTCGACTCACTCGCCGGAGTACGTCGCACTGGAGTTCTACCAGGCGTACGCCGACTACCGCGACATGGCCCGGATCACCCGCGAGATCATCCAGGAGGCCGCGCTCGCGGCCACGGGAAACCTCGTGGTGACCCATGCCGACGGCAGCGTGCACGACCTGTCGGGAGACTGGGATGAGGCCGACCTCTACGGGTCGGTGTCACAGGCCGTGAGCCGCGAGATCACGCCGGAGACGCCGGAGTCGGAGCTGCGCGACCTGTGTCGCAGTCACGGCATCGAGCCGCAGTCCCACTGGCTGCCCGGCAAGTGCGTGGAGGAGCTCTTCGAGGAGCTCGTCGTGCCCACCTTCGCGCGCCCGACCTTCGTCTTCGACTATCCCGAGGACACCTCGCCGCTCACGCGCCACCATCCCGATCGCCCGGGCGTGGTGGAGAAGTGGGATCTCTACGTCAACGGATACGAGCAGGCCACCGGCTACTCCGAGCTCGCCGACCCCGTCATCCAGCGCGAGCGGCTCGTGGCGCAGGCTGCCCAGGGCGCGCGCGGGGACGACGAGGCCATGCCGGTGGACGAGGACTTCCTGCGCGCCCTCGAGATCGGCATGCCGCCGGCAGGCGGCGTGGGGCTGGGCATCGACCGGTTGCTCATGTCGCTCACCGGTCTCGGCATCCGCGAGACGATTCTCTTCCCGCTGGTGAAGCCCGAGCGATGAGCGCCATCGTCCTGCGTCCTGCGCGCACGGCCGATGTCCAGGTCGTGCGCCGTCTTGTCAGCCTCTACACCGAGGACGGGCGTCTGCTGGCCAAGGCTCCGGTGACGCTGTACGAGGACGTGCAGGAATTCCTCGTCGCCGAGATCGACGGCGTGGTCGTGGGGTGCGGGGCACTCCACGTCATGTGGGAGGACCTGGGCGAGATCCGCACCCTCGCCGTGGACCCTGACCACAAGCGGCAGGGGATCGGCGGCCGCATCCTCGACCAACTCGTCGAGCGGGCGCGCGACCTCGGCCTCACGAGGCTCTTCTGCCTCACCTTCGAGACCGATTTCTTCGAGGCCCACGGCTTCCACGAGATCGAGGGCAGCCCGGTGGACCACCAGGTCTTCGAGCAGCTCCTGCAGAGCTACGACGAGGGCGTGGCGGAGTTCCTCGACCTCGAGCGCGTGAAACCGAATACCCTCGGCAACCACCGCATGCTTAGAGTGCTGGGGTGACGGTCTCCACCAAGGTCCTCGCCGGGGCGCTCTGCCTGTGTGCCGGCACCCTCCTCGCGAGCCTGGCGTGGGCGCCGGCCAGCGGGGCCGTCGCTCCCGCGGCGCCCCGTGCCGACGCGCCCCTCGCGGGCCTCGTCATCGCCCTGGACCCCGGCCACCAGCTTGGCAACTCCAATCCGAAGTTCTTCGGCGAGCTCGCCAAGACCCACTTCAACGGCTACGAGACCAAGAACTGCAACACGACGGGCACGGCGACGAACGCCGGCTATCCGGAGGCGACGTACAACTGGAATACCACCGTCCTCGTCCGCCAGCAGCTGCAGGCCCTGGGGGCCGACGTGCGGATGACCCGGCACTCCAACTCCATGAACAAGTGGGGCCCCTGCGTCGACGAGCGCGGGAAGTTCGGAGCTTCCGTGGGGGCCGACCTCATGCTGTCGATCCACGCGGATGGTGCCGACTCCGCGGGCTACGGCTTCTTCGTCATGGAGCCGTCGGTCATCAAGGGCTGGACCGACGACATCTCCGCGAAGTCCATCCGCCTGGGCAAGCGGTTCATCGAGGGGATGGCCGCCGCCGGCGCTCCACGGTCGACGTACATCTCCGAGCAGATGATGGTCACGCCCACCATCTCCACGCTCAACTTCTCCGACGTCCCGGTGATCCTGCTCGAGAGCGGCAATATGCGAAACGCGGTGGATGCCCGGCGCATGTCCTCGGCCGCGGGGCAGCAGCAGTACGCCGACTGGATCGTCGCGGGCCTCCGGGCCGCCCTGCGCCGCTAGCCGCCGGGCCCTCGTCCGCTGGCGTCACCTCCGCCGGGCCTCGTCCGCTGCTTTCGCCCTCGAATGGCGGCCGATTCAAGGGGAAAGCAGCCCGTCGGGCAGCCGAATCGGGGCCGAAAGCCGGCTGGTCCGCTGTGGGCGGAATCCGGGGACGGAACAACGGCCGCCCACGGGGCGTTGTCCCCCACAGGGCCCCGCAAGGGGCCTCTGCCGAGGGGCCTGGGCCACGGAATGGCATCGGACCGCAGCGGTACTAGCATCGAAGCCAGCCAGGGGTGGCGGAGCGCATCGACGAGGTCGCGCGTCGCACCCCGTGAGGCCCCGACGGGGCCGCCGATAGGGAGTGGGGAGCATGTTCGAGAGGTTCACCGACCGGGCTCGCCGGGTGGTCGTCCTGGCCCAGGAAGAGGCCCGGATGCTCAACCACAACTACATCGGCACCGAGCACATCCTGCTCGGCCTCATCCACGAGGGTGAAGGCGTCGCCGCCAAGGCCCTCGAGAGCCTCGGCATTTCCCTGGAGGCCGTGCGCCAGCAGGTCGAGGAGATCATCGGCCAGGGCCAGCAGGCGCCCAGCGGTCACATCCCCTTCACCCCGCGCGCCAAGAAGGTCCTCGAGCTCTCGCTGCGCGAGGCGCTTCAGCTCGGCCACAACTACATCGGCACCGAGCACATCCTGCTCGGTCTCATCCGCGAGGGCGAGGGCGTCGCCGCCCAGGTGCTCGTGAAGCTGGGCGCCGACCTCAACCGCGTGCGCCAGCAGGTCATCCAGCTGCTCTCCGGCTACCAGGGCAAGGAGCCGGCGACCGCCGGCGGCCCGGCCGAGGGCACTCCGTCCTCCTCGCTGGTCCTCGACCAGTTCGGCCGCAATCTCACCCAGGCCGCGCGCGAGAGCAAGCTCGACCCGGTCATCGGGCGCGAGAAGGAGATCGAGCGCGTCATGCAGGTGCTGTCGCGCCGCACCAAGAACAATCCGGTCCTCATCGGCGAGCCCGGCGTCGGCAAGACCGCCATCGTCGAGGGCCTGGCCCAGAACATCATCCGCGGCGAGGTCCCCGAGACCCTCAAGGACAAGCAGCTCTACACCCTCGACCTCGGCGCCCTGGTCGCCGGCAGCCGCTACCGCGGTGACTTCGAAGAGCGCTTGAAGAAGGTGCTCAAGGAGATCCGCACGCGCGGCGACATCATCTTGTTCATCGACGAGATGCACACGCTCGTGGGAGCCGGCGCCGCGGAAGGCGCGATCGACGCGGCCAGCATCCTCAAGCCCATGCTGGCACGCGGTGAGCTCCAGACCATCGGCGCGACCACGCTCGATGAGTACCGCAAGTACGTCGAGAAGGACGCCGCGCTCGAGCGTCGCTTTGCGCCGATCCAGGTCAACGCTCCCGACGTGTCCGACACTGTCGAGATCCTCAAGGGACTGCGTGACCGTTACGAGTCGCACCACCGCGTATCCATCACGGACGGCGCGCTCGCCGCTGCCGCCCGCCTGTCCGACCGCTACATCTCCGATCGGCAGCTTCCCGACAAGGCCATCGACCTGATCGATGAGGCCGGTTCGCGGCTTCGCATCCGTCGCATGACCGCCCCGCCGGACCTGCGCGAATTCGACGAGCGCATCGCCAACGTGCGTCGCGAGAAGGAATCGGCGATCGACGCGCAGGACTTCGAGAAGGCCGCCCGCCTCCGCGACGACGAGAAGAAGCTGCTGGCCCAGAAGGCCGAGCGCGAGTCGCAGTGGAAGTCCGGCGACATGGACGTCGTCGCCGAGGTCGACGAGCGCCTCATCGCCGAGGTCCTCGCCCTCATGACCGGCATTCCCGTCACCGACCTTTCCGAGGACGATGCCCAGCGCCTCATCCGCATGGAGGAAGAGCTCCACCGCCGGGTCATCGGTCAGGAGCAGGCCATCAAGGCGCTCTCGAAGTCGATTCGCCGCACGCGCGCCGGCCTGAAGGACCCGAAGCGTCCCTCGGGGTCGTTCATCTTCGCCGGGCCGTCGGGCGTCGGCAAGACCGAACTGTCG
>JBPCSL010000152.1:0-2639 GCA_051007175.1 Candidatus Nanopelagicales bacterium
GCCGCGAGCCCGGCCTCCAGGAGCGCATCGCGCTCGCGGTCGGAGTAGGCGTACTCGGGGGCCTCGCGCTGCCACTTGATCTTGAACAGCGGGGGCTGGGCGAGGTAGACGTAGCCCTCGGTGATGAGCTGCGGCATGAATCGGAAGATGAGGGTGAGCAGCAGAGTGCGGATGTGCTGGCCGTCGACATCGGCATCGGCCATGAGCACCAGCTTGTGGTAGCGCAGCCGGTTGATGTCGAAGTCGTCGTGCACACCGGTGCCGAGTGCCGAGACGAGGGCCTGGACCTCGTTGTTCTGCAGCACCTTGTCGATGCGGGCCTTCTCGACGTTGAGGATCTTGCCGCGGATCGGGAGGATGGCCTGAGTCCGCGGGTCGCGGCCCTGGCGAGCGGAGCCACCCGCCGAGTCGCCCTCGACGATGAAGACCTCGCACTCCTCCGGCTCGCGGCTGGAGCAGTCGATGAGCTTGCCCGGCATGCCCGCGCCGCCGAGCAGACCCTTGCGGTTGCGAGCGAGATCCCGGGCCTTGCGGGCGGCGATGCGCGCAGTCGCGGCGTTAACGGACTTGCGGGCGATCTCCTTGCCCTCGGCAGGGTTCTGCTCGAGCCAGGCGCCCATCTGGTCATTGACGACCTTCTGCACAAAGGTCTTCATCTCGGTGTTGCCGAGCTTGCCCTTTGTCTGGCCCTCGAACTGCGGCTCCATGAGCTTCACGCTCACGATGGCCGTGATGCCCTCGCGCACGTCCTCGCCGGACAGGTTGGTGTCCTTCTCCTTGAGGATCCCCCACTCGCGGGCGAACTTATTCATCAGTGAGGTCAGCGCTGCGCGGAAGCCCTCCTCATGCGTGCCGCCCTCGGTGGTGTTGATCGTATTGGCGAAGGTGTGGACCGACTCGTTGTATCCGGCGTTCCATTGCAGGGCGATCTCGGCCTGCAGGCCCTTCTTGTCATCCTCGCCGGCGAGCTCGATGACCGAGGGATTTCCGATGCCCTTGCTGGCATTGAGGTGACGGACGAAGTCGGCGATACCACCCTCGTAGTAGTAGGTGACCTCGGCGAAGTCGTCGCCGCCGAACTCCTCGACAACGCCCGGCCGGCGGCGCTCGTCGATGAGCGTGATGGTGAGGCCGCGATTGAGGAAGGCCATCTCCTGGAAGCGGCGCGCGAGGGTGGCCGTGTCGTACCAGGTGGTCTCGAAGATGTCGGAGTCGGCGTAGAAAGTGATCGTCGTGCCATGCGCGTCGGTCGACGCACCCTTCTTCAGAGCTGCCGTGGGTACGCCGTGGTCGTACGACTGGGTCCACACGAAACCGTCGCGCTTCACCTCCACGTCGAGTCGCGTAGAGAGCGCGTTGACGACGGACACGCCGACGCCGTGCAGGCCACCCGACACGGAGTAGCCACCGCCGCCGAACTTGCCTCCCGCGTGCAAGACCGTGAGGACGACCTCGAGCGCGGGCTTCTTCTCCACGGGGTGCTCGTCAACGGGAATGCCGCGGCCGTTGTCCTCGACGCGGACTCCGCCGTCGGCCTGGAGGGTCACGGTGATGTGGGTGGCGTAGCCGGCCATGGCCTCGTCGACTGAGTTGTCGACGACCTCGTAGACGAGGTGGTGCAGGCCGCGCTCGCCCGTCGAGCCGATGTACATGCCGGGGCGCTTGCGGACGGCATCGAGCCCCTCGAGCACGGTGATGGCGCTGGCGTCGTAGGACACGGGGGACAGGCCTCCTGGCAGTGGTCGAGCGGTGCCCGGTCGGTGGAGCCGACCGAGGGTCATGGTCCGGGGAAGACTTCCGTCATCCTAACGCTCTGGACCGACTAAAACATGCCCGGGACGGCCCCTGGGGACGACGAGGACGGATCAGGAGGGGGGGTCGCGATAAGGATGGTGGCCCCGGCACCCCGCAGGCTCTGAGGGCCGCTCAGCCGTAGGTGTCCCGCGGACCTGGACCCGGCACCCGGCGGGGTCCGCTGGGCCGGCGCGGCGGCGCCGGCCCCAGCACCTTGATGCGGTCCACGATGCCGGGACCCAGGGCCTCGCGGATGCGTGCCTGGATCTGCGGGGTGAGCAGGCGCACCTGGGTCGCCCACGCCGTGGAGTCGGCCCGGAGGAGAAGCTCCCGCGCGCCGTCGACCTCGGTGACGCCATCGGGGACGACATGGCCGGCGACATCGAAGCCCACGATGTCCTCCCACAGGGCCCCCAGCCCGCCAGCGCCGATCTCAGCCTCGACCCCCTGGTCGCGCACCCAGCGACGCAACACGTCGTCGACGCGCTGCGGGTCTCGATCATCCCCGCGCGCACTGCTGAACGTCGTCGACCGCGGCGCGGACGACGTACGCGCACTGGCGCGCGCGCGCGCGATCATCGCGCGGGCGAGGTCGGGGGTCGCGTCGTCAGTCACGGCGCGTCACCGTCCCCGCGAACACATCGAATACCGCCCCGCGCAGCGAATCGGGGACGTCCTCGGGCACCGCCGCCGTGATGAGCACCTGCGGGGCTGTCGCGACGCGCTCAGCCAGGTGACGGCGCCGGGATGCGTCAAGCTCGGCGAAGACATCGTCGAGGATCAACACTGGAGCCTCGGTTTCCTCCGTGAGGAGGTCATACGACGCGAGGCGTAGGGACAGTGCC
>JBPCSL010000153.1:0-4216 GCA_051007175.1 Candidatus Nanopelagicales bacterium
CGCTCTCGCGGCGTCACCGTGGCAACCGGCCGTTTCGGCACGCACATGCGCGTGAGCCTCGTGAACGACGGCCCGATGACGATCATCGTCGACGTGGAATGAGGTCGGGCTCCGGAAGCCCCGCGCGCATGCGGATGTCGTTGAGGCTGAGTGCCGGGAGGCCTGCCGCCTGACCGAGCTCGGAGAACCTGCGCGCCAGCGCCCAGGGGCTCAGCGGGCGGCCATCCGGCTGGGTGAACACCAGGTCGGTGGCCAGCCAGTCACGCCCGGCACGCAGACGGCGTGCCGCCTGCTGGCGCCGGTGCTCGCGCAGCACCGCGCGGGTCTCCGGGTCGAGGGTCACGAACCGATCACCGGCCAGCGGGTTCACCAGGTCCTCCAATAGCGACAGGCGCGGGTCGACTCCCGCCACCGCGCGCATGTCGATCACCCCGTCCTGCAGGTCTACGCCGATCCACCGCAGGTCGAGCACCTCGGAGCGGCGTACGCGATGGACGAGCATGAGACGCCACAGGGACTCGAGCAGGTCATCTCGGATGGTGCGCAGGAAGTGAGTGACGTCCGTCGAGGACCACACCAGGGGACTGGCCTCGGCGCCCGGGAGCTCGATTCCGATGGCCGGGTTCCGCGCTACGACACCGCGCTCCACTGCCTCGTCGAAGGCCACGCGCAACGTGCCGAGGATTCGGCGCACCGTGGCGGAGGAAAGCCCTTGGGACAGCAGGGAGTGGGCGAGGCGCTCGACGTCCACCGGCCTGACTCCATCCACCGGTCGATGCCCCAGTGCTGGAGCCAGGTGGTTGTCGATGTGCCCGCGGTACTTGCCGTGCGTTGTCGTGCTGACGGAGGGCTTCTCGTCCAGCCACACGTCCAGCCACTCCTCCAGGGTCGGACTTCGGCCCTCGTACTGGGCTCCTTGGACATCCCCCGCCACCGGCGTCACCTTCGACACGGCCTCCGACACCACGGCCTCTCCTTCCTCGTCGGCGTGTCGCTTGAGCGCACGCGTGGGTCAATCGAAAGCGCACGTTGAGCGATCGCGATGCCGGTCCATGAGCGATCCGACACCGACGCTGTCGCAACGAGCGCACAACGACGCCACCCTGCATGACGGCCACGAGACGGGACAAGAGCACGCACGCGCGCTGACCGGTCTTCAGCAGTGCATGTGCGGTCATGCTGACCTCGGCAGGTCTTCCCAGGCAGGACATTACTTCACATGATGGTCAGCGTGAGTTGCCGCAGGGATGGCCGCGCATCGCATGCGCAACAAAGTCGTCACTCGCGCAGTGATCGATGAGCGCCGGACTAAGCCGAGCGCGTGTCAGGCTCATAAGAGAGCACGCCAAGCCGAGAGGACATGAAGACAATGCAGGAGCACACGACGCTGATCCCCGAGGTCGACACTCCGATCACGCGCCTGGATGCATGGCGCGGCCACTCCGCAGAGAACGGCCACCACTGCCTGGCCCTTGACGTGGTGAGTGTCCTGCTCACGAGAACGACGATGGACGAGGTGGCGCAGTACCTCGTGCTCCAGGCCCTCGCGGACACGAATCCGTGGCAGGCCTCCATCTACGAGGTGGGGCCCGACTCACTGCTGCGCCTGGCCGGCTCCTTCGGCCTCATCGAGGGCCGGGGGGACCTCCACGAGCACTCCTGCCTCGAGGACCCCGTCATCGGCGGCAGCCTCCGTGGCGACATCCTGCATTCGTCTCCCGCGCCCGCCCCGCACAGCGACGTGCTCGAAGCACCGACTCCCGCGCTGGTCGACGGGCACCAGGTGATCTGGCCCCTCCAGGCGCCCTCGCGCCTCAGCGGGGTGCTCCAGGTGCGCTTCCACGACGAGCCCGATGTCGCGCAGTTGGCTGAACGGCTCATCGAGCTCAGTCCCCCGATCGCCCTAGCCCTGGACCTCTCCGGCGCCAATGGATCGCGGCGTCGCAACGGTGCCTCGTCCCCGCACGGGCCCCGCGGCAACTCCGACGGTGAGCTCACCGCGCGCCAGAAGGAGGTTCTGCGACACATGGCCTCGGGGATGACCAACGGCCAGATCGCACGAATCCTGAAGTTCAGCGAGTCGACGGTGCGCCAGGAGACGATGGCGATTTACCGCACGTTGCAGGTCCGTGGGCGCGCAGAAGCCGTTCAGTTCGCGGAGGACAGCGGTCTGCTGGAGCGCACGCCCGCGGCGGTCTGACTCAACAGCCCGGTCAATAGCCCGTTCCCGCGATGGATCGTCCCTCGACGGGGGGCGACGGTGGTTGTGATCAACACCGACACCCCCGTGGAGGGCCCTGATGGAGTCACAGGAACGACCAGAGCGACCGCGATCCTGGTGGGATCGCCGCAAGCCCCTGGGAGCGATCGCCGCCAGCGGCCTCCTTCTCGGCACCGCCCTTGGCACCTTCATGGTGCTTCCGGCCGCGCCGGCCTCTGCCGCGCAAGGGGGGAATCCGGGCAAGCCATCACCGACGCCGACGACGAGCAGTGCGACACCGTCGAGCTCGTCAGCACCCGCGAGCTCGTCCGCACCCGCAAGCTCCTCCGCACCCGCGAGCTCCTCGGCGCCAGCGAGTTCCTCGGGACCCGCCAGCTCGTCCGCACCCGCCAGCTCCTCGGCACCCGAGAGTTCGTCGGCCGCGCCGGAGACCTCCTCCGCGAGCCCGACCGGCCCCTCGTCAGCGCCGGTCACGATCTGCCACGCCACCGGATCGGAATCGAACCCCTTCGACTCCATCACGGTGAGCTTCCCCGGTCTCGACGGCCACGGCGGGCACGCGGCCGACATCGTGCCCCCCGTCGCCGACTTCGCCGGCCTGAACTGGACCCCTGAGAACGAGGCGATCCTCACCAACGGCTGCAAGGTGCCCACAATGACGCCGACGCCGACCGACTCCAGCTCCAGCGCGACACCCACGGAGACGTCGTCCAGCACCACACCAACCGAGACCTCATCCAGCGCGACGCCCAGCGAGACGTCGCCGAGCCCGACTCCCTCGCCGGTCGAGACCATCACGATCTGCCATGCCACGGGCTCGGAGAGCAATCCTTTCGAGGCCGTGACTGTCGCCCTCCCGGGACTCGATGGGCATGGCGTGCATGCCGGCGACATCATCCCGCCGATGACCTATCCGCCGACGCCCGGACAGAACTGGGGCGAGGGCTCAGCGACATGGGAGAACGGGTGCGTCACCCCTACCATGTCGCCTTCACCAACAGAGACCTCGCCATCGCCGACCGAAACGTCCGCATCCCCCACAGGGACGTCGCCCACGCCGACGGACACGCAGTCGCGCACGGTGACGATCTGTCATGCCACGAGCTCGAGCAGCAACCCGTACAACGTGAACACCGTGAGCGTCTACGGGCTTGACGGACATGGGGATCACCCGAACGACATCATTCCGCCGATCGAGGATCCGGCGTACCCCGGCCAGAACTGGACGCCGGAGAACGAGGCGATCCTCACCAATGGCTGCCAGACGCCGACCATGTCGCCAACGCCGACAGTCACGGTGACCCAGACCGTCACGGCTACCGCGACGTCGACGGCAACCCACACGGCCACCGCCACGGTGACCGAGACCGCAACCCAGACCGCGACGGCAACGCAGACGGTGCCGGGTCCGACGAGCACGGTCGTCATCCCCGGTCCCACGAGCACCATCGTGATCCCGATACCGGGTCCGACCCAGACCGTCACGGTGACGGCCACGGTCCTGCCGCCGACAACCAGCGCACCGCCGACATCGCCCACCGCCACGGAGACGACGGTCGCACCGCCGACCTCTCCCACGGCGACGGAGACGACGGTTGCACCGCCGACCTCGCCGACCGGCTCGTCCACGACGATCCTGCCGCCGCCGAACACGCCGACGACCACGACCACGGTCTACGCACCCATGAGCGGGGGCAACTATCCGACCGGTGTGAACGCCGGCGGGGGCGGCATGGCGCCACTGCCCGGCAAGCCTGACTGGGTGTGGGCGCTGGCCGCGCTCGCCGCCAGCATCGGCATCCTCGCCGCGATTCGCGCAGTCACCATCCCCGCGCAGTCCCAGGACTAGCAGCGCGGAGCCCGCACGCGGGTGCCCCGGGCCGTCGCGCCCGGGGCACCCCTACGGAAGGACAGGGATGCCACCGTCACAGCGCAAGTCATGGATCCTCGCCACCATCACGACGGTCGCCGTGAGTGCCGCCGCGTGCTCGGCCG
>JBPCSL010000154.1:0-4760 GCA_051007175.1 Candidatus Nanopelagicales bacterium
CCGGCATCGGGCTGCTCGAAGCCGGCGATGACGCGCAGCAGCGTGGTCTTGCCGCAGCCCGACGGCCCGAGGAGCGCGAAGAACTCGTTCTCGCGGATGTCGAAGCTCACGTCGTGAAGGGCGCGGACCTCGCCGAAGGACCGGGTGAGATCGCGGACCTCGAGGAGCGGCGCGTCTGCCACCTCAGGCCTCCTTCCTGCGCAGGGAGTCGCCTAGCCGGGAGGTGCGCTGGGCCAGGACGACGGCAACGAATGACACGAGCAGCAGTAGCGCCGCGAGGGCGTTCACCTGCGGCGTGACGCCGAAGCGGACGCTGGAGTAGATGACGATGGGGAGGGTCGGGTCCGAGGGCGAAGCGGTGAAGAACGCGACCGTGAACTCGTCGAGGCTCAGCGTGAAGGCGAGCAGCCCGCCGGCGAGGATCGCGGGTCGCATGCCCGGCAGCGTCACCTTCCAGAAGGTGCGCAGGCCCGAGGCGCCGAGGTCGCGACTGGCCTCCTCGAGGCTGGGGTCCATGCCCGCAAGCCGCACGCGCACGACGGCCGCGACGAAGGCGATGCCGAAGACGGAGTGGGCCAGCATGACGCTGATCGGCCCCAGCGAGAAGTTCACCAGCGTGTAGAAGGCGAGCAGTCCGATCGCGAGCATGATGTCGGGCATCACCGCCGGCGCCGCGGCGGCCGCGTCGAGGAAGCGTGATGGGAAGTAGCGCTCCAGGGCCATGGCGAGCAGGGTGCCCAGGATGATGGAGATGATGGTCGTCCCCGTCGCGACGATGAGCGTCGTGCGCAGCCCGCCCATGATGTCGGAGTCCTGCAGGAGCGCGGGGTACCACTTCAGCGAGAAGCCGCTCCAGAGGAATGGGTTGTCGCTCGCGTTGAAGCTCATGAGCACGACGACAGCGATGGGCAGGTAGAGGAAGAGATACAGCACCCACAGCGGCAGCGTGCGCAGCGCGCGCGTCATCACGCCCCCCACCGTCGCGAACGCCGTGCCGCGCTCGCCTGGATCATCACGATGACGACGAGCAGCGCGAGGACCATGAGGGACAGTGCGGAGCCGAAGGGCCAGTCACGGGACTTGAGGAACTGGTCGCGGATGAGGTTGCCGATCATCTGGGAGTTGCCGCCGCCGAGGAGCTCGGGGATGACGAAGTTGCCGAGGCTCGGGATGAAGACGAAGAGGCAGCCGGTGACGATGCCGGGAAGGGTGAGCGGCACCAGGATGGTGCGGAACCGTCGCCAGGGGCTCGCGCCGAGGTTCTGCGCGGCCTCGAGGAGGACCGGGTCGAGGCGCTGCAGGGACGCGTAGATGGGCAGCACCATGAGCGGGATGTAGGCGTAGGTGAGCCCGAGGATCACCGCCTCGCGCGTGTAGAGCACTTCCACGGGTCCCAGGCCCACCAGGCTCAGCCCGTCGCTGATGAGGCCCTCGCGGTTGAGCAGCAGGATCCACGCGTAGGTGCGGATGAGGAAGTTCGTCCAGAAGGGCAGCACGACGGCGATGAGGGCCATCGTCTGCCACCGCGGCGACAGGCGCGTGATCGCGAGCGCCGCGGGGAAGCCGAGAAGGAAGGCCACGAAGGTGGCCACTCCCGCATTGAACACGCTCGACAGCAGCACATCCCGATAGAGGGGCTGGAAGAGCCGCGCGACGTTGTCGAGGGTGACCGGCCCCTGGACCCCGCCGAAGCGACCCGCGGTGAGGAAGGCGTAGCCGATGACCAGGCCGAGCGGGATGACCATGAGGACGAGCAGGTAGCCCAGCGCCGGGACGCTGGACAGCGCACGCAGCAGGGGCCCGTCGCCGTGGCGACGGACCCCTGCCGACGTGCGTGAACTCAACTCGCCTGCACCTCGGTGGCGATCTGCTGGTAGATCTTCGAGGCGTCGCCGAGATCCACCAGGCCCTCGCCCTTCGCGAGGTCCGCCGGGGTCATGGCGATGTTGGGGTAGTCAGCGCCCAGCTCGGCCGTCGCCTTCTCCGCGACAGCCTTGTTGGGGCTCTTGTAGAGGATGTTGTCGGTCATCCACGTCTGCATCTCGTCGCCGATCATGAAGTTGATCCACGCCATGGCGGCTTCCTTGTTCTTGCTGGTCTTCAGCACGACCATGACGTCCGACCACAGGTCGGCACCCTCCTTGGGCACGACGAACTTCACGTTCGGGTCGCCGGCGTAGTTGCACCAGCCATCCCACGCCTCGGCCATGACGACCTCGCCGGCCGCGAGCCGCGTGTAGAAGGTCACGTCGTCAAAGCCCAGCAGGGTCGGCTTGGTCTTAAGGAGCTGCTCCTTGATCTTGTTGAGCTCCTCCTCGTTGGTGGTGTTGACGCTATAGCCCAGGGCCCGGGCCGCCGGGAGGTTCATCCACGGCTGGGTCGAGAGCATGAGGGTCTTCTTCTGGTACTCCGGCGCCGGATTGAGCAGGTCGTTCCAGGAGGTCGGCGGTGCGGACATGAGGTCATCGCGGTAGCAGATGCCCGTCGTCCCCCAGGAGTACGGGACGCTGAAGGTGTTGCCCGGATCGAAGGCGAGCTGGGTCGACTCGGGGTAGAGCTTCGACAGGTTGGGGATCAGCCTCTTGTCGATCGGCTCGAGCATGCCGGCCTCGTTGAGCGCCTGCGCGTACTGCCCGGAGACGAAGGCCACGTCGATGCCCGAGTCTCCGCCGGCGGTGAGCTTGCCGACGATCTCCTCGTTGGTCGCGTGCTTGGCGACGGTGACGTTGGCCTTCGTGGTGTCGGTGAACTTCAGCGCAGCATCAGGATCCATGTAGGCATCCCAGTTGCTCACGACGATGGACTGCTTGCTCAGGTCCGCATTGGGATCCAGTGTCGGGCTCGCGCTCGCGTCGCCGCCTGACGAGCCGCCCCCGCAGGCTGCGAGGACGACGGCGCAGAGCCCTCCCGCGATGCCGAGTGCCGATGCCCGGCGTACTCGTGTCCGGTGTGTTGCCATCTTCTCTCCTCATTTCCCTTCGGATGGGCCGTCTGCCTGGCGACGGCTCAGGTGAATCTCGGGCAGGTCTTCCGGTCGTACGCCGAGCTGCTCGCAGGCGAAGGAGCGCAGCAGGTCGCGCACGCGCTCCAGCGGCGTCCAGGAGTAGCCGACGATCGTCCGGAAGCACAGGCCATCGACCATGGCCGAAATGCGCTCCGCCACGACCTCGGGTGCCGCGACCGGATGGAAGGCACCGGCCTCGGTGCCCTCGATGACGAGGCGCAGCAGCTCCTCGCGATAGTCCGCCGCGAGCTCCTCGCACAGGGGCTGCAGCGCGCTGTCGTGCGTCACGGCCGTCCAGAGCTCCAGCCAGAGCACGTACTCGTCGAAGAGGACGCCCGGATGCGGCAGGCTCACCTCGAGCAAGGTCGCGAGCACCTTGAGGTGATCGCCGTCGCGACGGATGTCGGCGAAGCGCTCGGCCGGCTTGCCGATCGCCCAGCGCAGGGCGTCGACGAGCATCTCGTCCTTGCTGCCGAAGTAGTAGTGCACGATCCCCGTCGAGACGCCGGCCTCCACCGCCACGTCGCGCACCCGCATCCCGGCCGACCCATCGCGCACGAGCACCCGTGCGGCCGCGGCCATGAGGTGCTCGCGCCGGTCGAGCTCGTCGCTCGCCGCGAGATCCTCGGGAATCGCCACCCCGACGTCCGTCAACGCCATACCGTGGGACTGTACTGACTGGACGTCCAGTTGGGACCGGGTTCGCCAAATGCGCCCGGCCCCCTCAGGATGCACTGGAGGAAATGGAGGACGCCGTGCCCGATCGCCCCCTCACCGTCCTGCTGGCCGCCGAGAGCGCCTACGGACCGACGAACAACTGCATCGGCATCGGCGCCGAGCTCATCCGGATGGGCCACCGGGTGGTCTTCGCGGCCGAGGAGTCCTGGGCCGGCAAAATCGAGCCCCTCGGCATCGAGGAGCGCCTCGTGTCGATGGCGCCGCCGCCCGAGGAGGAGGCCGCGGCCGGCCAGTTCTGGATCGACTTCATCCGCGACACGTCGCCGGAGTTCCGCAAGCCCACCTACGAGCAGATCACCACCTTCATCGAGCCCGTGTGGCGCAGCCTCATGGACGGCGCGAAGTACGCCAACCCGCAGTTCGCCGCCATCGTCGACGACGTGCAGCCCGACATCATCGTGCAGGACAACGTGTCCGCCTTCCCCGCGCTCAAGGCCGCCGGTCGCCCCTTCGTGCGCCTGGTGTCGTGCCAGCCGCTCGAGATGACCGGTCCCGCAATTCCTCCCGCGCTCTCCGGGCTGCCGGCCGACGACTCGAGCGAGTGGGCCGCGTGGCGGGCGGAGTACGCGCGCGCCAACGCCGCCCTCTGGCAGGAGTACAACGAGTTCTCGCTGGCGTCGGGAGCCCCCGCGCTCCCCGCCGGCGAGTTCAACTACGTGGGTGATGCCAACATCTACATCTACCCGGCCGTCGTCGACTACGTCGACCGCCGCCCGCTGGACTCCACCTGGCACCGCGTGCAGTCCTCGGTACGGCGTACCGAGCAGCCCGTCGACATCCCCGCGCACATCGCCGAGGGAGACGGGTCGCTCATCTACCTGTCGCTGGGATCGCTCGGCGGGGCCGATGTCGACCTCATGAAGCGGCTCACCGGCTTCCTCGCCGACAGTCCGCATCGCTTCATCGTGAGCAAGGGACCGCGGGCCGACGAGTGGGAGCTGCCCGACAACATGTGGGGCGCCGGCATGGTGCCGCAGACCACGCTGCTGCCCATGGTCGACCTCGTCATCACCCACGG
>JBPCSL010000155.1:0-20019 GCA_051007175.1 Candidatus Nanopelagicales bacterium
TGGCAGGTTGCCCGAGCGGCCAATGGGAGCGGACTGTAAATCCGTCGCGAAAGCTACAGAGGTTCGAATCCTCTACCTGCCACGTACGCGGCCCTCGGCGGTTCACCGCCGGGGGCCGCGGTCATTCCGGGCTGCGGCGAACTTTCTAAGGAGACCTTCAGACACGTCGGGGCGTACTTCTGGCGAGCGCGCGCCCGGTGGACGATGATGAGAGAGCCGAGATCGACGTCCCCCCGCTGATCGCCGGTTCAGGATGGTCGTGCCGCGATGGGGGGTGCATGCTGGTGCTGGATACCGGGCGCGTGTGGGTTTACGGCGACCTCGTCGTGGACGTGGGCGCGTGGGAAGTCACCCTTCTCCACTCGCGTGTGAATCTCACCAAGACCGAGTTCCTGGTCCTGCTCGCGCTCGCATCCCGTCCCCGCCGCGTCGTCACCGCCGAGCAACTCACCCAGGATGTGTGGGGAGGGCATTGGTACGGCGACGATGGCAACATCGCGGTCCACATCAGCAAGCTGCGCCACAAGCTGGGCGAGTCGGGCCTCGCCCCGCGCTATATCCGCACGGTGCGCGGCGTCGGCTATCTCTTCGATCCGAGTCCCGAGGACGGCGGGGATCACTCCGGGGGGTCGGCTGACTTCGAGGCCTTCGCATCGCTGCCGGGAGCGGTGGAGGTGCGCACCGACGCGGAGTTGATGGTGCGCGAGATCATCCCGGCGGACACTCCCGTCCTCGGATGGCACCCGGCGCAGATCGTGGGGCGCTACCTCCCCGTGGTCGACGACCCGCGCTGGCAGGACCAGCGGACTGCCCGCGAGGGGGTCGCCTTTCTCGCCGCGACCGGCGTGCGCGAGTGGACCGCCCGCCAGCGGGTACGGCGAGCCGACGGGAGCACGGGCAGCGCTGAGCTCATGACCCGCCTGGTGGTCGGGCGGGACGACTCCGTGCGCGAGGTGCGCTTCGTCGTAGTCGAAGTGCGCGATGAGCCGGGGGGGGGGATCGCCGCGATGGCGTGAAGGCCGGACAGGGGGCGCGTGAAGGCCTAGCGTGGTCTCATGACTGACGTGCGCGCCGCCGTCCTCACCGCGCCCGGTCACTACGAGGTGCAGTCCTTCCCCTGGCCCTCGATGGCTCCCGGAGCCGCGCTCATGCAGATGGAGATGTCCGGCATCTGCGGTACCGACAAGCACACGTACCAGGGCGAGACCAAGCAGTACGCCGGAACTCCTGCGGAGACCGACACTCCCTTCCCCATCATCCAGGGACACGAGAACGTCGGCGTCATCTCCGAGTTGGGCCCAGGGGCCGCCGAGTGCCTCGAGTTCTACGGCCAGCCGCTCAAGGTGGGCGATCGCGTGACGATGTGCCCCGACGTCGTGTGCGGCGAGTGCTACGAGTGCAAGCACGTGATGGGATACGTGTGGTGCGAGCGCGTGCGCTGCTACGGCAACTCCCTGTCGTCTGCAGAGGCCCCGCATCTCTTTGGCGGCTGGGCGGAGCAGATGTACCTGCGACCCGATGCCTTCGTCTATAAGGTCCCCAGCGGCCTCTCGCCGCGGGTCGCCGTGCTCGCGGAGCTCATGGCGTGCACCGCATCGCTGGACAAGGTCAAGGAGTTCTCGTCGTACGCCATCGAGGGCTTCAACTCCGGCGACACCGTCGTCGTGATCGGATCAGGGCCGCTCGGGCTGCTGCACGTGGCAAAGGCCGACATGATGGGTGCGGGCCAGATCATCGCCACCGACCTGTCGGAGCATCGCCTTGCCTTCGCGAAGCGCTGCGGTGCCGAGGTCACCCTCAACGTGACGACCACGAGCGCCGAGGATCGCATCGCCGAAGTCAAGCGACTCACCCAGGGCCGCGGGGCCGATGTCGTCCTGCACATGGCCAACTCGCCGGCGTCCTTCGTCGAGGGCATCGAGATGCTCAAGCGCGGAGGCCTCATGCTCGAGATGGGCAACTTCGCGGACACGGGCGAGGTCACCATGAACGTCCACCGCCACGTGTGCAGCAAGAACATCCGGCTCATCGGGCTCACCAACCACCCCTCTACGGGATACGGACCGGCGCTGAGGCTTCTCGAGCGCTATGCCGACCGCTACCCCTTCGAGGAGTTCGTGAGCCACGAGTTCGGCCTCAACGACGCCGACCTGGCCCTTCGCACGTCGATGAGCCTGGAGAGCCTCAAGGTCGTCATCAATCCCGCGCTTCCCTAGCATGGCCACCCTCACCGCCCAAGTCCCCAGGAGAACTCGTGAAGAAGACCCTCGCCCGCATGAGCGGCGTGCTCGTGGCCATCCTGTGCCTCGGCACCCCAGCCGTGATCACCGCGCCCGCCCAGGCAGCCTCGTCGGCGGCCTTCCTCAAGGGCACCTGGGTCGGGCCGCTGTCGGGGTTCAACGACCCTGACTTCTGCGGGGGCTACACCCACTGCACGGGCACGGAGAAGATCACGATCACCAAGGTCAAGGGCCACGCGGCCAAGGGCACCTGGCAGTACCGCTCCGGCAACTCGTGGTCGGACCCTGCTCCGGCGACCTTCGTGGTGCGCCAGGCCGGCGACGGCACCTGGGAGGTCTACGGATCCCACGTCGGCGGGACCTATGAGGGCGTCTACACCCCATGGACCGGCGTACTCGAGATGGCTTACATGAGCCCCGGCGAGGTCAGCGGCACCCTCTTCTTCAAGCTCACGAAGAAGAAGTAGGTTCCGGTCACACCGATGGGAGTCTTCATGAAATCCACAGTTCTCCGCTGCATGGGTGCCCTCGCCGCGGTCGCCATGCTGGCGATCCCTGTCGTGGTGTCGCCGGCCCACGCCGCGGCCCCTGCGGCGTCGTCGGCAAAGTTCCTCGAGGGCACGTGGGTGGCTCCCGTCTCGGGCTTCGGGGACCCGCAGGTGTGTGGAAGCAACGGCTTCTGCACTGGCTGGGAGAAGGTGACGATCACCAAGGTCAAGGGTCACGCGGCCAAGGGCACCTGGCAGTACCGGGCGACGCAGGGCGATCGGTGGTCTGCCCCGTCACCTGTCTACTTTGTCGTCCGCGCCGCGTCCGATGGCACGTGGGAGGTCTATGGCTCCGACGGCAGCGGGACCTACGAGGGCGTCTACACGCCGTGGACCGGTGCGCTGGCGATGGCCTACATGAGCCCCGGAGACACGGCCTACACCCTGTACTTCCCCTTCACGAGGAAGTAGGCGCTTCGTCGAGATAGCGCACGCCGGTGAGGTCCTCGCTCACCGTCCACAGGCGCTCGGCGTCGGCGACATCGCGGGCATTGCCCGACATGCCGACGAGCTTCGGGTGCCCGCGCTGCTCCCCGAGCCCATCCGGCCCGAAGTAGTCCCCGTTGGTGACACCGGCGTACGTCGCGGCGTACAGCGTCGGCAGGGCGCCCTTGGCGGCACTCTGGGCCAGCACCTTGTTGGCGACGCCCATCACGCGGCTCTCCCACGAGCGACCGCGCATCTCCGGGCCAACCGCCTGGAGGTGGGTGCTGGCATAGCCGGGGTGCGCCCCCGCGGAGATGACCGGGAGATCGGCGTCCGCCAAGCGACGAGCGAGCTCGCGCATGAAGAGCAGGTTGGCGAGCTTGCTCTGCCCGTAGGCGCCCCACGTGCGGTACTTGCCGTCGCCCATGAGGTCGTCGAAGTTCATCTTCCCCATGCGGTGGGCCTGCGACGACACCGTGACGACGCGGGAGCCGGGCCTGAGTGCCTCGAGGAGTCGCCCGGTGAGGGCGAAGTGGCCGAGGTGGTTGGTGCCGAACTGCATCTCGAAGCCATTCGCGGTCGCGCGCTTGGGCACCGCCATGACGCCGGCATTGTTGATGAGCAGGTCCAGGCCCTCGGGGTGGGACTCGCGCCAGAGCCAGGCGAACTCGTCGATGGAGGCCAGGTCGGCCAGGTCGAGGCGTTGGACCTCGATATCGGCACCGGGCGCGCGGCCTCGGATCTCGGCCGCCGCGGCCTCCCCCTTGGCGGTGTCGCGGACGGCCATGGTGACCGCCGCACCGTGCTGCGCCAGGGCGAGGCTGGTCTCGAAGCCCAGGCCGGAGTTGGCGCCGGTGACGATGGCGCGCCGTCCCGCCTGGTCGGGGATGTCGGCCGTGGTCCACTTCGGGGTCATGGGTCCATCGAACCCCTTTGAGGGCCCGGGCGCAGCCCGACGGGGTCGGTGCGCCGGGCCCGCCGTCCCTCACGGGGGCTGGATTGGGGGGTACGTCGCCCCGGCGTGTACGCTTCCCGGGCGTTCGCGCGCCCCTTTAGCTCAGTCGGCAGAGCGTCTCCATGGTAAGGAGAAGGTCTACGGTTCGATTCCGTAAAGGGGCTCGGAGGGGCTCAGGCAAGGCCGCCAGCCAGCGGTCCGCGTCGGTCCCCCAAGGCGGAGTAGCTCAGCCTGGCAGAGCAAGCGGCTCATAATCGCTGTGTCGCCGGTTCAAGTCCGGCCTCCGCTACCCGCACGAGTTCGACCGACCCGCACGACCGCACCACCAACCGGCACGACAGGAGGGCCCAGTGGCCAGCAAGAGCTCAGACGTCCGCCCCAAGATCACCATGGCGTGCCAGGACTGCAAGAACCGCAACTACATCACCAAGAAGAACCGGCGTAACGACCCGGATCGCCTGGAGATGGCGAAGTTCTGCCCCACGTGCCACAAGCACACGGTGCACAAAGAGACCCGCTAGTCCCAGGCCATGGCCCTCAACGCGGCCCTCGTCGGCCGGAGCTACCCGCCGACCGCGCCCTACCAGGTGGGGCGCGAGAAGGTGCGCGAGTTCGCCTCGGCGATCGGTGACAGCAATCCCGCGCATCACGACGTCTCCGCTGCCCGGGCGCTCGGCTACGCCGATGTCGTCGCCCCGCCGACCTTCGCCTTCGCCGTGGCGTATGCCGGGTCGAGCCAGGCAGCCATGGACCCCGAGCTTGGCCTCGACTACTCGCGGGTGGTGCACGGCGAGCAGCGCTTCGAGTACGCGCGGCCCATCGTGGCGGGCGACTCCCTCGTCGCGACGGCGACCATCGAGGCCATCCGCGCGGTCGCGGGCAATGACATTCTCACCACCCGGGTCGATCTCGACACCGAGGCGGGCGAGCACGTCGCCACGACGTACACCGTGATCGTCGCCCGCGGCACCGCCGAGGAGGCCTCATGACCGCCGTCGAGGTCGGCACGGCTCTGCCGTCGCAGTCCTTCCCCGTGACCCGTGGCCAGCTCGTGCGCTACGCGGGCGCCTCCGGCGACTTCAATCCCATCCACTGGAACGAGCGCTTCGCGAAGTCCGTCGGCCTCCCCGACGTCATTGCCCACGGCATGTTCACGATGGCCGAGGCCGCCCGCGTGGTGACGGACTGGCTGGGCGACCCGGGTCTGCTCGAGGAGTTCGCCGTGCGATTCACCCGCCCGGTGCCCGTCCCCGACGACGACACCGGCTCGGTGATCGAGGTCTCCGGCGAGGTCACCGAGCTGCGCGACGATGGTCGCGCCAAGGTGATGCTCACGGCGATGTACGACGGGCAGAAGGTCCTCGGCAACGCATTCGCCATCGTCCGGCTGCCGTGACGGGGAGCGGCTCCGCCGAAGGCGCCGCCGCTGCCCCGGCAGCGCTGGCCGATCTCACGACACTGCGCACGGGCGGTCCTACGCCATCGCTGGTGGTCGTGGAGACCGAGGCCGCCCTCGTGGAGGCCGTGTGCGCAGCGGATGCGGCGGCGCTGCCGCTCCTCATCCTCGGCGGCGGCAGCAATGTCGTCGTTGCCGATGCTGGATTCGAGGGCATCGTCCTTCTCGTGCGCACCCGCGGTATCGACGTCACCGTCGATGCCTGCGCGGGTGCGTGGGTGAGCGTGGCGGCGGGGGAGCCCTGGGACGACCTCGTCGCACGCTCCGTCGCGGAGGAATGGTCTGGGATCGAGGCCCTGTCGGGCATCCCCGGCCTCACCGGTGCCACTCCCATCCAGAACGTCGGGGCCTACGGTCAGGAGGTCGCCGAGACCGTTGCCCGCGTGCGGGCCTACGACCGATGGGGTGACCAGCTCGTCACCATGGCCGCGGGTGACTGTGGCTTCGGCTATCGGACCTCGGTCTTCAAGCGGGAGCCGACCCGGTACGCCGTACTGTCGGTGGACTTCCAGCTGCCGCTCGGCTCGCTGTCCGCTCCCGTGCGGTACGCCGAGCTGGCGCAGCGCCTGGGCGTGGCGGTGGGGGAGCGGGTGCCCTCGGCCGATGTCCGCGCGGCGGTCCTCGAGCTGCGCGCGGGCAAGGGGATGGTCCTCGACCCCGATGACTACGACACCTGGAGCGTCGGGTCGTTCTTCACCAACCCGCTGCTGTCAGCCGGTGAGGCCGCCGCCCTGCCCGAGGACGCCCCGCGCTGGACGCAGGCCGATGGCTCGGTGAAGTCGAGCGCGGCGTGGCTCGTGGAGAGGGCGGGATTCCCCCGCGGCTTCACCCTCGACCGGCATGCCGCGCTGTCGTCGAAGCACTCCCTGGCCATCACCAACCGCGGCGGCGCGACCACCGCAGGCCTCCTCGCCCTGGCGCGCGAGATCCGCGACGGCGTACGCGATCGATTCGGCGTGACGTTGGTGCCCGAGCCGACCCTCGTCGGCTGCTCCCTCGACGATCCCTCCACTCCCGCCGCCACTGCGTCTTAGTTCCGTGAGTGGTTGGTTTTCCGCCGGTTTTCCCACCAGTCGCGGAACTAAGACGGGCAGAGGGGGCTAGCGGGCTTCGCCGAGCAGGGCGGCCATGCGGCCCACGCCCTCCTCGATGTCGGCGTCGCTTGTCGCGTAGGACAGCCGCAGGTAGCCCGGGGTGCCGAAGGCCTCACCCGGCACGACCGCCACCTCGGCCTCGTCGAGGATGAGGCCCGCCAGCTCGGAGGAGTCCTGGGGTCGCCGGCCGCGGATCTCCTGGCCGAGGAGGCCCTTCACCGAGGGGTAGACGTAGAACGCGCCCTCCGGCGTCGGGCACTCCACGCCCGGGATGGCCGAGAGCAGGGCGACGATGAGCCTGCGGCGCCGGTCGAACGCGACCTTCATCTCGTCCACGGCCGAGAGGTCGCCGGACACGGCCGCCAGGGCGGCGACCTGGGAGACATTGGCGACATTCGACGTGGCGTGCGACTGCAGGTTGCCGGCCGCCTTGACGACGTCCTCAGGTCCGATCATCCAGCCCACGCGCCAGCCGGTCATGGCGTAGGTCTTCGCGACGCCGTTGACGACGACGCAGGTGTCGGCGATCTCGGGGACCAGCACGGGCATGGAGGCGAACTCGGCATCGCCGTACACGAGGTGCTCGTAGATCTCGTCGGTGATGACCCAGATGCCGTGCTCAGCGGCCCAGCGGCCGATCTCGGCCACCTGCGCGGGGGTGTACACCGCCCCGGTGGGGTTGGAGGGGGAGACGAAGACCAGGAGTTTCGTGCGCTCGGTGCGAGCGGCCTCCAGGTCGGCCACCGAGGCGCGGTAGCCGCTGGCCTCGGTGGTCTCCACGATGACGGGGGTGCCGCCCGCGAGCTTGATCGCCTCGGGGTACGTCGTCCAGTAGGGGGCGGGCAGGATCGCCTCGTCGCCGGGATCGAGGAGGGCGGCGAAGGCGTTGTAGAGGGCCTGCTTGCCGCCGTTGGTGACGAGCACCTGGCTCGCCTTCACCTCGTAGCCGCTGTCGCGCAGGGTCTTGGCGGCAATGGCCTCGCGCAGCTCGGGGAGGCCGGGGGCAGGGGTGTAGCGGTGCCACCGGGGGTCCCGGCAGGCGGCCGCGGCGGCCTCGACGATGTAGTCGGGCGTCGGGAAGTCGGGTTCGCCCGCCCCGAACCCGATGACGGGTCGCCCGGCGGCCTTGAGGGCCTTTGCCTTGGCGTCGACGGCCAGGGTGGCCGACTCCGTGATGGATCCGATGCGGCGGGAAATGCGACTCATGCAGCCATCCAACCAGTGGCCGGGTCCCCCCGGGATTGGACCGGTCCCGGGCCCTCCCCGTAGACTCCCGTAGCCGGTGGCTTTCCCACCCCTGCGCGAGCATGCCCCCGGGCATTCGCCTGGGGCACGACGGTCGCCAAAGGGCCGTAGCTCAATTGGTAGAGTCCCGGTCTCCAAAACCGGTGGTTGGGGGTTCGAGTCCCTCCGGCCCTGCACGAGCACCATCCGCACGACGACGTCAGGAAGGCACCGTGAGCGAAGCGCGTGGCGAGGCGCATCTGTCCATTTTTGGGCGGATCGCGCTGTTCATTCGCCAGGTCGTGGCGGAGCTCCGCAAGGTCATCTGGCCGACCCGCAAGGAGCTGGTGACCTACACGATCGTGGTCATCGTCTTCGTGGCGGCCATGGCCGCCATCGTGGCTGCCTTCGACTACGTCTTCACCCGAGGAGTGCTCTTCGTCTTCGGATGAGGCGCCTGAAGGAGTCCTGACACACGTGAGCGAGTTCCCTCCTGCCGATACCGCTGAGGCATCAGCGGCGTCGGGCCCTGCCCCGGCGCTGGTCTTCCAGGCCGAGGGCGTCGATGACGCCGCCGTGCTGGCTGCGGCCGAGGACGCCGTTGTCGAGGAGGCCGTGGCCGAGGAGCTCGCGGAGGAGGCGGTCGAGGACGCCATCGTCGAGATCGTCGAGTCCGAGGTCGCCGCGGAAATCGTCGAGGAGGTCGTCCTCGCGGAGGCCGTCGTCGCGGCCGCCGAGGAGGCGGAGGCAGCCGAGGAGATCGATCCTGTCGAGGCCTTCCGCGACCAGATGCGCCTGGCTGCCGGGGAGTGGTTCGTCATCCACTCCTACGCCGGCTACGAGAACCGGGTGAAGTCCAATCTCGAGTCGCGCATCGTCTCCCTCAACATGGAGGACTACATCTTCCAAGTGGAAGTCCCCATGGAGGAGGTCACCGAGATCAAGCAGGGCCAGCGCAAGCTGGTACGCCGCACCAAGTTCCCCGGCTACGTCCTGGTGCGCATGGACCTCACGGACGAGTCGTGGGGCGCCGTGCGCCACACCCCGGGCGTCACCGGGTTCGTCGGCCACGGCCACCAGCCCTCGCCGCTCTCCTTGGACGAGGTCGTGGCGATCCTGGCTCCCGCCCCCGAGCGCAAGGCCGGCGTGCCGGTCGCCGCGGGCGGTGGCGGTGGCCCCGCCCCCGAGATTCGCGTCGTCGACTTCTCCGTCGGCGACTCCGTCACCGTGGTCGACGGTCCGTTCGCCACGCTGCACGCCACCATCTCCGAGATCAACATCGAGGCACAGAAGGTCACCGGCCTCGTCGAGATCTTCGGCCGCGAGACCCCCGTGGAGCTGGCGTTCAGCCAGATCCAGAAGAATTGAAGACGAGGACACCGACCATGGCACCCAAGAAGAAGATCGCCGGCATGTTCAAGTTGCAGATCCAGGCCGGCCAGGCGAACCCTGCCCCGCCCGTGGGTCCGGCCCTCGGCCAGCACGGCGTCAACATCATGGACTTCTGCAAGGCCTACAACGCCGCCACGGAGAACCAGCGCGGCCAGGTGATCCCCGTGGAGATCACGGTCTACGACGACCGCAGCTTCGACTTCACCCTCAAGACTCCGCCGGCCTCGCGGCTCATCCTCAAGGCTGCCGGCATCGAGAAGGGCTCCGGCGACGCCCCCAAGGTCGCCGGCTCCATCACCCGGGCCCAGGTAAAGGAGATCGCCGAGACCAAGATGCCCGACCTCAATGCCAATGACATCGATGCCGCGATGAAGATCATCGAGGGCACCGCGCGACAGATGGGCGTCACCGTCGCCGACTAGCTTCCGGCATACGCATGCCGGGGATCGGGATCACCCGATACGTGGGAGGGCCAGCGCGGCCCGCCAACCACACCTGCCGAAAGAAGGAGCAGTCATGAAGCGCAGCAAGGCCTACCGCCAGGCCATGGAGCTCATCGAGCCCGACCGCCTGTACGCACCACTGCCGGCGGCGAAGATCGCCAAGCAGGGCGCCAAGTCCAAGTTCGACCCCACGGTCGAGGTGTCCATGCGACTCGGCGTCGACCCCCGCAAGGCCGACCAGATGGTCCGCGGCACCGTCAACCTGCCGCACGGCACCGGCAAGACCGCCCGCGTCATCGTCTTTGCGGCGGGCGAGAAGGCCGAGGAGGCCCGTGCGGCCGGCGCCGACGAGGTGGGCTCCGATGAGCTCATCGACAAGGTCGCGGGCGGCTGGACCGATTTCGACGCGGCGGTGTCAACTCCGGATCTCATGGGCAAGGTGGGCCGACTGGGCAAGGTCCTGGGCCCGCGCGGCCTCATGCCCAACCCCAAGACCGGCACGGTGACCATGGACGTCGCCAAGGCCGTGGAGGACATCAAGGGCGGCAAGATCGAGTTCCGCGTCGACAAGAACTCCAACCTGCACTTCCCGATCGGGCGTGCGTCCTTCTCGGAGACCCAGCTCGCCGAGAACTACGCGGCAGCCCTCGAGGAGATCCTCCGCGCCAAGCCCTCGGCCGCCAAGGGCCGCTACATCAAGAAGATCACCATGTCCACGACGATGGGCCCCGGCATCCCGGTGGATCCCAACGTCACGCGCAACGTCGCCTCGGAGGATTCCCAGGCGTAGAGGCCCCACGGGGCGGCCGTTTTGACCTGACGGAGGGCCGCCCCGTACCCTCTGACCAGCCCGAGGGGCGGCGCAGCCGTCTCGCCGGGCCAACCGAAGACCGCCGGTTGCCAGCCCCCGGGCTGGCCGAAGGTCCCGGTGCCGGAGACGGCATCACGGGCAGCCCGCGCAGGTTGGATCCGCCTCACGGCGGACCCTGCCCTGTGTGTGCGGCCCACGGACCGCCTAGCCAGGAGCAGGAGGAGCGCATGGCGCGCGATGACAAGGCCGCGACTGTTGCGGAGCTCACTGAGGAGTTCCGTACGTCGTCGGCAGCGGTGTTGACCGAGTACCGCGGTCTCACCGTCTCCCAGATCACTCAGTTGCGGCGTTCGCTCAAGGGCATCGCCAACTACGCGGTCGTCAAGAACACCCTCACCAAGATCGCGGCGCGCGAGGCCGGCGTGGAGGGCTTCGACGTCCTGCTCACGGGTCCCAGCGCCATCGCCTTCATCAAGGGCGATCCGGTCGAGGGCGCGAAGGGCCTGAAGAACTTCGCCAAGGACAACCCGCTGCTCATCCTCAAGGCCGCTTACATGGACGGCCGCATCCTCGATGCGGCCGAGGTCAAGAAGCTGGCCGACCTGGAGTCGCGCGAGGTCCTGCTGTCCAAGCTCGCCGGGGCCATGAAGGCCTCGATGTCGCAGGCGGCGTCGCTCTTCGCGGCACCCCTGTCGCAGGCAGCCCGGACCATCGATGCCCTCCGCGTCAAGGCTGAGGCCGACCCGTCGGTTATCGGCGGCGCCGGCACTCCGTCCGGCGGCGTGGGTCACGCGGTCGCCGAGGCGGCCGTGGCCGTCGAGCTTGCCGCCGAGGAGGTCGTCGAGGCCGTCGAGCATGGCGTCGAGGCCGTGGTTCACAAGGTCGAGGAGGCTCTGCACCACGACCACCCAGCCGAGGCCGATGCCTCGGCCGCCGAGGCCACAGCCTCGGCTCCCGAGGCCGATGCCTCCGCACAGTCCACTTCCGAGTCCGAGGGCTGAAGGCCCACACCACCACCCCGGCCCTCGGCCGGAGAACGAAAGGAAGCGCCACCATGGCGAAGATGAGCACCGACGAGCTGCTCGGCGTGTTCAAGGAGATGACCCTCATCGAGCTCTCCGAGTTCGTGAAGGCGTTCGAGGAGACCTTCGAGGTCACCGCGGCCGCTCCCGTGGCCGTGGCGGCCATGGCAGCCCCGGCGGCCGGTGGCGGCGACGCCGGCGGCGGCGCAGCCGAGCAGGATGAGTTCGACGTCATCCTCGAGGCGTCCGGCGACAACAAGATCCCGGTCATCAAGGAGGTCCGCGCCCTGACGAACCTCGGCCTCAAGGAGGCCAAGGACCTGGTCGAGGGTGCGCCCAAGCCCGTCCTGGAGAAGGTCAACAAGGAGACCGCCGACAAGGCCAAGGCCGCCCTCGAGGGCGCCGGCGCCACGGTCAGCGTCAAGTAGTTCCACCGCACGTGCGAAGGGGGCCCCTCGGGGCCCCCTTCCGCTTGTGCCGCAGGCGAAATCGGGCATCCGGGACAGAGGGACAGTGGCGGCCCCCGTCCGGCCGCGCCACCGCGGTCTCATTCCGGTCACGGTGCTTGACTCCCGGGCCTCGCCGGGCCACGATCAGTCCGCGCACCACCCCGGGGACGAGGGGCCACCGCCCCCCGGCCGCCGAGCCGAGGATCGCGCCGAGCACCACCGCCCGGGTCTGTCGCCCGGGCGAGGGCCTTCAAGGCCAGGTCCGGCGTGGTCGAGGGCCGACGAACGGGTACCCCAGGGGTCGACAGCGGCGTGCCCAGCGGGTATGCTGCCTCTTTGCGCTGCCCTCCTCCGGTTGACACCGGCGATGCCGCGCGCCCGTGCACACACTGTGGAAGGACCCCTCTTGGCCTCCTCTCGGACCTCCGATCTCTCCCCCCAGTTGCACCGGTCGTCCTTCGCGAAAATCCGCGAACCGCTGGCTACCCCTGACCTCCTGGCCCTCCAGACCGCCAGCTTCGACTGGCTGCTCGGCAACCAGCTGTGGCAGGACCGCGTGGCCGCCGCCCTGGCCGAGGGCCGCAAGGACGTCCCCATCACCTCAGGCCTCGAGGAGATCTTCGAGGAGATCAGCCCGATCGAGGACTTCTCCGGCACCATGTCGCTGTCCTTCCGCGACCACCGCTTCGAGCCGCCGAAGAACACCCCGGACGAGTGCATCGAGAAGGATTTCACGTACGCCGCTCCGCTGTTCGTGACCGCCGAGTTCATGAACAACGAGACCGGAGAGATCAAGTCGCAGACGGTCTTCATGGGCGAGTTCCCGCTGATGACCGACAAGGGCACGTTCATCATCAACGGCACCGAGCGCGTCGTCGTGTCGCAGCTCGTCCGCTCGCCCGGCGTCTACTTCGAGCGGAGCCTCGACAAGACCAGCGACAAGGATGTCTTCGTCGCCAAGATCATCCCGAGCCGTGGCGCGTGGCTGGAGTTCGAGGTCGACAAGAAGGACCTCGTCGGCGTGCGCGTCGATCGCAAGCGCAAGCAGCCCGTGACGATCTTCCTCAAGGCCTTGGGCTGGACCGAGGCCGAGATCCGCGAGCGCTTCGGGCAGTACGACTCCATCATGCAGACCCTGGAGAAGGACCACGTCAACACCGAGGACGAGGCGCTCCTCGACTTGTACCGCAAGCTCCGTCCGGGCGAGCCCCCCACGCTCGAGAACGCCCGCGCGCTGCTCGACAACTTCTACTTCAACCCCAAGCGCTACGACCTTGCCAAGGTCGGTCGTCACAAGGTCAACAAGAAGCTCGGGCTCGACGAGGAGCTGAGCCAGAGTGTCCTCACCAAGGAGGACATCGCGGCGACCATCGAGTACATCGCCCGCCTCCACGCGGGTGAGACGGTCGCCGACTCCCCGCGCGGGGAGATCCAGATCGAGACCGACGACATCGACCACTTCGGCAACCGTCGCCTCCGCACGGTCGGGGAGCTGATCCAGAACCAGATCCGCACCGGCCTGTCGCGCATGGAGCGCGTCGTGCGCGAGCGCATGACCACGCAGGACGTCGAGGCCATCACGCCCCAGACGCTCATCAATATCCGCCCGGTGGTCGCCTCCATCAAGGAGTTCTTCGGCACCTCGCAGCTGTCGCAGTTCATGGACCAGACCAACCCGCTGGCCGGCCTCACCCACAAGCGTCGTCTTTCGGCGCTTGGCCCCGGTGGCCTGTCCCGCGAGCGAGCCGGCTTCGAGGTCCGCGACGTTCACCCGTCCCACTACGGCCGCATGTGCCCGATCGAGACGCCGGAAGGCCCCAACATCGGCCTCATCGGCTCCCTCGCGACCTACGGCCGCGTCAATGCCTTCGGCTTCGTCGAGACGCCTTACCGCAAGGTCGTCAAGGGCGTCGTCACCGACCAGGTCGACTACCTCACGGCGGACGAGGAGGACCTCTTCGTCATCGCCCAGGCCAACGCCGCCGTGGCCTCCGATGGTCGCTTCACCGAGGATCACGTCCTCGTGCGGCGCAAGGGCGGCGAGGTCGACTACGTCCTGCCGGCCGACGTCGACTACATGGACGTGTCGCCGCGGCAGCTCTGGTCGGTCGCCACCGCGATGATCCCCTTCCTCGAACATGACGACGCCAACCGTGCGCTCATGGGCTCCAACATGCAGCGCCAGGCCGTTCCGCTGCTCCGCGCCGAGGCCCCGCTCGTGGGCACCGGCATGGAGTTCCGCGCAGCCTACGATGCTGGCGACATCGTCACGGCGACCAAGCCGGGCGCCGTCACGGAGGTGTCAGCGGACGCCGTGTCCGTCGCGAACGACGACGGCACTCACTCGACGTACAAGATCCAGAAGTTCCACCGCTCCAACCAGGGCACCAGCTACAACCAGCGCCCGGTGGTGAGCGAGGGCGACCACGTCATCGCTGGCCAGGTGCTCGCCGATGGGCCTTCCACGGACCTCGGCGAGATGGCGCTCGGCAAGAACCTCCTCGTGGCCTTCATGCCGTGGGAGGGTCATAACTACGAGGACGCCATCATCCTCAGCGAGCGACTGGTCCAGGACGACGTGCTGAGCTCGATCCACATCGAGGAGCATGAGATCGACGCCCGCGACACCAAGCTCGGGCCCGAGGAGATCACCCGCGACATCCCCAATGTCTCGGAGGAGGTCCTCGCCGATCTCGACGATCGCGGCATCATCCGCATCGGCGCCGATGTGGTGCCCGGCGACGTCCTCGTCGGCAAGGTCACGCCGAAGGGCGAGACCGAGCTCACCCCGGAGGAGCGACTGCTGCGGGCGATCTTCGGCGAGAAGGCCCGCGAGGTCCGCGACACGTCACTGAAGGTCCCCCACGGCGAGTCCGGCAAGGTCATCGGCGTGCGCGTCTTCGACCGCGACGAGGGCGACGAGCTGCCCCCGGGAGTCAACCGCCTCGTGCGCGTCTACATCGCGCAGAAGCGCAAGATCACCGAAGGCGACAAGCTCGCCGGCCGTCACGGCAACAAGGGCGTCATCTCCAAGATCCTGCCCGTGGAGGACATGCCGTTCCTCCCCGACGGCACTCCGGTCGACATCGTGCTCAACCCCCTCGGCGTCCCCGGCCGCATGAACGTCGGCCAGATTCTCGAGACGCACCTCGGCTGGGTGGCCAAGTCCGGCTGGAAGGTCGATCCCGCCGACCCGCGGGCGGCGAATCTGCCCGAGGTCGTGCGGTCCGGAGATCCCGGCACCCGCGTGGCGACGCCGGTCTTCGACGGCGCCAAGGAGGACGAGCTCGCGCTGCTGCTCGACTCCACCCTGCCGACCGATGACGGCTTCACCCTGGTGGGCCACGACGGCAAGGCGCACCTCCTCGACGGTCGCACCGGTGAGCCATTCCCCGGGCGCTTCACCGTGGGCTACATCTACATCCTCAAGCTGCTCCACCTGGTCGACGACAAGATCCACGCTCGTTCGACCGGCCCTTACTCGATGATCACGCAGCAGCCCCTGGGCGGTAAGGCCCAGTTCGGCGGCCAGCGGTTCGGCGAGATGGAGGTGTGGGCGCTCGAGGCCTACGGCGCGGCGTACGCCCTGCAGGAGCTGCTCACCATCAAGTCCGACGACGTGCTCGGCCGCGTGAAGGTCTACGAGGCCATCGTCAAGGGCGAGAACATCCCGGAGCCTGGCATCCCGGAGTCCTTCAAGGTGCTCGTGAAGGAGATGCAGTCGCTGTGCCTCAACGTCGAGGTGCTCTCCGGCGACGGCGTGGCCATCGAGATGCGCGACTCGGACGAGGACGTCTTCCGGGCCGCTGAGGAACTCGGCATCGACCTGTCGAGGCGGGAGCCGAGCAGCGTCGAAGAGGTGTAGTCACCTCCCACCACTGACAACCAACGAAGCAACGACAAGGCAAAGGACACAGGGTGCTGGACGTCAACTTCTTCGACGAGCTTCGCATTGGCCTGGCGACCGCGGACGACGTTCGCGCGTGGTCGCACGGCGAGGTGAAGAAGCCCGAGACGATTAACTACCGCACGCTGAAGCCGGAGAAGGACGGCCTCTTCTGCGAGAAGATCTTCGGGCCGACCCGTGACTGGGAGTGCTACTGCGGCAAGTACAAGCGCGTGCGCTTCAAGGGCATCATCTGCGAGCGCTGCGGCGTGGAGGTCACGCGCGCCAAGGTCCGCCGCGAGCGCATGGGCCACATCGAGCTGGCCGCTCCGGTCACCCACATCTGGTACTTCAAGGGCGTCCCGAGCCGGCTCGGCTACCTGCTCGACCTCGCCCCCAAGGACCTCGAGAAGGTCATCTACTTCGCGGCCTACATGATCACCAGCGTCGACGAGGAGGGCCGCCACGAGATGCTGCCCACCCTCGAGGCCGAGCTGGGTGTCGAGAAGTCCAAGATCGCCAAGCGTCGTGACGCCGACATCGAGGCGCGCGCGCAGAAGCTCGAGGCCGACCTGGCAGAGCTCGAGGCCGACGGCGCGAAGGCCGATGTCCGGCGCAAGGTGCGCGAGGCGGGCGAGCGCGAGATGGCATCCCTGCGCCGACGCGCTGATGCCGAGATCGACCGCCTCGACAAGGTCTTCGACCGGTTCCGCACTCTCAAGGTCCAGGACCTCGAGGGCGACGAGATCCTCTACCGCGAGATGCGCGATCGCTATGGCCGCTGGTTCGACGGCGGCATGGGGGCCGCAGCCATCCAGAAGCGCCTCGAGACCTTCGACCTCGAGGCCGAGGCTGAGAAGCTGAAGGAGATCGTCGAGTCGGGCAAGGGACAGCGCAAGGCGCGCGCCCTCAAGCGCCTCAAGGTGATCTCCGCGTTCCTCAACACCACCAACTCCCCGCTGGGCATGGTCCTCGACGCGGTCCCGGTCATCCCGCCGGACCTGCGCCCGATGGTCCAACTCGACGGCGGCCGCTTCGCGACGAGCGACCTCAACGACCTGTACCGACGCGTCATCAACCGCAACAACCGGTTGAAGCGCCTGCTCGACCTCGGTGCCCCGGAGATCATCGTCAACAACGAGAAGCGCATGCTTCAGGAGGCCGTCGACGCGCTGTTCGACAATGGCCGTCGCGGGCGCCCGGTGACTGGCCCGGGCAACCGGCCGCTGAAGTCGCTGTCCGACATGCTCAAGGGCAAGCAGGGCCGCTTCCGCCAGAACCTCCTGGGCAAGCGCGTCGACTACTCCGGCCGCTCGGTCATCGTCGTCGGCCCGCAGTTGAAGCTGCACCAGTGCGGCCTGCCCAAGCAGATGGCCCTTGAGCTCTTCAAGCCCTTCGTCATGAAGCGTCTCGTCGATCTCAACCACGCGCAGAACATCAAGTCCGCCAAGCGCATGGTGGAGCGCTCGCGCCCCGTGGTGTGGGACGTGCTCGAGGAGGTCATCGCGGAGCACCCGGTCCTGCTGAACCGCGCTCCCACGCTGCACCGCCTCGGCATTCAGGCCTTCGAGCCGCAGCTGATCGAGGGCAAGGCCATCCAGATCCACCCGCTCGTCTGCACGGCGTTCAACGCCGACTTCGACGGCGATCAGATGGCCGTGCACCTGCCGCTGTCGGCTGAGGCGCAGGCCGAGGCCCGCATCCTCATGCTGTCGAGCAACAACATCCTGTCCCCGGCCAATGGTCGCCCGATCACGACGCCGACTCAGGACATGGTGCTCGGCATCTACAACATGACGATGGGGTCGGGACAGTCTCCCGACGACGCGCGCGCCTTCGCGTCCCTGCCCGAGGCCGTCATGGCCTTTGACCGCGGGCAGCTCACCCTGCAGGAGCCCGTGCGGCTGCGCCTCACGGGCGTGGTGCCACCCGAGGGCTGGACTGCTCCCGAGGGGTGGGAGCCCGGCGATCCCATCGTGCTCCTCACCACGCTCGGCCGCGCCCTCTTCAACGAGGCCCTGCCCGAGGACTTCCCCTTCGTCGACTACCAGGTCGACAAGAAGACCCTCGGTGCGCTGGTGAATAACCTCGCGGATCGCTACCCGAAGGTCGAGGTGGCGCGCACGCTCGATGCCCTCAAGGCCCTGGGCTTCCACTGGGCCACCCGTTCGGGCGTCACGATCTCCATCGAGGACGTCGTCACGCCTCCGCAGAAGGCGGAGCTGCTGGCGGTGGCCGAGGAGCGCGCGAGCAAGGTGCAGTCGCAGTACGAGCGCGGCCTCATCACCGACTCAGAGCGTCGCCAGGAGCTGATCGAGATCTGGACCCGTGCCACGGACGAGGTTGCCCGCGCCATGCAGGACAACTTCCCGCGCGACAATCCGGTCTTCATGATGGTGGACTCCGGCGCTCGCGGAAACTTCATGCAGGTCCGCCAGATCGCGGGCATGCGCGGTCTCGTGGCCAATCCCAAGGGCGAGATCATCCCGCGGCCGATCAAGTCGAACTTCCGCGAGGGCTTGTCCGTGCTCGAGTACTTCATCTCGACCCACGGTGCCCGCAAGGGTCTGGCGGATACGGCGCTTCGCACCGCCGACTCCGGCTATCTGACCCGTCGCCTGGTCGACGTCTCGCAGGACGTGATCATCCGCGAGGTCGACTGCGAGACGGATCGCGGTCTCGCGGTGACGATCGCCGAGCCTGGCGACGGTGGCCTGCGCCTCGTCGACAACCTCGATACCTCCATCGCCTCGCGCACCCTGGCGCGTGACGTGGAGGTCGACGGCAAGGTCGTCGTTCCCGCGGGCACCCAGCTCACGATGGAGGACCTCACGGCCATCGCGGACGCGGGCGTCAGCGAGATCCGGGTCCGCTCGGTCCTCACCTGCGAGAGCAAGGTGGGCACCTGCGGCATGTGCTTCGGCGACTCGCTTGCCACGGGCAAGCTCGTCGATGTGGGCGAGGCCATCGGCATCATCGCGGCCCAGTCCATCGGCGAGCCCGGCACCCAGCTCACCATGCGTACCTTCCACACCGGTGGCGTCGCGGGTGAGGACATCACCCACGGCCTCCCCCGCGTCGTGGAGCTCTTCGAGGCTCGCACCCCCAAGGGCGTCGCCCCGATCAGTGAGGTCTCCGGTCGCGTGCGGATCGAGGAGACGGACAAGGCGCGCAAGGTCGTCATCGTCCCCGATGACGGCTCCGAGGAGATCGCCTACACGGTGTCCAAGCGCGTCCGCCTCCTCGTCGAGGACGGCGGCCACGTGGGCGTCGGCGACCAGATCACGGTCGGCGCGGTCGACCCCAAGCAGGTGCTGCGCATCCTCGGCCAGCGGCAGGTCCAGCTGCACCTGGTGGAGCAGGTCCAGGAGGTCTACCGCTCGCAGGGCGTGTCGATCCACGACAAGCACATCGAGGTCATCGTGCGCCAGATGCTCAAGCGCGTGACGATCATCGACTCCGGCGACTCGGACTTCCTCACGGGCGAGCTCGTCGAGCGTGGGCTCTTCGAGTCGGAGAACCGGCGCGTGGTGGCCGAGGGCGGCACCCCCGCCTCGGGCCGTCCCGAGCTCATGGGCATCACCAAGGCCTCGCTGGCGACCGAGTCGTGGCTGTCCGCGGCCTCCTTCCAGGAGACCACGCGGGTGCTCACCGACGCGGCCATCCACGCCAAGAGCGATCCGCTGCTCGGCCTCAAGGAGAACGTCATCCTCGGCAAGCTCATCCCGGCCGGCACGGGCATGCCCGTTTACCGCAATGTCCGGGTGGAGCCGACGGAGGAGGCGAAGGCGGCCATGTACGCCACCTTCACCGGCTACGAGGACTTCGACTACGGCGGCTTCGGCGTCTCGTCAGGGCCCGCCGTGCCCCTGGAGGAGTTCGACTACGGCAACTACAACCGCTGACGACGCATCGGCGCGTAGAGCAAGAGCAGGAGGGGTGGCCCGAGGGGCCGCCCCTCCTGCTGTTGGGGGGCGTGGTCGGCCCTGTTGAGGGGCGTTGTCGGTCCTCGCCCGCGTTCGTCTCACCCGCCGGCAAGGTTGCCAGCGTGGAATCCCTGCCTCTGTGGATGG
>JBPCSL010000156.1:0-9451 GCA_051007175.1 Candidatus Nanopelagicales bacterium
TGGTTCCCGCAAGCCAGGATTCCTGGGACTGCGGGGCGGCGGGCTGTAGCGCAGCTTGGTAGCGCACTTGACTGGGGGTCAAGGGGTCGCAGGTTCAAATCCTGTCAGCCCGACAGGCGGTGTGGCGCAAGTCGGCGAGATCCCGCCCTTCCGGAGGGGACTGACGGCACCTGCAGGCTGGCCTAGACGAAGTCAAGAACGACGTTGAAGGAAGCGGGGGCCGGCAGCGGCGTCGACGTCATGGTGCCTCGAGCACCGATGTACTTCCCCGTGCCGCCCGAAATCGCGTAAATCAGAGGGGTAGAAGGCGCGGAGCCCTGTGTCGCGGTGATCGTCCCCACGAGCATGACCGATCCGCCGGGCAAGTTCAGCTGGATGAACGCCTGTCGGTCCTCGGTACCGCGGGTGTTGTCGAAGTCCACGACGATCTGCGTGGATGTGAATCGTCCCAACTCCTTGCCCTTGCCGTTCCTGATGACCCCATTGCGCACGGCAATATCGCCGTGACTGGTGCCGGAATCGCCGATGTCGATGACCTTCGCGAAAGTCACCTGACACTTGTAGACCTCCCGCTTCCCCGCGAGCTGATCCGCAGAGGCGGCCGTCGAGGGGATCATCAGGGCGGCGGGCAGGGTCAATGCGGCCACAATCACCGACAGCTTCTTCATCATGGGCGGACGCTACCCCGGAACGCCGCAGTGCATTGCCATTCCGCTGCGAAAGGCGAAGGCACCCTCTGAGAGTTTCAGAGGGTGCCTTCGCCTGGCCGTTGGGGTCGGCAGGTCAGCTGTAGCCCAGAGTGGCCGAGGTCTTGATGAATCCGATGGCGCGCTCCTGCGGGTAGGCGCCGGTGGTCCGGACGGTGAGCTGCGTGCACCCGGCGAAGCGGCTCGTCTTGAGCGCCGCGGAACTATGCCCGCTGGCAGCCTGGCCGACGCCGAGGCTGTCGCCGGAGTAGATCGGCCGGTAGCCGTTGACGAGTTTCACGGTGAGGATCTGCTTGGCGCTTCCGCAGGAGGCGACGAACTTCACCCCGTTGGCCGAGTATCCGGAGCCGCCGCCCACCTTGTTGGACACCAGGGCATCGATGTTGAGGTAGACGGTGTTCTTGTCCGCCGAGGCCAGGGAGGTGATGTTGAAGGTCCACGTTGCCGACTCGGTGTCCTGGTGCACCCAGTAGTGACCGTCCTTGACGGTCCCATTCGACTCGAAGTTGTCGGCGCCGACTGAGCCCACCATCGCGGATGCGGAGCCGGGCATCGCCAGGACCAGCGCCGCCGCTGCCGCTGTGCCGGCAAGGATTCCCAGGGCGGTCTTCTTCATGATCACTCCCGTCATCGTCGGCCCCTTGGGCGGCGCGAGGCCGACCGCGTGAGCCCACGCCACCGTGGCGCGATGTGCCATCACCACCATCGGATGACCGATGCCGAAGGGGAAGCGCCCCGAACGTCCCTGACCGGTCAGAGCCGACGGCCATGCGCCGAGGCGCTCGCCGCTGTCCCCGCGGCGGAGCGACGTACACTCCCGAACGTGTACGACGTTGCCCTGAGCGTGGCTGCCTGCGCGCGGTCCGGCACCCGGGCCGACGTGGCCTGGATGGTGGCGCCGGCGCCCTCGGACGACGCCCTGGCCTTCACCCCCGGCGGTGGCCGGATCGGAGGCCTCGCGGGTGGGGCCTTCGACGGACTCCTCGCCGACGTGGCGGCGCGCCAGCTCCCCCGGGGCCGGCATGTGCGGCACCGGGTCACCGAGATCGAGAGCCCCCTGTGCGGCCTCCCCGTCGGGACCGAGGTCGCCTTCCTCGTGGTCCCCGCCGAGCAGTTCCCGGCCGAGACCTGGGCCTGGCTCCTCCAGCGCGAGGCACTCGCGATCACCGCTCAATTGGCCGATGACGAGGTCACCGAGGTCCGCGTGGCCCCCGCGGAGGCTGCGGGCGGCCCCACCGTCGAGGTGGCCGACGACGGCATCACGACGTACCTCCGGCCGGTCCCGCGCCTCGTCGTGGCGGGCAAGGGCCCCTATGCCGACGCCCTCGTGGGGCAGGGCGGACTTCTGGGGTGGAAGGTCGCGTCTGAGGCGCGACCGGAGATGGTCGTCGGCCTGGCCGCGAGCCTCTCGCCGCTCGACGCCATCGTGGTCATGGGCCACGACGTGGAGGCCTCAAGCCGCTGCCTCATGGCCGCCCTCGACAGCGACGCGGGTTACATCGGGGCGCTCGGCTCCCAGGCCATGCAGCAGTCCCGGGCCGACTGGCTGGCCTACCGCGAGGTCACCGACCTCGAGCGGGTCCACGGGCCGGCGGGCCTGAACGTCGGGGCGCAGACCCCGGCGGAGGTCGCGGTCTCCATCGTGGCCGAGATCCTGACCAATCGCCCCCGCTAGCGCCGAGACCGCCGTAAGGTTTCGATTTGCAGAGCCTGCCCGGGGGAGTAGGTTTCCGGACATTCGCTCCATCCTCGGGAGAGGGGTATTCGCATGGCTGTGGAGTCCACAGGCAATGAGCGCGGCAATCCGCGCCTGTACGCCCTGATCGAGAACTCGCCCAAGGAAGGCGACAGCCCCACGGTGTGGGCCTGGCCGCAGTTCGTCGAGTTCCTCAAGGTGGCCGGCCAGCCGGTGCAGGGGCCGTGGCCGCCGCACCAGGAGCCGCGCCCCGACCCTGACGCCGACTCCATGCCCGTCGCCGTGCGGGATACGCAGGCCTGAGAGCACACGCGAGAGGACCCCATGTACCCATCACGTTTCGCGTACGACGCACCCGCCAGTGTTGCTGAAGCGGTCGCGATCCTCGATCGCAGCAACGGGGAGGCCAAGGTCCTCGCCGGGGGCCAGAGCCTGATCCCGATGCTGAAGCTGCGGTTCGCCTCCCCGGAGCGGATCGTCGACATCAACAACATCGCGGGCCTGGACTACCACCGCCTCGATGCCGACGGCACGCTGCACATCGGTGCCCTGTGCCGCCATGAGGACCTGGAGTACTCCGAGGTCATCGCCGAGTCGCATCCGACGCTGGCGGCGGCTGCGTCCCTGGTGGCCGATCCGCTGGTGCGCACCCGCGGGACCTTCGTGGGGTCGGTGTGCCACGCCGACCCGCAGGGCGACTGGGCCGCCACGATGATCGCGCTCGGTGGCCGCATCGTGGCCCAGGGCCCGAATGGCCGGCGCGAGATCGCGATGAAGGACTTCGTCCTCGGACCCTTCACCAATGCCCTCGCCTACAACGAGGTCGCGGTCGAGGCAGTCATCCCGGCGGCCAAGGGCAAGGCGAAGGGCGGCTACCTCAAGCTCGAGCGTCGCGTCGGCGACTTCGCGACCGCGTCTGTGGCCATCGCCCTTGACATGGACGGCGCCACCGTGACGCGCGCGGGCTGCGCGCTGGCCGGTGTCGGCGGCAAGACGATCGACGCCAATGCCGAGATCTCCGCGGCCATCGTCGGCAAGACGCTGGACGCCGACACCATCGCCGCGGCCGCCGAGGCTGTGGCGGGTGCCGCTGATCCCCGCACGGACCATCGCGGCTCAGCGTCGTACAAGAGGCAGGTCGTGAAGACCTTCGTCACCCGGATCCTCACCAATATCGCCCAGACCGAGCAGAAGGCAGCCTGACATGACGAGTCTGTACGAAGTGGTGCCCGACGCCCCCGCTGAGGGCGTCCCGACCCGGCGGGTCACCATCACCGTCAATGGGGAGAAGCGCACGCTCGACATCGAGCCCCGGCTGCTCCTGGCCCACCTCATCCGGCAGGGCCTGCAGCTCACCGGCACCCACGTGGGCTGCGACACCACCGGCTGCGGCGCCTGCACGGTCCTCCTCAACGGCCGCCCCGCCAAGAGCTGCACGGTGCTCGCGGTGCAGGCCGACGGGCGCGAGGTCACGACGGTCGAGGGGCTCGCGGAGGCGCAGCAGCTCGATCCCATCCAGGAGGGCTTCAAGGAGGAGCATGGCCTGCAGTGCGGCTTCTGCACCCCCGGCATGATGCTCGCCGCCAAGGCGCTCCTGGAGCGCAACCCCAATCCCACCGAGGACGACGTCCGCTGGGCGCTGTCGGGCAACATCTGCCGCTGCACCGGCTACCAGAACATCGTGAAGGCAGTCCTCTGGGCCGCCGACAAGATGCGCGAGCAGGAGGGCTGAGGACACCATGGCGCTTGACGAACTCAAGATCGGCGGCATGGGCGCGAGCCGCCGCCGCGTCGAGGACAACCGCTTCATCCGCGGCAAGGGCCGCTACGTCGACGACATCGTGCTGCCCGGCATGCTCCACATGGAGATCCTGCGCAGCCCGGTTGCGCACGCGCGCATCAAGTCGATTGACACCAGCGCCGCGTGGGAGGTGCCCGGCGTCCGCCTCGTGATGACCGGGGAGACCCTCGCCGCGCGCAACCTCGCCTGGATGCCGACGCTGTCCTACGACACGCAGGCCGTCATGGCGACGGACAAGGTGCGATTCCAGGGCCAGGAGGTCGCCGCCGTCATCGCGGACGATCCCTACATCGCCAAGGACGCGTGCAGCCGGATCGTCGTGGAGTACGAGCAGCTACCGCCCATCGTCAATCCCGAGCAGGCGGCCTCCCCGGACGCCCCGCTCGTGCGCGACGACAAGGTCAACCAGACCTCCAACAAGATCTTCGACTGGGAGATCGGCGACAAGGAGGCAACCGACCGCGCCTTCGCCGAGGCCGACGTGGTCTCCACGATCGACCTGCACTACCCGCGGTCGCACCCGTCGCCCCTGGAGACCTGCGGCTCGATCGCGGACTACGACCGGTCGACGGGCAAGCTCACCGTCTACATGACGACGCAGGCGCCCCACATCATTCGCGCCGCCGTGGCCATGGTCGCCGAGTTGCCGGAGCAGATGATCCGCATCGTCTCGCCCGACCTGGGCGGGGGATTCGGCAACAAGGTGCCGGTCTACCCCGGCTACGTCATCGCGATCCTCGCCTCGATCCTCACCGAGCATCCGGTGAAGTGGGTCGAGGACCGCTCGAGCAACCTCATCTCGACGGGCTTCGGCCGCGACGTCTACCTCAAGGGCCAGCTCGCCCTGCGCAAGGACGGCAAGATCCTTGGCATGCGCATGCACACGATCTCCGATCACGGCGCCTTCTATGCCGACGCGCAGCCCACGAAGTTCAAGATCGGCCTCATGCACTCGACCTTCGCGGCGTACGACGTGCCCGCCGCCCATCTCACGAGCGAGGGCTTCTACACGAACAAGGCCCCCGGTGGCGTCGCCTACCGCTGCTCCTTCCGGGTGACCGAGGCCATGTTCTTCCAGGAGCGGATGATCCACGCCGCCGCCAATGACCTCGGCATGGATCAGGCCGAATTCCGGCGCGTCAACCTTGTGAAGGACGATCAGTTCCCCTTCCGCACGGCCTTCGGCTTCCTCACTGACTCGGGGCAGTACGCCAAGTGCCTCGACATCGCGCTCGAGGCGATCGGCTATGCGAACTTCAAGCAGGAGCAGGAGGAGGCACGCAAGCGCGGCAAGCTCCTCGGCATCGGCATCTCGACGATGACCGAGCCGCTCGGCGCGGGCAACAGCCGCGAGTACGACATCATCGGCATCAAGATGTTCGACTCCGCCGAGCTGCGGGTCCACATGACCGGCAAGGCCATCCTCCGCACCGGGGCCAAGACCCAGGGGCAGGGCCACGAGACAACGTGGGCCCAGATCGTCGCCCATGAGCTCGGCATCCCGGCCGAGGACATCACGGTCGAGGAGGGCGACACGGACACCGCGCCATTCGGCATGGGGACCTACGCCTCGCGATCCACGCCGGTGGCGGGTGCGGCCGTGGCCATGGTGTCGCGCAAGATCCGTGCCAAGGCCCGCAAGATCGCCGCGCACCTCCTGGAGGTCTCCGAGGAGGATATCGAGTGGGAGCTCGGGCGCTTCTACGTCCGCGGCAACCACGATCGCGGCGTGACGATCCAGGACTGCGCCCTCGCCGCCTACAGCAACGTGCCGGACGGTCTGGAGCCTGGGCTCGAGAACAATGCCTACTACGACCCGCCCAACCTCACGTGGCCGTTCGCCGCCTACGTGTGCAAGGTGGAGGTCGATCCCGAGACGGGCGTCTGGGATGTGCTGAAGTTCGTGGCGGTCGACGACTGCGGAGTGCGCATCAACCCGATGATCGTCGAGGGCCAGATCATGGGCGGCCTCACCGAGGCCTACGCCATGGCGAGCATGCAGTACATCACCTTCGACGAGGAGGGCAACTGCATCGGGTCCAACTTTATGGACTACCTGCTGCCGACGGCCTGGGAGACTCCGGGCTACGAGCTCTACGAGGTGGTCACCCCATGCCCCCACCACCCCATCGGGGCCAAGGGGATCGGCGAATGTGCCACGGTCGGCGGCCCGGCTGCCTTCGTTAACGCGGTCATGAACGCCATCGAGCACACCGGCGTACGCAATGTCGACATGCCGCTCATGCCCAACCGCGTCTACGAGGCCCTGCAGACCGGCCGCGATGTCTCTGGCGCCCCGCCGGTGAAGGGAGACTGACATGCAGATCACCCAGTCCTTCGACATCGACCAGCCGGTCGACAAGGTGTGGGAATTCTTCGACGACGTGCCGCTGGTCGCGGCCTGCGTTCCGGGTGCCAACCTCACCAACAAGGTCGACGACGACCACTACCAGGGCGATGTCGTCATCTCTGCCGGTCCGGTCAAGCTCGAGTTCTCGGGCGAGCTCAAGATCAAGAGCCGGGATGAGGCCAAGAAGACCCTGGTGCTCGATGGTGCGGGGGCCGACAAGAAGGGCCGAGGTAACGCCACCACCATTCTCAACGTGGGCCTACAGCCCATGGGCGGCGCGTCCACCAAGGTCAACATCGCCATGGACCTGCAGATTTCTGGAGCGGCGGCGCAGTACGGCCGCGGGCTCGTGCAGGACGTCACCGGCGTCCTCATCGACCAGACTGCCGGGTCGATGAAGGTGCGCATGCAAGCCCTCGCCCAGGGGCAGGATCCGTATGCGGTGGGAGGCCCGAAGGCCGCCAGCGGCATCGCCATCGGCCTCACGGCGTTCATGCGGGCGATCAAGCGGGTCTTCGGCCGCTTCTTCCTTCCCTACAACGCGGCCCCGAGCCGCTGACCAGGAGGACTGACATGAGCCTGTGGATGCTCGGCAACCTAATCCTCATCATCGTGGTGGTGCCGGTGCTCGTGGCGCTGCTCAATCGCCTGCTCGCCGCCTGCGAGCGCATCCGTAGCGCCGCCGACGACACGCTGGCCGGCGGAGTGGCGGTGATCGGGGAGCTCAACACGACTCCGGAGCTCCTCGCGACCACCGACGTGGTCATCAAGGAAGTTGCCAATGGCGCGGTCCGCTACGCGGGCCCTGTCTCGAAGCTGCTGGGTTAGGAGAGCACGATGCCAGTCGAAGCCATCGTCACGCTCGTGGTCGGGGCGCTCATCATCGCCGCCGCGGCACTGGGCCTGCTCCGAGTTATCTTCCACCTGCGTGCCGTCTCCAAGACGCTGGGCGTCCTCGACGGCGGAGTGCAGGTCATCGTCGCCAAGACCTCCACGGTCGGCCCCGTCGTTGGGTCGGTCAACCAAAGCCTGGCGCCCGTTCGCGACTTCGCGGAATCGATCTAGGAGGGCACGTGGACTTCACCGGACACGAAGGCTGGCTGATCGGCTACGTCATCGGCCTCATCGTGGTGCTCGTGGTCGTGGCGCTCGTCGTGCCGATCCTCATTCTGGCGGCGCGCATCGGCAATCAGGCCGGGAGCATCCTCACCGGCCTGCAGCAGGCCGAGAGCAATACCGCGGGCCTCAAGGGCCTCAACGAGACGATCGCGTCCGCGCTCGCCATCATCGACGGCCTCAAGCGCGGCCGCAGCAGGCTGGGAGGCTGACATGGACCCTCAGGTCGAGCAACTCTGGCAGACGGCCAACATCCTGGGCATCGTCGTGGTCGTGGCGGTGGCCGCGCTGCTCACGATCCTGGTGATCCTGGTCGCCCGGATCCGCAAGCGCGTCGCCGCGATCAAGGCCACGCTCATCGCCACGCAGGCCAACACGGCGGATACGACCCTCATCACGACGACCGCGGGTGGCGTTGAGCTGGTCCTCGCGGAGGGCCTGGAACACCACCTGTTCCTCGGACGAGTATTGGACAAGGTGCGGTCATGAGCTCACTGGCACTGTGGTCGGTCATCGACATCGTCGCGCTCATCGCGGGACTGGCGATCTATCTCTTCATCGTGGGCTCTCAGTTGAAGGCGATCGCCACCGACCTGGAGGAGTCCGCGGACCTCGTGTGGCAGATCAAGCGCGATGCCGAGGCGATCGAGCCCGGCCTCACCGCGATCAACAGCACCGGGCGCGTGGTGGCCGGTGCCCTGCCTCTGCTCTACGGCATGGGCGAGGGGATCGTGGCCGGGGCGACGTTCAAGCACGAGGAGCACGAGGCCGAGGGCGTGGCGCGCCCCGCGATGGGCACGCGTCGCTCGCGTCTCATGGAGGGTGTCGGTCTCTCGGTCGACTGACCGAGGGATGGCTTAGCCCGGGTCGCGCCCGGTGGTGAGGGCGTCGGTGACGGGAGTCTCGTACTCCCCGATCCACTCGTCCTTCCAGCCCTGGTCGAACTTCTCCAGGTTGCAGCTGGGGTCGTAGATCGCGATGAGTTCCCGCGCGATCTGCTCGCGATGGGCCCGGGTGCCACCGGGGACCTCGAACCAGCAGACGTGGATGTTGAACTTCCCGTCAGCGCGCTTTACCCAGGCCTGCGCGCGCGGATGGCGCAGCGGGAAGCCTTCCTGTGACAGGTCGTCGGAATGGCCCACGTAGATGACGGAGAACTCCTGGGGCCGCGCCGGGTTGGACTTGGCGAGGATCGCGTAGACCGCGGGTACTGCCGGCGGGGTCCAGCCCGGTAGGGAGCGGGGCCCCTCGAAGGAGTAGCCGGCGAGGCTGCCCAGACGGATCACGCGGGACCTGGCTCGTCGTCAAGGTCGGCGTAGTCCTCGTCCTCGCCGATCGTTTCGGCGCGGGCCACCGGCCAGGCCGGCAGGGAGGTCTTCGCGACCGCCTCCGCGAACTGCGCGAGCGCGATCTCTACGGCCTCATCGGAGGTGGGGGCCTCGACGATGATCTGCGCGCCGTAGCCCATGGTGCCGAATCCCGAGGCGATGCCCCCGAGGCCGGCGACGGCGTCCGCGAGTTCGACAACCTCCTCGAGGGTGATCTCGCGATCGCCCTCGGCTTCCAGGGACACGCTGAATCTCATGGTCAACCCACCTTCGGAAGTCTCTCGGCCAGCCGCTCGAGGCTAGCGAGGTTGTGGCCGGAGTGCACCTCGTCGATAAAGGGATTGGCCACGATCATGCCCAGCGAGGCGGGGACGTAGACGGGGGCATCTCCCTTGTGGGGGTTGACCCAGATGACGCGATGGGCGATGCGGCGCAGGCCCTCCATGGCCTCCT
>JBPCSL010000157.1:0-6246 GCA_051007175.1 Candidatus Nanopelagicales bacterium
CATGGACCCCCCACGTGGGCCGGGTACACTCGTCCGGCCGAGCGCCCGTAGCTCAACGGATAGAGCATCTGACTACGGATCAGAAGGTTAGGGGTTCGAATCCCTTCGGGCGCGCCCCTGAAGACTCGTTGTGGCTCTGTGACCGGTTCTTCGGTCGAAATGCTTCACCCGGTGACGCTTTTCCACCGAAGAAGGCCCCGGCCGCGGCGAACTCGGAACGGCCCTGTGACTGGCCCGCCATCCCCTCCTCACTGGCCCGGCGCGTCTTGGTGGACTGTTCTCGCCAGCTCCCTGGAGTGGGGATCTGGGTGACCGGTGTCTGCGGTGGGTGTCGACATCACGGCCTCGCCCCCGGATGACGCGTCCACCCCGGATGACTCGTCCACCCCGGCTGGCTCGTCCACCCCGGCTGGCTCGCCCCTCCGGCTGACTTGCCCCCCACATGGTCGTCGACGTGAACGCTGTTTCATCTATTCGGCTGATCTAGGGTGAATGGGCAACACAGCGTTCACCTCGACAGCTTCGGACATCTTGAGTTCAGGTGTCGGCCGGCCCAGGCATCGAGTGGGGGCGTCGCGTGGCATCCGGCGGGCGCCTCGGGTAAGAGGCACGCCCGAAGCAAGACCGCTCAGACGGCGCAGCTCATATCCGTGCCGCAGCACATCGGAGACTTGATCTTGCCGTGGCCGTTGGGGCACTGGGAGATACCGACCTGGGTGCCGTCGTCCTTCACCAGGACGTCGTTGACCAGATCCGCATTGCAGTGGCCGCAGGTGGTGTTGACGGACATGTCGCACTGGGGGCAGGTGTAGGTAGCCATGGCTCGAGAGTAGCGCCCACGTAGGCGACCGTACGCAGAATCGGCTCATGGTCCGGTGAGTCGATCATCGCCAGGACTCCGGGGAGTCAACGTACGCCGACGACTCGCTGAGGCGAGATCTTGATGCCTTCTGAGTACAGCGGCGGGAGCGGGAAGATCACATCTTGGAGCTGGCGTTCGGTGACACCGGAGGGCAACTCGAAGTATTGGAATGCGCTCGGGATCGAGGGCGATGCGGCACCCGCCAAGGTTGAACCGTAAGCGCCGATGTCGAACATCCCGACGGACGTGAAAGGGTCTGGTGCTTCGAGGAAGACGAAGGTGCCATAGGTGGTGTTCGTCAACGACTGCGTGGCAAGGGCCTGGGTGGCGCTGGAGTCCATGAGGGCGTAGCGGGTGTGGGCGTAGGCCCGCGTGCACAGGGCAAATGCCGTGCTCAGGCCGTTGATCTGCAGCTGGTCGGGCTGTGCGGTCACGAGATTGCCGAAGGGGTCAAGGTAGGCGACCGCGTTAGTGGCGCCTGGACTGCGCCTGACGATATTGACCAGCGTGTCGTACAGCCGTCGGTCGGGCAGGCGCGGCTCTCGCATCGTGATTGTGAACGCCTCGGGACAGGTGACCTGGAACGCCCGTGTGACGTCGATGGCGGCAGGGTTCGTGGAAGGGTTGGTCAGTTCGGCTGGCGAAGCGCCGCCGGCTCGACGCGCGCTGCGGACGGTATTGGCGGAGTTCGTGTAGAGCGTCGCGCAGGAATTGAGTGTGTCCTGCGAGAGGGCTTGGTCGGCGTAGGCGATAGAGGAACTGCCCTGGAAGGCCCGCCCGCCGTCCACGGCGTAGTAGCCGAATGTGGCGAGGGCTTGGGAGCGAAGCGGTTCGGGGAGGTCGGCAAACGAGCCCGTGGAGTCGTAGTTGACCCCGGAGTAGTCATCGATGGCGATGACCCCCACCTGAACTCCCACAGTGAGAAGAGCGCTGGCGCACATCAGACATGGGTCCAGGCTTGTCATCACCGTGAGATCGCTCGGATCGGGCAGACTCAGGATCTCGCGCTGCGCGAGGTACCACGACATCAGTTGGCGCTCACCGTGCGCGGTCGGGTCCTGGACGAAGGTCCCACCGGTGGAGAGCGGTCGGAAGACACGATTGGGCATCGTCTGGAGCACGCGGCCCGTAGCCGACTCGACGAGCGTGCCCCCGATGCCGTAGGAACCACGGTCGGCTCCCTGCTGAGCTGTCCATAGCGTCAGCGCGGCCAATGACTCGGCACTGTTCACGCTCCCGGTGTCGGCCGGTGAGGGTGTTGGCTTGGTACTGCCGGTGGAGCAGCCGGCGAGTGCCAGCCCACCAGCCGCGCAGGCACTCCACGCCAGCAGCTCGCGACGGGTCGGGCTCATGCTCGCGATCCTGCTCCGAAATCGGTGTCAAACGTGAGGACGATGCGCTCAATGGAGGTGGGGTCGGTGAGCAGTACTCCGAGCTCCCGCTCCGTGTCGAGGGACTCATCGAGGAAGGGATTGACCGAGCCGACATAGGCGATGGCCCCGGGGGTACCGGCATCAGCCACGATGGTCTTGCTGTGGATGTACATCACCTTCCCATCGCCGCTCGGGTCCGTGGGATTGGTCACGATCTCGGCGCCAGCTTCCTTGAGTTTGGCCTGCGCATCGGAGTTGATGCCGCCGTCATTGCCGACAATGCGCACCTTCACGCCGCGATGAGCTGCGTCGAGGAGTGGTTGAAGGAGTTCGGAGGGCTCGGCAAGTGCCTGCGCGTACACATCGAGCGAGACCTGGGCGTTGCCGATGAGAGACAGCATGACGCTCCGAGAGTTGCCCACGGGCTCCAGCGGGTACGGCGATGCGCAGCTCACGGAGTCGCAGGTGCTATCGCTAGGTGACCACACAAGGTTGGGCCGATCGTTGGCGGGCCACGGCTTGTAGGGCGGCCAGTCGGCCTCGAAGGTTCGTGCGATCATGTCGACGTCGAGGGGGTCGGTATCGATGACCGCCATCCCTCGGGTGTCTCCCTCCTGGGGATACGCGGGGTCGATGCCGAAGTAGCCAGCCTCAAGGTTGAAGTCGCAGATGAGCGCCTTGCTGTCCCGGGTGCCGGCATCGACGATGAGAACCTTCCAGTGGGAGAAGCTGAATTCGGGCCTGCTGAGGGCGGCTTCGAAGCCGAGAGCGCGGAGAATTTCCACATCCTGGGGATTGTCATTTGTGGACCCTGGCGGGTAGATGGTGCCGGAGAGCAGGATCCGGACGCGCACACCTCGGTCCTTTGCCTGCGTGAGTGCCACCACGAGGGGGCTGTAGTTCGGATCCATCTGGTAGACGGCGATGTCGATCGACTTCGTGGCGGCGGCGATCACGGAGATGACGGCACCGACTCCATCGTCGGGCTGGATTGACTCGAGGGTGATCTGGCCCGTGCGGTCGACCTCGAGTGGTGGCGGCGTCGGCAGGGAGGCTTGCTGTGGCGCGGAACATGCCACGAGGGCCAACGCGGCCCCGAGGAAGGCGATGAGTCGCACTCGCATGAGCTAGTTCCCTGCCGGGCTTGGGCTGGCCTGTGTCTCTGAGGCAGTAGACCAGTCTTCCTCGAAGTAGCTGAAAGCTCGTTCGATCGTCTCCTGGTTGCGCACCAGGACTCCCAACTCAAGGATCGCTTCGGGTGACTCGTTGATGAAGGTGTTCTGCGATCCAATGAAGGCCGCTTGATCCTCAGTCCCGACATCGGCGAACATGGTCTTGGAGTGAACGAACATCGGATCCGAGGTATTGCCCTCGAAGATCGGGTCGAAGCGAATCTGGATTCCCGCTCCTCGAAGTGTGGCAATCATCTGCGGTGATTGACCAGACGAGTTGGCCACGATCCGCACTGTGACACCTTCCTGAGCGCGGCCGATGACCTCTTCGATGAGGAACGAGTTGTCCTGGATGTACTCGGCGTAGATGTCCAAATGCTGCCGTGCACCACGGATGAAGTCGGTGAGGACGGCGACGGAATTCCCGACGGGCATGTAGTCGATTCCGCTGGGGCTCCAGACGAGACTGGAGCGGATCGACACCGGGTACGGCGCGTAAGGGGGCCAGTTCGCATTGAAGTACGCCGCGATCGTGGCGACATCCTGCGGGTCCGAGTTGAGGACAGCCATGCCGCGAGCACCGACGGGCCCATATTGATTAGGACCGAAGTAGGAGGCCTGTAGATTCCAGTCGGCGACCATCGCCCGCGCATTCGGCGTGCCGGCATCAATGATGATCGACTTCTCGTGCCCGTAGTGGAACTCCGGTCTACTCAATTCCACCTGCAGGCCTTTTGCCTGGAGCTGCTGCTGCACGACAATCTGCTGGGAGTTTCCTTGAGGCGGATTGGGTTGTCCAACGAGTTGACGCGAGATCGAGATTCTCACCGGAATTCCTCGAGTCACGGTCCGCTGAAGAGCGTCAATGAGTGGCGTGAAGTCACTGTCAATTCGGTAGATCGAGATGTCTACCGACGACCGCGCGGACTCGATGAAGTCGATGACGGGCTGTATCCCTTCATTCGGCTGGACGTTCGCAAGTGTGATGAGTTCGGGAGGCGTCACCTGCGCATCCGGGGGCGGACTGTAGCTCGCCGTGGGGACTTCCACGGAACTGCTAGGAGTCGAGGAAGACGGGTCGGACGCACAGGCAGCGAGGCCGAGATTCACGACGAGGAGGCCGGCGAGGACGAGTCGACGGGCAGAGGCCATAGGGCCACTGTAGGCGTCGAATGCTGATTCGGCAGGCGACTATGTGCCCGAGCGCCCGAGGACGGAATGCCGGCGCGAGTACCCGAAGTACACGACCAGGCCCACGGCCATCCAGAGGGCGAAGACGAGCCAGGTGACCGGGTCCAGCCCCGCGACGATCACGAGGATGAGCAGGATGCCCAGGATGGGCATGAGCGGGAAGAGCGGGGTCTTGAAGCCACGCGGCAGATCCGGGCGGCGCTTCCTCAGCACGATGACACCAACATTGACGACCGCGAAGGCACCGAGCGTGCCAATGCTCGTGGCCTCGGCCAGCTGACCCAGTGACACGAAGGCCGCGGGGACGGCGATGAGGGCGGCCACGATGACGGTGTTCCATACCGGTGTCTGCGAGCGGACGCTCACGCGCGTGAACACCTTGGGCAGCAGGCCATCGCGTCCCATGGCGAAGAGGATGCGGGTCTGGCCGTAGAGCGTCACGAGCACGACGCTGAAGATCGAGATGATCGCGCCGAGGGCGATGAGCGTGCCCGCCCACGAGCCGCCGACCGCGGTGTTGGCGATCGTCGAGAGGACGGCCTCGGACCCCTGGCCCTCGTCCAGTTTCCAGTTCTGCGCTCCCAGGGCCGCGAGGGTCACGATGAGGTAGAGCGCCGTCACCACCGCAAGGCTGCCGATGATCGCGATGGGCAGGTCCTTCCGTGGGTTCTTGGCCTCCTCGCCGGCGGTCGATGCCGCATCGAATCCGATGTAGGAGAAGAAGACCTGGCCGGCCGCCGCCGTGACACCCGCGAGACCCAGGGGCAGGAAGGGCGCGAAGTTGCTGCCGTCGAAGGCGGTGAAGGCGACCGCGGAGAAGAAAAGCAGGATCGCGATCTTGAGCATCACCATGATCGAGTTCCAGCGGGCCGACTCCGATGCCCCGCGGATGAGCAGGAGCGTGCAGAGCAGGACCACGATGAGCGCCGGGATATTGAAGACGCCTCCATCACCGGGCGGGCTCGCGAACTCCTTGGGGATCGTGATGCCGAACGCGGACAGAAACTCGTTGAGGTACTCCCCCCACCCGACGGCCACGGCGGCGACGGAAACGCCGTACTCCAGCATGAGCATCCAGCCGACGACCCAGGCGACTAGCTCGCCGAGGGTGACATAGGCATAGGAGTACGACGAGCCGGACGCGGGGATCGCGCTGGCCATCTCGGCGTACGACAGGGCCGAGAAGAGGGCGGCGACCGCGGCGAGGACGAAGGACAGCAGGACGGCGGGGCCCGCCTTGGGGATGGCGACGCCGAGGATCACGAAGATGCCGCTGCCGATCACCGACCCGATGCTGAAGAACAGCAGGGCCATCCGGCCCATGCTGCGCTTGAGCTCGCCATGGCCTGTCTCAGACTCGACGGGCTTGAGGCGGAACAGTGACGATGCCATGTCCCCTCCTCCCCGCCCCGAGGGCGCGTGCCTGCGGCTACGGTAGCCATGTCCTCCGGCGGGGAGGACGTTATCCAGGAATGGGTGGCATGGAGATCGTCGTCGGCGTGAGCCCGGATGAGTCTGGCGAGGATGCCGTGGCGCTCGGCGCCGTGCTCAGTCGGCTCCTGTCCGCGCACCTCGTGCTCGCCTACGTGCACCCGCCGACCATCGACTACCCCAGCATGGGCAATGTCGATGCCGAATGGGAGGCCTT
>JBPCSL010000158.1:0-6740 GCA_051007175.1 Candidatus Nanopelagicales bacterium
CCCCAGGGGAAGCTCCACCTCGACGCCGGCGCGGTGACCGCGGTGACGGAGAGGCGCCTGTCTCTCCTGCCTGCCGGAGTGACGCGTGTGGAAGGTGACTTCGTCGCGGGAGATCCCGTTGACCTTCTGGACGAAAACGGCCACGCGGTCGCCCGCGGTCTGGTCAACTTCGACGCAGCGGAAATGCCCGGCCTCATCGGTCGATCGACCAGGGACCTGGCCCGCGAGCGAGGACCGGAGTACGAGCGGGAGGTCATCCACCGCGACGACATCGTGGTCCTCGACGGGAAGGGTGGGGCCTAGGCCCCCACGCGAAGGGAGGCGCCCGTGCAGCCTCCGCGCGCCGACGACGTCGGCTCCCTGTGGTTCGTCACCGTGACCCTGGCCGGCGATGCCGTCGCCGCCGGTGACATCAGGGCCGGGCTCGAGCGCCTCTCGCACGCGCATCCCTTCCTTCTCTCCGGTCGGTACGCCGACGACCGCGCGGAGATCCGCTATTGGGAGGAGGCTCCCGATGCGCGCTGCGCGACCGACCTGGCGCTGAGCCTGTGGGCCGACCACCTCGAATCGGCCGCGCTGCCCGACTGGCACGTCGTCGGCGTCGAGGTCATCGACCGCGAGACCTTCCACCGTCGCGGTCGCGTGTCGGGCCAGGGGCCCGGCCTCGTCGCTGCCGGGGGAGTCAGCCCGCTCTAGCCACAGGCCCCTCTCGGGCGGCGTACCCTGGGCGCCATGCAGGACGATCGCACCGCCATCCTCGACTGCGCGAGCCGCGCCCGCGAGGCCGCGACCCAGCTGCGGGTCCTCACCCGCGAGCAGAAGGACCACGCGCTGCGGGATGCCGCTCGCGCCCTGCGCGACAACTGCGCGCGCATCGTGGAGGCCAATGCGATCGATGTGGCCCGGGCCCGCGAGGCCGGCACGGCGGAGGGCCTCGTCGACCGGCTCACCCTCAATGCCGCGCGCCTGGAGTCCGTGGCTGCGGCCCTCGAGGACGTGGCCGACCTGCCCGATCCCGTGGGCGACGTCGTCCGCGGCTACACGCTGCCCAATGGCCTCGACGTGCGGCAGGTCCGCGTGCCGCTCGGCGTCGTCGGCATCATCTACGAGGCACGCCCCAACGTCACCGTCGATGCCGCCGGCCTGTGCCTCAAGAGCGGCAACGCCGCCCTCCTGCGCGGCTCGTCATCGGCGCAGAGCACCAACGAGGTGCTCGTCCAGGTGCTGCGCGAGGCGCTGGCGGAGTCCGGGCTGCCGGCCGATGCGGTGCAGCTGGTCCCCGGCACCTCGCACGAGTCCGTCAAGCACCTCATGACCGCCCGCGGCTACGTCGACGTGCTCATCCCGCGCGGCGGCGAGGGCCTCATCCGCAGCGTCGTGGAGGGCTCCACCGTCCCGGTCATCGAGACGGGCGTCGGCAATTGCCATGTCTACGTCGACGAGAGCGCCGACATCGACAAGGCGGTGCGCATCCTCCTCAACGCCAAGGCGCAGCGCTGCAGCGTGTGCAATGCGGCGGAGACCTTCCTCGTCCATGCGGATATCGCTGATCGCTTCCTCCCCGCGGCGATGGCGGCACTGCGCGACGCGGGCGTGACGGTGCATGGCGATGAGCGCATCAAGCCGTACGCCGTCGCCGCCGGCACGGCGTTCGCGTCGGTGACCGACGACGACTGGGCCGCGGAGTACTACTCCCTCGACATCGCGGCCGGCATCGTCGACTCGCTGTCGGATGCGCTCGCGCACATCCGGCGCTGGTCTTCCGGGCACACCGAGGCGATCGTCACGGACTCCCAGTCGGCGGCCCGCGCGTTCGTCGCGGGGGTCGATGCGGCGGCCGTCATGGTCAATGCGTCGACACGGTTCACCGACGGCGGGGAGTTCGGCTTCGGGGCCGAGATCGGCATCTCCACCCAGAAGCTGCATGCCCGCGGCCCCATGGGCCTGCAGGAGCTCACCACGACGACGTACGTCGTGACCGGCGACGGCCACATCCGCGAATAGGGCGGGTAGGCTGGACGCAGTCCGCTACTTGAGGAGGTTCCATGGGCACGCTCGCCGCCGCAGTCCGGTTGTCCGAGGAAGCCGGTGTCACCGAGCACGCCCCCGTGAGCCCCTACGTCTTCGGCGGCACCGCCCTCGCCGTCCTCATCCTCCTGTTGATCATCACCATGCTGATCAACGTGGACCGGTGACCGACAGTCGCACAAGCGCACCGCCAGCGCCCCTGCGCGTGGGGGTGATGGGCGGCACCTTCGATCCCATCCACCTCGGCCATCTGGTCGCCGCTTCCGAAGTGGCCCACTCATTCGGCCTCGACGAGGTGATCTTCGTCCCGACCGGCAGCCCCTGGCAGAAGTCCGACCGCGCGGTCTCGCCCGCGGAGGACCGCTACCTCATGACGGTCATCGCCACGGCGGCCGATCCCCGCTTCACCGTCAGCCGCGTGGACGTCGACCGTCCCGGGCCGACGTACACCGTCGACACCCTGCGCGACCTGCGCGCCGACGGGGATCCGTCGACGGAGGTGTTCTTCATCACCGGCGCCGATGCCCTCAGCGACATCCTCGGCTGGCGTGACACCGACGAGGTCATGCGGCTGGCCCACCTCGTGGGAGTGACCCGGCCCGGGCATGCGCTCGCCGACCCCGGGCTCCCGCAGGGCTCGGTGACCCTGCTCGAGGTGCCCGCCCTCGCCATCTCCTCCAGTGACGTGCGTGCCCGCGTCGCGGCGGACGCGCCCATTCGCTACCTGGTCCCGCCCGGGGTGGAGAGCTACATCCGCAAGCGGGGGCTGTATCGGGACGGCCCGACAGGGGCGGCCGTGCCGGCCCGCCGGGCCACTACGTGAGCGTGGCGTCCCGCGTCGTCCTGGTGGCCGTCGGGGCGCTCGTCATCGTCCTCGGCTTCGGCCTCCTGGCGCTCGTGCGCACCGATCCCGCCCCCGACCCCGGGCCGCAGCCGTCGCCCTCGCCGACTCCCGTCGAGCAGACACTGCTGCTCCAGGTCCTCGATGCCGACTCCTACGCCCTCGGCAATGTCGTCATCGGCATCGAGCCGGCGGGTCAGGCGGAGACCACGACGTTCCTTCAGGTGCCGGCCAGCCTGCTGGTCCCGGTGGGCGACGACTCGGTCACTCTCGGCCTGACCCCGGCGGCGCCCGACACGCTGGCCGGGGTGAAGGGGGTGAGCCAGGAGCTCTCCCTGCGCCTCGACGCGGGACTCACCCTGGACCGGCTCGCCTTCGCGGGGCTCGTCGACGCGGTGGACGGCATCTGGGTGAAGCTGCCGGCCGCCGTCGTGCTCCCGCGGCAGGACGGGTCCGAGGTGCGCGTCCTCGGGCCCGGCTGGGTGAAGATGGATGGCGTCACCGCGGCCGACTACGTGGTGGCGCGGATCCCCGGGGAGGACGACGCGGCCCGGATCTCTAGGGTGTCGGCGGTGCTCGACCTCGTGCTGCAGCGGCTGCCCTATGAGCCGGAGCGCATGCGCCAGTTGCTCACCAGCCTCGGGTCCCTGGCGCAGTCGACGGTCCCGACCGAGCAGCTGGTGCCCTTCCTCCTGCAGGTGAGCGCCGACGTGCAGGCGAAGCGCACGCAGCATGCGGTGCTGCCGGTCGAGATCATCCGGGTCGGCGTACGTCCTGCTTCCATCCCGGCGCCGGACGCCGAAGCGCTCGTGCAGGAGCTGTTCCCCGATGCGCGCCTCGAGCCTGCCCTGTGACAGGGTGTGCGAAAAGGAGGACGCGTGCCGGCAACTGATGAAGCGATCGCCCTGGCGCAGTCCGCGGCGCAGGCGGCCTCGGACAAGCTCGCCACGGACATCGTCGCGATCGACGTGAGCCAGTACCTCGTCATCACGGACGTCTTCGTGCTGTGCACGGCGGCCAACGACCGCCAGGTGCGCGCCGTCGTCGACGCGGTCGAGGAGCGGCTGCGCCGCGACGGGGTGAAGCCCCTGCGTCGCGAGGGCGAGAAGGAGGGGCACTGGGTGCTCCTCGACTTCGGCGACATCGTCGTCCACGTGCAGATGGCGGAGGAGCGCGTCCACTACGCCCTGGAGCGCCTCTGGAAGGACTGCCCGACGATCCCCCTGAGCCTCGACGAGGCACCGGGACAGGCGTGAAGCGCATCGTCATCTGGCGGCACGGCCGCACCTCGTGGAATGCCGAGCACCGCTTCCAGGGGCAGACGGACATTGCGCTCGACGAGGAAGGCGTCCTCCAGGCACGGCGGGCGGCGGCGATGCTCGCGGCGCTGCAGCCCGACGCGATCCTGTGCTCCGACCTCACCCGCACCCGCCAGACGGTCGAGCCGCTCGTCGCTCTCACCGGGCTGGAGCCGACCTATGACCCCGCCCTGCGCGAGACCGCGGCAGGGGAGTGGGAGGGCAAGACACGACCGGAGCTCCTGGCGCAGTACGGCGACGAGATCTCCCGCTGGTCGGTCGATGTCGAGATGCAGGCGGGCGTCACGGGCGAGACCCGGCTGGACGTCGCCGATCGAGTCGTGGAGGCGGTCGAGCGTGGCCTCGCCGGGATCCCCGCGGACGGGGTCCTCGTCGTCGTCACCCACGGCGGCTCGGCGCGCGCCGGCATCGGCCGGCTGCTCGGACTGCCCCCGGAGCACTGGGCCGCCCTGGGCGTGCTCACCAATTGCGCATGGACGGTCCTCATCGAGAACGACGGCCGCTACGGGCCGCCCTGGCGCCTGCAGGAATACAACGCCGGATCCCTGCCGGAGCCGGTGCCGGTCGACGGGGACTGGCCCGCGGACGATCGCTAGCCCTGGGTATGCTTGCCGGGCCCTCAGGGGCGGCGGGGCTGTAGCGCAGCTGGTAGCGCACCTCCATGGCATGGAGGGGGTCAGGGGTTCGAGTCCCCTCAGCTCCACGCGCGGCGCATCCGACAGGGTGCGCCGTCTGCATGTCCGGGGCCTGACATCCTGAGCCGGTGCCCCACCTGCTCGTGATCGCCGACTCGCTGGCCTTCCACGGGCCCGAGCGCTCCGAGCGGCCCTCCGACCCCCGTCTCTATCCGCAGGTGGCCGGGCGCCTTCTCGGCTTTGAAGTCGACCTGGTGGCGCGCCAGGGCTGGACTGCCCGCGATGGCTGGTGGGCGCTCACCAAGGATCCGGTCGTGTGGGGGGAGTACCTTCAGCGGGCCGACGGGCTGCTCATCGGCGTCGGTGGCATGGACCAGTTGCCGACACCCGTGCCCACCTGGTTGCGCGAGTCGATTCCCTATATCCGCCAGGGTCGGGTACGCCGTGCCGCGCGCGATGCCGTCCGGTCGTCGACCCCGCCGCTCGTACGGGCGGTGGGCGGCCCCTTCCGCACGCTGCCGCAGGCCGCGACCGATCGCTACCTCACGCGCATCGTGCAGGGCGTGCGCACGATGCGCCCGGGGCTGCCGATCGCCCTGCTGGGGCCTCCGCCGTGGACGGGGCAGTACTACCCATCGACCCGCAATCACGCGTCGGCGCTCGCGGCCGCCCGCGCTTGGGCCGCTCGTGAAGGAGTGGCTTACGTCGACATCGAGCCGATCGTGTCGCCGCGACTGGCCGCCTGCAATCCCGACGGCATGCACTGGTCGTGGGAGGTCCACTCGCTCGTCGGCGAGGCCGTCGCTCGTACCCTCAGTCGTTGAGTGGCGGGTTGTGGCATGGATTCGGCACCCATCGGCGTCATAACTCGCCACTCAACGACTGAGGGTTCCGGCCACGGCCTCGCCGACGAGCGAGTGGACCTCCCACGACCAGTGCATCCCGTCGGGATTGCAGGCGGCCAGGCGCGGCGACACGATCGCCTCGATGTCGACGTAGGCGACACCCTCGCGGGCGGCCCAGGCGCGAGCAGCCTTGAGTGCCGGCGCGTGCGCCTTCGTCGACGGGTAGTACTGCCCCGTCCACGGCGGAGGCCCCAGCAGCGCGATCGGCAGCCCCGGGCGCATGGTGCGCATGCCCTGGACGATGCGCGAGAGGTAGCGATCGGTCGCGGCCTGCGGCAACGTGCGGAAGGGGCCGCCCACAGCCCGCACCAGCGGCGGGGTCGACGACCGGACGGCATCGCGCGCGGCTCGGCGTACCCGACCCTGGCGGATGTAGGGAATCGACTCGCGCAACCACGTCGGAACAGGCGTGGGCAACTGGTCCATGCCGCCGACGCCAATGAGCAGCGCATCGGCGCGCGGCAGGTACTCCCCCCACACGACCGGGTCCTTGGTGAGCGCCCACCAGCCATCGCGGGCAGTCCACCCCTGGCGAGCGACGAGATCGACGTCGGCCCCCAGGATGCGACCGGCCACCTGCGGATAGAGGCGGGGATCGGAGGGCCGCTCGGACCGCTCGGGCCCGTGGAAGGCCAGCGAGTCGGCGATCACGAGCAGGTGGGCCATGAGGCGGCCAGGCTAGCGACTCCCGCCATGCAGGTCCCCGACGCGGCCACAGTGATATCGTGCGATATCTGCGCCTTCCGCCCGATCCGATGAGGTGACCACGATGGCCGATGTGCTGATCCGGGGCGTGCCCGACGACGTGCTCGCCTCGATCGACGCGCACGCGCGGCGCCTAGGCCTGTCGCGCGTGGAGTACATCCGCCGACGACTCGTCACGGAGGCCGGCCACGCGACCGTCTCGGTCGAGGACCTGCGCCGAATGTCTGAAGTCTGCGCGGACCTCGCCGATGAGTCCGTCATGGACCAAGCGTGGCGCTAGCCGGCTGGCTCATCGATAAGTCGGCCC
>JBPCSL010000159.1:0-4667 GCA_051007175.1 Candidatus Nanopelagicales bacterium
GGACAGCTCTTCTACCTGCAGAACATCGGCGACCTCGACGTCGTGGCGCTGACGCTCAGCCATACCGGCCCGTACGGCAACGGTGCCAACCGGGTGGACCTGGCCTACTGCGCGGGCGGCACCGCCGGCGGGGCCTTCGTCGCGGTCGGCACCTGCGCGGGCGGCGGCACGCTCACCACGGTCCTGCAGGGCAAGGGATCCGTCGTCCTCAGCCTCACCATCCCGACCGGCACCGCACGCGCCTTCCAGGCGACCACTCGCGTGCGGAGCAACGGGCAGGACACCACGGACACCATCAGCGTCGATGTCTCGAGCACCGGTGTCGTACGCCGCGTCGTGACGACGTCCTAGATCACTCCTCTTCCGCTACCGCAGGAGCGTGCAGGGCCCCTGGATCACGTCGCCGGGATCGGCCGCCACCCGCGTGGCCGAGGAGCCGCAGATGACGGTGTCGCCGCCCCGACCGTCGCGGGCATTGACGAGGACCTTCGCATCGCCGGTCCGGAACGTGTCGCGTCCCTGGGCCCCGTAGAGGAGGACGCCGTCGGCGTCAGCGACGAGATAGTCCCTCCCGAAGCCGCCATTGGCCGAGGAGCCGGGGCCGCGGACCGTGAGGCTGTCCGCTCCGAGGCCACCGTCGAGGGCCGTGCGCATACCCTTCGAGGTCATCGTGTCCCCACCGGGTCCGCCCGTGAAGATCGAGCCGGCCAGCGTCGCCACCATGCGGTCGGCCTTGACCGATCCGCGGCCGAGCGTGCCCCGGATGGCCATGGGCGACCCGACCGGCCGGCACGTCACCTGCATGCGCGTGGGCACGCTGCCCTTGGCCTTCAGGGAGATGCCGCGGCCATTCGGCGACAGGGCGTAGTCGCCCGGGCCGTACGACGCGTGGGGCGCCGACGTCGCGAAGGTGTAGAGGCCGGTGCCCGTGGGGCAGCTCGCCGAGAGGTTCTTCTTGCCCGAGGTCTCGACGACGTACACCTGCGTCGGCAGCAGGCTGCGCAGGATGCTCGTGCGGAGCCGGGTCTCGTAGGCGTGCTGCGCCTCCGCATGGCGGGCCACGTCGATCGAGTCCAGGGTCCGCGGTGACGGCAGCGGCGTGAATGCCGGGGTCACGACATTGACGGCGCGCTTGGCGGCCGACTGACCGGCGGACGCGGACACCGCGCCGCCCGAGGAGTTCACGGGACTGGACTGGGCCGCGGTCCATCCGACGCTCGGCAGCGGGGGATTGATGTAGTTGGAGCCGACGAGGACCGCGTAGAAGTTCAGCGGACCCGCCTGTGGCTTCACCGACACCGTCGCGGAGTTGCTGGTGATGGTGCCCGTCCCGACCGTGTCATCCGCCGATGACGGGACGGATCCCTGCATCTGCATGATGGTGACGGTGGCGCCATTGACGACGTACTTGTCGATCGAGCTGAGCGTGACGGGCCACGTCGACGTCGCACCCTGCGCCACCGTGCCGGTCGGCTTGCCCAGCGTGGCCGTCATCATGTGGAGGAGATTGGCCGCGATCACGAGCGGCTTGTTCGCAATCGTGGAGTCGCAGTTTGTCCCGTTGTACTGATTGGCGTAGGGCGTCGTGCTGTTGGTCCGCACCATCCACAGCACGCTCCCGTAGGCCTTCAGGTCGGCAGTCGACGAAGACGACGAGTTGTTGGTGATCTGCCAGTACACCTTCGACGGGCTCGTGCCTCCGCCATCGACCGGGCCCGCGCTGACGATCACCGCGGCCTGAGAGGACGTGGGCGTCTCGCACGAGGCCACCGCCTGGTACTGCGACGCGGAGGTGAACTTGATCACGGCCGTCTGGCGCGCCGCAATCAAGATCGGACCGGTGTCATCGAGGTAGGCGCAGTTGTAGCCGCGCGAATCGGTGTAGGAGTTGTTGGCCTTGATGTAGGTGTTGGTCGTGCCTCCGGTCAGAGTCGAGCAGGCGGTCGGCAGACTCGTCACCGCCACCGTGACCGGCGTCGAATTCACCGGATTGACACCGTTGTACGCCGAGGCGTTGGGTATGGCCGCGTATCCGCTGAAGTTCGCGTAGTAGCGATAGTTCCCCGGCGTCGACGGGAGCTTGAAGTACTCGCTCATGTTGTACGTCCCCGGAGCGACGCTGTTGAAATTCCCCGTGTAGAAGGTGGGATCAGTAGAGGGATTCGGGGTGTCGTCGACCGCCTGGTGGATGGTGATCGTCGCGAGGACTCCCGGCGGCTGCACAGTCAGGGACCCGGCCCCAGAGGGAATGGTGAGCGTCATCTGGGCATCCGCTGAGGTGCTGCCGGGAGCCGTACTGGGCATGGTCATCGTGAGCGTCGGCGTGTACGACGGATTCTTGGCGAAGGTCACCGGCCGCACGACATTGCCGTCCGGGCAGTTCGTGCCCCCGAGGCATGACCCGTCCACGGGAGTCGTTCCCGTCGATGGCGGCGTCACCTTCTTGTACGCGATACCCGGGTAGACGGGCCACAGCTTGAAGGTGCCGGCCTGCGGCATGACGATGTTCACCGTCGCGACGTTGTTGTTGAGGATGCCGGCCCCGACGATGGTGTCGTCCGAGGTGGTGTCATCCCGGAAGGACACCTTCATGTAGACGGTGTCGTCGCTGATGACCTTGCCATCGATCGGCTTCAGCGTGACCTTGAAGGGCCACGGGTAGTTGACGGGCACCTGGCCGTTGGCAGCGCCCGTGAAGCTCCAGTCGATCGACGTGGTGTAGACCTCGTTGAACGGGATGTCGTAGTTGGTGCAGTTGCTGTCATTGTTGTACTGCCCCGCGTAGGGATACCGCGAGTTCTTCGTGGTGTTCCAGAGGGCCGCGACCACGTAGTGGCGGCTTCCCGTGGCCAGGTTGGTCGCCGACCAGGTCGCACTCGATGGCACCGTGCCCCCGCCGTCGACCACGGTCGGCCCCACGATGGTGACGCTGCCCGTCTGGTACTTGCAGTCGAAGACCTTCTGGTAGCCGTAGCCGGTGACGCTCTCCTGGATCTCGGTCGCGGCCAGGGCGATCTCGTCGTCGCCAGTCGTGAAGACGTAGGCGCAGTTCCAGCCGCTCGCATTGGTCGACGTGTTGTCGGCCTTGATGAGGGTGTCGTGATCACTCTGGGTGGCCTCGGCGCAGGACTGCGCATGCGCAGGGATGGCCCCCATGAGCATCGAGCCGATGAAGGCCAGCAACAGGGAGGCCGTGAGCACGAGGGGCAGGCGCCGACGATCTGGAGTCCACGTCATGCGCGGCACCCTAGGGCGCTCCCGGGTCCCCGTCACCCCCGCTGAGGTCATCTCGCGCAAGATCCCGTGCTAGCACGGTCTCCGCGGAGCGGCGCGACTCAATGGCCTCGCGCGACCCACTCGTCGTAGGAGCCGGCCTCGGCGGCGATCGTCGTCTCGTCGCCGTGCCCGGTGAGCACGCGCGTCTCCGGCGGCAGCGTGAGCAGTCGCTCGCGGATCGAGGTGAGGATCGTGGGGAAGTCGCTGTACGAGCGTCCCGTCGCGCCCGGCCCGCCGCAGAAGAGCGTGTCGCCGCTGATGAGCACGCCGAGCTCGGGGGCGCTCAGGCACACGCCCCCCGGCGAGTGCCCGGGCGTGTGCAGCACCTGCAGGGCAGTGCCGCCCACCGAGATCTGATCGCCGTCCTCGAGCGGCACGAAGTCGACGTCCGCGTTGACGACATCCCAGAGCATGCGGTCGGCGGGGTGTAGCCGCACGGGCGCGCCGATTGCCGCCACGAGGTCGCGCACCGCATTGACGTGGTCGTTGTGGGCGTGAGTGCACACGATGGCCACGACCGTGCGGTCCCCCACCCCGGCGAGGATCTTGTCCGCTTCGTGGGCCGCGTCGACGACCACGACCTCAGCGTCGTCGCCAACGAGCCAGACGTTGTTGTCGACCTCGAAGTCCTGGCCGTCGAGGCTGAAGATGCCGCTGGTGACGATCCGGTCGATGCGGGCGCTCATGCGTCGAACACCACGACGCTGCGCAGCACGTCGCCGTGGTGCATCTTCTCGAACGCCGCCTCGACGTCGCCGATGCCCACCTTCTCCGAGACGAAGTCCTGCAGCGGCAGCCGGCCCTGGAGGTAGAGGTCGATGAGCATGGGGAAGTCGCGCGAGGGGAGGCAGTCGCCGTACCAACTCGACTTGAGCGCGCCGCCGCGGCCGAAGTACTCGATGAGCGGCAGGTCGAGGCGCATCTGCGGCTCGGGCACGCCGACGAGCACCACAGTGCCGGCGAGGTCGCGCGCGTAGAAGGCCTGCTCGTAGGTCTCGGGTCGGCCGATCGCCTCGATGACGACGTCGGCGCCGAAGCCGCCCGTCGCCTCGCGGATTGCCTCGACGGCGTCAGTGTTGCGGGAGTTGACGACGTGGGTGGCGCCGAACTTCTTCGCGAGCTCGAGCTTGCGGTCGTCGATGTCAACGGCGACGATCGTGCTGGCCCCCGCCAGGTAGGCGCCGGCGATGGCGGCATCGCCCACGCCACCGCAACCGATGACGGCGACGGTGTCGCCGCGCGAGACATTGCCCGTGTTGATGGCGGCACCCAGCCCGGCCATGACGCCGCAGCCGAGGAGCCCCGCGACCTCCGGCGGCGCCGCCGGGTCGACCTTGGTGCACTGCCCGGCCGCGACGAGCGTCATCTCCGCGAAGGCGCCGATGCCGAGC
>JBPCSL010000160.1:0-3983 GCA_051007175.1 Candidatus Nanopelagicales bacterium
CGCGGCACTCGACGTGGCGGTCAAGGGCGGGCTGCGGGAGGGCGACTCCCTCGACGTCGACCAGAAGCTGCATGCGATGGAGACGTTCGTCGTGCGGACGGCCTCGGTCAAGGGCGAGGCCTAACAGCACAGAGCCCGGACCACCTGGTCCGGGCTCCGAGTGAATCGCGGGTCTAGAGGGCGGCTGCCTTCTTGGCGATCGACGACTTGCGGTTGGCGGCCTGGTTCTTGTGGATGACGCCCTTGCTCACGGCCCTGTCGAGGTCGCGGCACGCATCCGCGGCGAGCTCCTTGGCCTTAGCGTCGCCGGCCTCCACGGCCTCACGGAACTTGCGCACCGAGGTCTTGAGGGAGGACTTCACAGCCTTGTTGCGCACGCGCGCCTTCTCGTTGGTGCGGTTGCGCTTGATCTGCGACTTGATGTTCGCCACTGCGGAGCCTCTGCCTCTCGTGTGCCCTGGGGGCTGGTCGGTCCATAAGGGTACCCGGGGGCGTCGAGTGAGCCCAAATCCGGGGCTCCGAGGCCCCTGAGCCCCTCGTGGGCGCCGGAATGCCCCGGGGCGGCCGCATGGGAGCATGGGTCGGTGCCCGCCCCCGCCCCCGGCAAGACCGATCCCGCGGTGATCAGGAACTTCTGCATCATCGCCCATATCGATCACGGGAAGTCGACCCTGGCCGACCGGATGCTGCAGATCACCGGGGTGGTCGACGATCGCCAGATGAGGGCCCAGTACCTCGACCGGATGGACATCGAGCGGGAGCGTGGGATCACCATCAAGTCCCAGGCCGTCCGCCTGCCCTACCGGGCGGGTGACGGCCGTGACTACGTCCTCAACCTCATCGACACTCCCGGGCACGTCGACTTCACCTACGAGGTGTCGCGCAGCCTGGCGGCCTGCGAGGGCGCTGTCCTCCTCGTGGACGCCGCGCAGGGCATCGAGGCGCAGACCCTGGCCAACCTCTACCTGGCCGTCGAGAACGACCTGCAGATCATCCCGGTGCTCAACAAGATCGACCTCCCCGCCGCCCAGCCGGAGAAGTACGCGGCCGAGCTCGCCCACATCATCGGGTGCTCGCCCGACGACGTGCTCAGGGTGTCGGCCAAGACGGGTGAGGGGGTGGCCGAGCTGCTGGAAGAGGTGGTGAGAACCATTCCGCCGCCGGTGGGGGATCCCGATGCCCCTGTGCGGGCACTGATCTTCGACTCGGTCTACGACACCTATCGCGGCGTCGTCACCTATGTCCGCGTCATCGATGGCCACGTCTCCACGCGCGAGCGGATCCAGATGATGTCCACGCGCGCCACCCATGACCTGCTCGAGATCGGCGTCATCTCGCCCGAGCCGGTCCCCGCCGAGGGCCTCGGCGTGGGCGAGGTGGGCTACCTCATCACGGGCGTCAAGGACGTGCGCCAGTCGCGCGTGGGCGACACCGTGACTCTCGCGAGCAAGGGGGCGTCCACGGCGCTCGGGGGCTACCGCGATCCCAAGCCCATGGTCTTCTCGGGCCTGTATCCCATCGACGGCTCCGACTACCCGGCGCTGCGCGATGCCCTCGACAAGCTCAAGCTCAACGACGCGGCCCTCGTCTACGAGCCGGAGACCTCCGTGGCCCTCGGCTTTGGTTTCCGGTGCGGCTTCCTCGGGCTGCTCCACCTCGAGATCGTGCGCGAGCGACTCGAGCGGGAGTTCAACCTCGATCTCATCTCCACGGCCCCCAATGTGGTCTACCGCGTCATCCGGGACGACGGTGCCGAGGTCATCGTGACGAATCCGTCGGAGTTCCCGACCGGCAAGGTGGCCGAGGTGTTCGAGCCGGTCGTGCGATCGACCATCCTCGCCCCGTCGGACTTCGTCGGCACGATCATGGAGCTATGCCAGGGGCGGCGCGGGGTGCTCCTCGGCATGGACTACCTCAGCCAGGACCGCGTGGAGCTGCGCTACACCCTGCCGCTCGCCGAGATCGTCTTCGACTTCTTCGACCAGCTGAAGTCGCGCACCAAGGGCTACGCCTCGCTCGACTACGAGCCCAGCGGGGAGGAGGCGGCCGACCTGGTGAAGGTCGACATCCTGCTCCACGGCGACACCGTCGATGCGTTCAGCGCGATCGTCCACAAGGACAAGGCGTATGCCTACGGGGTTGCGATGACGGCCAAGTTGCGCGAGCTCATCCCTCGGCAGCAGTTCGAGGTGCCGATCCAGGCCGCGATCGGCTCCCGCGTCATTGCCCGCGAGACCGTGCGCGCCATTCGCAAGGACGTGCTCGCCAAGTGCTACGGCGGCGACATCACCCGCAAGCGCAAGCTGCTGGAGAAGCAGAAGGAAGGCAAGAAGCGCATGAAGATGGTGGGGCGGGTCGAGGTGCCCCAGGAGGCCTTCATCGCGGCGCTCTCGACTGGCGAGGACGCCGGCAAGAAGTAGCGGATCAGGCGGGCTGGATGTTCATCGACACGACGGTCTGGTCGCCGAAGACCGTCGACAGCAGCGTGAGCGAGTAGCCGAAGGCCCGGAAGCCCCACAGACCATTGGCGCCGGGCGGGATGTTGCCATCGAGGGCCCAGCCGTTGTTCTGCAGGTAGATGGCGTAGTCCTTCACGGCCTTCGACTGGTCGCCCGCGGCCTGGAACTGCGCGGTGAAGGCGTCGCCGGACCCGCTACCCGACATCACCGTGAAACCGGGGACCGCCGGCACCTGAGTCGGCCACCCCTCGGGAAGCTGACCCGTGACTCCGCTGCTGCCACCCTGCGAGGCACTGCTGCTCGCGGCCGGACTGCTCGAGTCGGCGGCCGGCTGCAGGGCGCTGCTGCAGCCGGCAACCGCCACCGCGACAAGCGCGATGGCGGCACCGGTGGCAGCGAGACGGAGTCGCGTCACTTCACGAACCGGATGTTGATGGGGTAGCGGTACTCCTCGCCCTGGTTGTTCTTTACCGCGGCCATGATCATGAAGACCAGGCTCACGATGTAGGCGGCGAGGAACAAGAAGATGCCGATGACCACGAACATGAGGATGAAACTGATGATGTAGACGATGACCACGGTGATCTGGAAGTTGAGGGCCTCGGTCGACTCCTTCTTGACGAAGGCGCTGCGCGGGCCGAAGACCAGCATGACGATGAGCGGCCCGATGAAGCTCAGCAGGATGCCGGACAACTGGCCGAGCATCGCCCACAGCCGGGCATCGGACTCGGAGAGCGGCTGCGCGGGTGCCGGACCTGCCGGCGGGGGCGGGGGAGCGGCGGGGGGCGGGGGTGTCGCGGACATGATTCCTCCTCCACGAGGATGTTGGCTCCACTGTACGTCGCCTCCGCGCGTGAGGCAGGCCCACGACGGGGGACAATCGGTCACGTGTCCTGGTCTGAGTCGGGGCCCCCGACGGTCGGAGACCCCTGGGGGATGTACCTGCACGTCCCCTACTGCTCCTCGCGCTGCGGCTATTGCGACTTCAATACCTATACGGCGGAGGAGTTAGGGCCCGGAGCGAGTAGGTCAACCTACGCCGATGCCCTCATCGCGGAGATCGTCCTGGCCCGTCGCCGGCTGCCGGACGCCCCGCGGGTCGCCACGGTCTTCGTCGGCGGGGGGACTCCCACGTTGCTCGGAGCCCGGGATCTCGGGCGGATCCTCGACGCGGTGCGCGGCGAGTTCGGGCTCGAGCCCGATGCCGAGGTGACCACGGAGGCCAACCCCGACTCGGTGGATGCCGAGGGGCTCGAGCGACTGCGCGAAGCGGGGTTCACCCGCATCTCCTTCGGCGTGCAGAGCCTCGCACCGCACGTGCTGGCGGCGCTGGACCGCACGCACACCCCGGGACGATCGACGTCCGCGCTGAGGGAGGCGCGCGCGGCCGGATTCGACCACGTGAGCGCCGACCTGATCTACGCCACGCCGGGGGAGACCGACGCCGACCTGCGGGCATCCGTCGAGGGCGTCCTGGCGGAGGGCATCGATCACCTGTCGGCGTACTCCCTCATCGTCGAGCCC
>JBPCSL010000161.1:0-5359 GCA_051007175.1 Candidatus Nanopelagicales bacterium
GCCCAAGCCCCAGGGGGCGGCGCCCACGCGGGAGCCGCCCCTCTGGCGGGGTTGTGCGAGGACTAGAAGTCCATGCCGCCCATGTCGCCGCCGCCCGGCATGGCCGGGGCCGACTTCTCGGGCTTGTCCGCCACGACCGCCTCGGTCGTGAGGAAGAGGCCCGCGATGGACGCGGCATTCTGCAGCGCCGACCGGGTGACCTTGGCCGGATCGATGATGCCGGCCTTGATCATGTCGACGTACTCGCCCGTGGCGGCGTCGAGGCCATGGCCCGCAGGGAGCTCCTTGACCTTCTCGACCACCACGCCGCCCTCGAGGCCGGCGTTGAAGGCGATCTGCTTCAGCGGCGCATTGACCGCCTGGCGCACGATGTCGGCACCGACCGCCTGCTCGTCGGTGAGGCCGAGCGAGTCGATCTTCGGGCCGGCAGCCGCCATCGCCTGGATCAGGGCCACGCCACCGCCGGGCACGATGCCCTCCTCGACGGCCGCCTTCGCATTGCGCACGGCGTCCTCGATGCGGTGCTTGCGCTCCTTGAGCTCCACCTCGGTAGCAGCGCCGACCTTGATGACGGCCACGCCGCCGGCCAGCTTGGCGAGGCGCTCCTGGAGCTTCTCGCGGTCATAGTCGGAGTCCGACTTCTCGATCTCGGCGCGAATCTGGTTGACGCGACCGGCGATCTGCTCGGAGTCGCCGGCGCCCTCCACGATGGTGGTCTCGTCCTTGGTGACGACGACCTTGCGCGCCTTGCCGAGCAGCTCCAGGCCGGTGCTCTCCAGCTTCAGGCCGACCTCCTCGGAGATGACCTGTCCGCCGGTGAGGATCGCGATGTCCTGCAGCATGGCCTTGCGGCGATCGCCGAACCCGGGGGCCTTGACGGCCACCGAGCGGAACGTGCCGCGGATCTTGTTGACGACGAGCGTGGCCAGGGCCTCGCCCTCGACATCCTCGGCGAGGATCGCGAGTGGCTTGCCGGACTGCATGACCTTCTCGAGGATCGGGAGCAGGTCCTTCACCGAGCTGATCTTGGAGTTGACGATGAGGAGGTAGGGATCCTCCAGGACCGCCTCCATGCGCTCGGGGTCGGTGACGAAGTAGGGCGAGATGTAGCCCTTGTCGAAGCGCATGCCCTCGGTGAGCTCGAGCTCCAGGCCGAAGGTGTTGGACTCCTCGACGGTGATGACGCCTTCCTTGCCGACCTTGTCCATGGCCTCGGCGATGAGCTCGCCGACCTCCATGTCACCGCCCGCGGAGATCGCGGCGGTGGAAGCAATCTGCTCCTTGGTCTCGACGTCCTTCGCCATGTCCAGCAGCTGCTGACTCACGATGTCGACGGCCTTCTCGATGCCCTTCTTCAAGGACATGGGATTGGCTCCGGCGGCGACGTTGCGCAGGCCTTCCTTGACCAGCGCCTGGGCCAGCACGGTGGCCGTGGTGGTGCCATCGCCCGCGACGTCGTCGGTCTTCTTGGCGACCTCCTTGACGAGCTCGGCACCGATCTTCTCGTAGGGATCCTCGAGGTCGATCTCCTTGGCGATGGACACGCCATCGTTGGTGATCGTGGGGGCGCCCCACTTCTTCTCGAGGACGACATTGCGGCCCTTGGGGCCGAGGGTGACCTTGACGGCGTCAGCGAGGACATTCATGCCACGCTCGAGCGACCGACGGGCCTCCTCATCGAAAGCGATCATCTTTGCCATGGGGTGAGGTTCCTCCCGGAACGACGTGAGGGGGGATCCCCTCCTTCGCGGCCGATGCCCGCGACGGACGGCCCCGCATCCGACGGGGCCTCACCGGCCAGGTTTTGTCACTCAAGGTTGTCGAGTGCTAACCCAATATTGGCACTCTCCACCCGAGAGTGCAAATCCAGGGCAGGCACGTCGAGGCTGCCACGGAGGCGACCCGGCTCGCCGCCCGGCAGACTGGTGGGGTGCACCCCGACGCCCTCGCCTGGTTCGCCCGCCGCACGAGCACGGCCGCCCACTGGCCCCGGGCCGACGTCGCCCGCGCCAAGGGCACCCACCAGGTCTCCGTCGTGATCCCCGCCAAGGACGAGGAGGCGACGGTCGGGGATGTCGTCTCCGCCATTCGCGAGGACCTCATGGCCGGCCCGTGGCGCCTGGTCGACGAGCTGCTCGTCGTGGACTCCGACAGCTCCGATGCCACGGCGTCCGTGGCACGCGAGGCCGGAGCCCGAGTGGTCGCCACCCACGAGGTGCTCCCCGAGATTCCCACGGTCACCGGCAAAGGGGAAGCCATGTGGCGCGGCATCGCCGCGACCTCCGGCGACATCCTCGTCTTCCTGGATGCCGACCTCAGGTCCTTCACTCCCGGCTACGTGACAGGCCTGCTCGGCCCCATGCTCCTGGATCCCGGCGTACACCTCGTGAAGGCGGCCTACGAGCGCCCGCTCGTCGACGGCTCCGGAGTCCGTGCCGCCGGCGGGGGGCGCGTGACCGAGCTCGTGGCCCGGCCGCTGCTCAATCTGCACTGGCCTCGCCTGGCCGGCGTCGCCCAGCCACTCGCCGGTGAGTACGCCATACGGCGCGACCTCATCGAGGCGCTGCCTATTCCGTGCGGCTACGGCGTGGAGTTCGCGCTCCTCGTCGACACGGCCGAGCGCCTGGGCATCGATGCCATCGCTCAGGTCGACCTGGGCGAGCGCCTGCACCGTCATCAGGACGAGCAGCGGCTCGGACGGATGTCGGCGGAGATCTGGCAGGTCGCCCTCGATCGGCTGGACCCCGATCAGGCCATGCGACGTCCGGTGACCGGCACAGGCATCGCCCAGTTCATGTACGGACGGGACGGGCTCTGGATTACCGAGCATCCCGTCGATGCGCTCGTGCGTCCACCCCTGCGGGACGTGCCCGCCTACGCCGACTAGCGGACGTCGAGGTCGATGCCCAGGCGGCGGGCCGAACGGGCGCGCTGCCGGGAGGAGCGCATGCGACGCAGGCGCTTGACGAGCATGGGGTCGACCGCGAGTGCCTCCGGGCGATCGATGAGAGCATTGAGGATCTGGTAGTAGCGCGTGGCGCTCATGTCGAACAGATCGCGAATGGCCTGCTCCTTGGCACCGGCGTACTTCCACCACTGGCGCTCGAAGTCCAGGATCCTGCGGTCACGCTCCGACAGTGCAGCCGCCGCCTCGTGGGGGTCGAGGCGAGCCGCGCCCGATTCCATGCCAACGTCTCCTTCGGGGAAGAAGGACGTCGCGAGGACGCCCGGAGCAGTGCCGTCATCGTATGGCTCGGGCAGGGGCATGTCATTCACCGTCGCCCGCGCGCGTCGCCGGGGTGTCACTGAGGGACTGCGTGAGAGCGGTCACCTGCTCGGTCAAAGACGACAACTGCGCCGCCAGGTCCGACAGGGTGACATCCCCGGAACCGGATGTGGCCCCTGTGGCCACTGGTGCAGGTGTTGAATTCTCGGGTGTCGGCGCCGGAGCCGGTGCCGGCGCGTTGGCATTGGAGATGAACCGCGAGGCCACGGCAGCCGTCACGGCCCCGACCGCGGCAGCACCGGTGAACATGATGACCACAGCGACGACCCGGCCCCCCACGGTCACGGGGGTGAAATCGCCATAGCCGACGGTCGTCACCGTGACAAACCCCCACCACACGGAGTCGCCGAACGTGAGGATGTTCGCGCCCGGCGCGTCGATCTCAAAGATGAGCGTCAGGGTCGCGCCCATGAGCACGACGAAGATGACGGCGTACAGGGCGTAGAGCCCGACGATCTTCGCCAGGGCGTTGCGGTCGCGGGCCACCCGCATGACCGCCGCGATCACGAGGATGATCCGCAGGGGCGGGAAGGCCAGTGCGATAAGGAGCGGCCAGTAGTGCTTGACGAACGTGTTCTTCTGCGGGTCGATGGCGAAACGGATCAGCATGTCGAGGGCGAAGATGCACCAGGTCACGAGACTGAGGATCAGGCCCTGTTCGTGATACATGGCGCGAAGCGGCTGTGACCACGTGAAGAAGGTGGCGAGGAGCCAGACCATCGCGGCGATGAACATCGGCAGCGAGGAGATGCTGTCGTACTTCCGCTGGAGCGGCGTCTGCTCCGACAGAGGCACGGGAGGCGTGAAGAGCCGCCGCAGGAAGTGGAAGCGGGGGCGCTTGGCTTCCGTCGTCATGGGTCCACTCTCTCAGGGGCCGGGGTCAGGCGGTCCGTGACGACGCCGATGGCGGCGCCGGGCACGGATGATGGTCCAGGAGAAGAAATACCCCATGCCGTTCGTGGCCCAGTGCAGGCCCATGGGCGCCAGCACGCTACCGGAGAGCAGGCGCAGCAGCGCGAAGACGACGCCCGCCAGCGCCGTGGTGAGCACCGACAGTCCCACGGCGAGGATGTTGCCGCGCCGCCCCTCGCCGACGATCGAGCCGAGGGCAGCGCTCTGCTCGTGGGTGCCGATCGACGGGAGGATGTGCCAGAGGCCGAAGAGGATGGCCGCGACGGCGACCCCCCAGACGAGGCCGAAGCGCCGGATGAGCATGGACAGAAGGACGCCGCGGAAGGCGATCTCCTCGAAGAGGACCACGCCAAAGGGCACCTGCACGAGCGCCTGGAACATCAGGCGAGGGCCACTGAGCTCGGCCACCCGGTCGTCGTGCATGGCGTCGCGCCCGCGGCGGAAGGATGCGGCGAGGAGGTAGCCCAGGGTGACGATGCCGACGCAGGCCGCCCCCCACAGGAAACCCGGCAGGAGGTAGCGCCAGCCGAGGCCCATGTCGGTCCAGCTGTTGCCATCGAGAATGCCCAGGGCCAGGAGGCCGAAGGACCCGCCCAGGGCCCACAGCAGATGGTGCCCTTCCGGGGCCACCCGGTGGTACACGACGTTGAAGGCCACGAGGGCCAGGACGACCACGAGCACGGGCCACAGCGGCAGGCCCGGCACCTGCTCCGGCGCCGTGATCGAGAGCACGTTGCGAGCCTATGCCCACTACCGTGACGACGTGAGCCCGTACGCCGCCCTGCAGGATCGCGTGCGCCGATCGCCGAGCGCGCCCCTGCTCACGTTCTATGACCTTGCCACCGGCGAGCGGATGGAGCTCTCCGCCCTGAGCCTCGACAATGCCATCGCCAAGACGGCCGGACTGCTGCGTGACGAACTCGACGTCATGCCCGGCGACCGCGTGGGTGTTCACCTGCCCCTGCACTGGCAGCGGGCGGTCTGGTGGGGCGCATGCGCGGCGGTCGGCGCCGACTTCCTCGCCGATGCCTCCCCCGCCGATGTCGACATCAGCGTCCTGGACCGCGAGCACCTGGGCCTGGCCGGCATCTCCCGCGAGGACGTCCTCGTCTCCCTCGAGCCCTTCGGGCTCCCTTCGCGCGAGCCCGCTCCGCCCGGCGT